>NZ_RKHK01000001.1:1617698-1941237 GCF_003752405.1 Bogoriella caseilytica | reverse complement strand
GGCCGGATCGGAGCGGGTCGGGTACCCGCACGCGACGGCACGGACGGCACCGTGCCCGCGGCCGGCGGCGTCACCTGGACCGGCGCAGTCGGCGCGCACGAACTGATCGACGAGCACCGTCCCGAGCGGGGCTGGTCGACGTCGTCCAATCAGTACTCCGTGCCGCCGGACTCCCCGGCTGGTCACACGGCACCCCTGATCACCCGGGACTGGGCCCTGCCCTTCCGGCACGAACGCGTCTGCGAACGCCTCGCCGGCCACAGCGGCTGGACCCTGCAGGAAGCCCGCGAACTGCAGGGCGATCTGCTCTCCCTGCCGGCATGGCAGGCGGTGGAACTGCTGCGCCAGATGCCGGTGACGCTCGATGCCGCCGATCCCGGCGCAGCCGCCCTGTCGATGTTGCTGGCCTGGGACGGCGTCATGAGCGTGGAGTCGCGCGCCGCCCGGGTGGCCGAACGATGGCTGCGGCGCCATCTGCGGCCCGCGCTGATCCGAGCGCGCCTGGCCGCCTCCCTGCCGGCCGCATGCCTGGAGGATGCCGTGCGCCGGGCCGCAGCGGACGTCGCCTTCCCCGACCACCGCATCACGCTGACGCTGCTGGCCGAGTCCATCGCCACCGAGGACGGCGCCACCCTGGTACTCACCACCCTGCGCGGGGCCTACCAGGCACTGGAGGCGGAGCTGGGCGCCCCCTCGCCGGCCTGGGCCTGGGGGGACTTCCACCGCTCGGTGTTCCGGCATCCCCTGGGGCCCGCGGGTTCTCCGCCCGATGCCCCCTGGCCCGGCAGCGCCGAGACGGTTTCGATGGCCAGCTACGACGCGCAGGGTGTCACGCAGGTGGGGGCGAGCTTCGCCGTGGTCATGGACGTGGGCGACTGGGACGCGGCCCTGGCGATCTCCGCGCCCGGGCAGTCCGCCGATCTGCGCAGCCCGCACGCCAACGATCTGGTGGACCTCTGGCGCTCCGGCGGCTCCTTCCCGCTGCTGTACTCCGCGGGCGCCATCGCCGCGCACGCCGAGCACCGCCTGGTGCTGCGCCCGGCGCGCTGAACCCCGCGGGCCGGGCCGCCCGCCCGGCTCTAGACTCATCATGATCTCCCCGAAAGGAACCGGCCGTGTCTCAGCCTGTGCTCGTCCTCATTGATCCCGTCACGCCTACCTCGGCCCCCAGCGCGGAGCGGCTGCGCATCGTCCCGGCCGATCAACCCATCGTGACCGCCGCCGACCTCGGCGTCACCCGCGGCGACGGCATCTTCGAGGTCATCGGCGCCGTGCGGGGCCAGATGCAGGCCACCGAGGCGCACCTGACCCGGCTGAGTCGCTCGGCCCGGATGCTCGACATGCCCGAGCCCGACCTCGCGATCGTCGAGGAGGCCTCCCGGCTCGCGCTGGCCGAGCACGAGCCGGTGGAGCAGCTGTGGATCAAGATCATCGTCACCCGCGGCGTCGAGGGCAGCGGCCACCCCACGGCCTGGGTCTACGCCTTCGAAGGCGAGGACAGCTCCGCCGCGCAGCGGGACGGCATCGCGGTGGTGCGGCTCGACCGGGGCTACCGCTCCGACGTCGCCGCCACCTCGCCGTGGCTGCTGGCCGGCGCGAAGACCCTGTCCTACGCCGTCAACAAGGCCGTGGGCCGCGAAGCCAAGCGCCGCGGCGCGGACGACGTCATCTTCACCTCCAGTGACGGTTACGTGCTCGAAGGCCCGACGTCGACCGTGATCGCGCGCTTCGGCACCACCTTGGTCACCCCGCCGCCGGAGGACCTTGGCATCCTGCCCGGCACCACGCAGGCGGCGCTGTTCGAGATCGCCGGCGAGCTCGGCTACGCCACCGAGTACCGGGCGCTGCGGTCCGCGGAACTCGAGGGCGCCGACGGGCTCTGGCTGGTCTCCTCCGGCCAGCAGATCCGGCCGGTCAACACCCTGGACGGCCTCGAGATCAACCGGGATCGCGAGCTGGACGACGCGCTGCTGGAGAAGCTGCTGTACCGGACGCACTGACGCTGTACCGGACGCCCTTCCGCGCGCCCGCCACAACAACCGGCCGATCAGGCCTTGATGGGAGAACCATGCGCGTGATCGTGCCTTCTGAGGAGATTGCCGGCGCCATTGCCGAGGCCGGCGTGGACGTCGAGACCGTGGTGTGGCGCCAGGACTCAGCTGACGAGGTGCCGGCCGGTGAGTTGCTGATCGGCGTGCGCCCCAGCAACCCGGAGGCCTCGGAGCGCCTCGGTGAGATCGAGGGGCTGCGGCACATCCACGTGCCCTCGCTGGGCTTCGAGTGGGTGGAGGAGTACGTGCCCGAGGGCGTCACGCTCTCGAACTCGGCGGGCACCATCGAGGAGGGCACCGCGGAGCTGACGCTGGCGATGATTCTCGCGGTGCTCCGCGAGATTCCGCAGGCGGTGGACCAGCAACGGGAGGGCCGCTGGGACGCGGGCTTCACCGCGAGCTCCCTCCAGGGCGCCCGCGTGCTGATGCTCGGCTACGGCGGCGTGGGCCAGGCCATCGCGCGGCGGATCGAGGCCTTCGCGCCGGAGTCGATCACGCCGGTGGGCTCGCGCGCGCGGGAGGAGAACGGCACGCACATCCACGGCGCCGACGAGCTCCCGGAGCTGTTGCCGCAGGCCGACGTCGTGGTGGTGAGCCTCCCGCACACGGACAAGACCGCCGGCCTGGTGGACGCGGACTTCCTGGCCGCCATGCCCGACGGCGCGCTGCTGGCGAACATCGGCCGCGGCCCGGTGGTCGACACCCAGGCGCTGCTGGCCGAGCTGAGCACCGAGCGCCTGCGCGCGGCGCTGGATGTCACCGACCCGGAGCCGCTACCGGACGGGCACCCGCTGTGGTCGGCGCCGGGCTGCCTGATCCTGCCGCATGTGGGCGGGGCGACGTCGAAGGTCTGGGAGCTGACGCTGGATCTCATTGTGGAGCAGACCCGGCGCATGGCCGCGGGCGAAGACCCCCGCAACATCGTCGAGCGGTAGGACGGCGCGAGCCCTACCGCCCGGGCCAGCCCTTACGCCTTGAACCGCTCCTGGCGGGTCTCGTTCTCTGCCACCACCTCGGGCAGCACCTCGGCGCCCAGGCCGGCCACACCAGGCACCGTCACCACGCCCTGCTCGGCGGTCACCGGCGGGCTGATGATGTCGCGGGCGTAGTACTTCTCCGAGGCCGAGACGTCCGAGGGCAGGGAGAAGCCCGGCAGTGAGGAGATCGCCACGTTCGCGAGCCGCCCCACGCCGAACTCGTGCATGCCGCCGCACCACACCGGCCATCCGGCCTCGGAGGCGATCCGGTGTGCTTCGCGCGCCACGGTCAGCCCGCCCATGCGTGAGACCTTGATGTTCAGGATCGATCCGGCCTTGAGCTCCACAGCGGTGCGGAGCTCGTGGAGGGTCTCCACCGATTCGTCCAGGCACACCGGGGTCTCGATCTGCTCGGCGAGTCGCGCGTGGTCGAGCAGGTTCCGGGGGTGGAAGGGCTGTTCGATCATGGTCAGGCCGAAGGGGTCGAGCTCGCGGAACACCGCGAAGGCCTCCTCGGCGTCGGCCGAACCGGGGTAGGCGCCGTTGGCGTCCACGTGCACGTCCAGGTCCGGGTAGGTCGCGCGCACCGCGCGCACGGGCTCCACATCCCAGCCGGGCGCGATCTTCAGCTTCACCCGCGGGTATCCGGCGGCCACGTGCTTGTCCACCTGCGCGACCAGCTCGTCGAGGGTCGGCTCGATGCCGAGCGAGACCCCGGCCACCACGGACTCGCGCGTGCCGCCCAGCGCCTGAGCCAAAGGCACACCCCGGGCGGCAGTCCACAGCGACCACGCCGCCATGTTGATCCCGGCCTTGGCGAAGAAATGCCCGCGGATCTTGGCGTAGTAGCCATCGACCTCGTCGGGGTGGTCCCACTCGCTGCCCAACACCGTCGGGATCAGGTACTGCCGCGCCACATCCCAGGCGATCGAGGTGGTCTCCGAGGCGTAGAAGGGCCCCGACGGCGAGGCGATCTCGCCCCATCCAGTCACGGTCTTGCCGTCCTCCTCACCGGTCATCTCCACCAGCAGGTGACGCAGGGAGGATTTGCGGTGCGAGGAGGTCTCGAAAGAGTGGACCAGGGGCAGCTCGACGTCGTGCAGCACGATTTCGGTGACGCGCATCAGTACAACTCCAGGTTTCTGGCGAGGGTGTCGCGCTCGGCCAGACGGCGGCGCGCCCCCTTGGCCGAGGCGGTGGTCAGGGCGGTGAGCAGGTGGATGACGGTGACCATGGCGGTGGCCGAGTCGGTGACCGAGGCGGAGGTGGTGGGGACGACGACGGCCTCGGTGGCGTGCGGCAGGAGCGGCGAGTCGGGCGAGTCGGTGATGGCGACCACGCTCCCACCGCGCCGGGTGTACTCCTGGACGAAGCGTGCGGTATCGCGCCGGTAGCGGCGCACCGAGAAGGCGATCAGGACGTCGGTGGCGCGCACGTCGGCGAGGACGTCCATGGCCCGCCCGCCCTCGCCGTCCACGAGGTAGACCTGGGAGAGGCCGTAGGAGAGGTCGAACTCCAGCAGCCGGGCGAAGACCGCGGAGCGGCCAGCGCCGGTGACGTAACGCCGCCGGGCGCCGACGACGACGGCGGCCGCACGGGCCACCGAATGGTCCTCGGCAACGGCGGCCCAGACCTCGTTGAGGGTCTCGCGCTCCTGGCGGATGACGCGGGACTGCAGCTGGTTGGCGGCCACGCCCGCACGCACGGAGGCCATGCGGGCGCCGTAGCGGTCGGCCGGTGAGCGCAGCTCGGTGTCGGGGGCCTCGGCGGTGGTGCCAGTGGTGGTGTCGGGCTCGGCGGTGCCAGGCTTCGTGCCTTCGGCGCTCATGCGTCCGGCCGCTCGAAACGGTAGACCGCTACGTTCGCTTCTGGGGCGCTCACCCGGCGGCAGGAGACCGCCTCGTAGCCGCGCTCGAAGATCTCCGCGAATCGGCCACGGAGCGCCGTGCCGATCTCGGTGTGCGGGCCGGCCGGCTCGGTAGGCAGCCCGAGCAACAGGGCCTGCCCGTCCTGGGCGAGCTCACCGACCTGCAGCGCTGGCACCGTCTGCGGCGCGACGCCGGCCGGGGTGAGCACGTCGTCGCCGGCGCCCGCACTGGGCTCGAGGTCCCACTCCACGGTGACGCGGTCCAGGCCCGGGCCGATGGCGTCACGGTCGAACCAGCGGCCGCGCGCGCCGAGCACGTCGAGATTGAAGTGGGCATTGCGGGTGATGAGGGGGTTGTAGGTCCAGCGCATGCGGGTACAACCCCGGGTGAGGGCGATCGCAGCCTGCACGTTCTTCAACACCCGACCGATGCCGCGACCCTGTAGTTCCGGGGCGATACCGGCCACCTGCGAGAAGTGGTACACGTGCGGATCGGCAGGATCGGTCTCGACGGCCGTCCAGCCCAGGGCGAAGGCCTGCAGCGCGCCGTCGGTGGAGATCGCGCCCACCACGGTGCCGCCATGGGCGGCGAGGTTGGCGAGCAGGCGCGGGTTCAGGCCGTCGTCCGGGCCGTCGTAGCCGAAGACCTTGCGGTAGAGCTGGCAGAGCGCGGCGAACTCCTCGTGCCGCTGGAGCGAACGCACCTCCAGACCGCCGTCGAGCACGGCGGTGGTGTCGGTGCGGGGACTACCGGAGGCCGGGGTGGAGAGGAAGGGCCCGGCGGTGGCGCTGTGCATGCAATCTCCCTGAGATACGTTTCGTATCATTGTGGCATGACTGACCAACTCGCCCGATCCGGCGCCTCTCTCCTGGAACTTGCTCGCAACCACCACGGCGACGCGATGCGTCTTCTGGAGCAGATGGTCACTACCGAATCCCCCACCGGTGACGCCGAGGGCGTGAATGCGGTCAGTGCCCAGGTGGTGGAGATATTCGCCGCACACGGCGCGCAGGTAAGCGAGCACACCGGCGAATGGGGCACCCACCTGGTGCTCGAGATTCCCGGGCGCGGCACGCGAGCGGACGCGATGCCGGTGCTGCTCGTGGGGCATTCGGACACCGTCTGGGCGCGCGGCACCCTGGAGGACATGCCCTACCGGATCGAGGACGGCGTGGCGTACGGGCCGGGAGTCTTCGACATGAAGTCCGGAATCGTGGTGATGGATGTAGGGCTGCGTGTGGCGCGCGAGGCCGAGCTCGATCACCCGCCGGTGCAGATCATCATCGTGGGTGACGAGGAGATCGGCTCCCCCACCTCCCAGGAGCTGTTGCGTGACGTGGCGCGCGGGGTGCGGGCGGCGATCGGTTTCGAATCCCCCCACCCCGACGGCGCACTGAAGGTCGGCCGGCTGGGCTCGACCCGGGTGCGGCTCGCGGTGACCGGACGCGCGGCGCACGCGGCGCTGGACCCCGAGTCCGGGATCAACGCCATTGATGAGCTCGCCGATCAGATCGTGGCGATCCGTGCGATCGTGGCTGCCGCCGAGCAGGCCGAGGCAGAGCGCTCTGGCCCCGGGGGCGTGCTATGCAATGTGGGCACGATCGGCGGTGGCGGGAAAGCCAATGTGGTGCCGGCTCAGGCCTGGGCCGAGATCGGCCTGCGTTTCCGCACCGGCGAGGTGGAGCAAGAAGTGCTGGGCGCCCTGCAGTCCCTGACGCCGGTCCGCGCAGGCGCGGTACTGGAGGCGGAGCTGCTCTCGAACCGGCCCGCGTGGGCCGCGGGCGAGAGCTCCGCGGAACTGATGGAACTGGTCGAGCAGGCCGCGCAGGAGGCCGGGCTGCCCGAGGTGGGGGGCTACCCGGCGGCCGGGGCTGGTGACACCAACCTGCTGGGTTCCCTGGGGGTACCCACGCTGGATGGCTTCGGGCCGCGGGGCGCCGGCGCGCACGCGGTGCACGAGCAGGCCGTGGTGGAGTCCCTGGACGAGCGCGCCGCACTGCTGGCGGGATTGCTGGGCCGGTTGTGACTCCTCCTGCGGGTTGATCTCGCCAGGGAGACGATCTCCCTCCCCTCACGCCGGACCGGCGCCTCGCAGGAACTGTGCGATCGCCGCGTCGACCAGGCCGTCGAGCAGCTCAGGCCGGATCATGTCGCCGTTGATCAATGTGGCGATGCCCTGCATGGTGGCGAACAGGACGATCCCGATCTTCTCGGGGTCTCCAGCGGCCAGCGCGCCGTCGGCCTGGCCCTGCACGATCACCTCGTGCATGAGGGTCAAGCCGGTGGATGCGGCCTCGGCTACGCGCTCGGCGCCGGGCCGGTGCTTGCTGGTGAACATGAGCTCCAGGAGCGCCGCGTCCTGCGTCGCGAAGCGGATGTATGCATGCACGAGAGCGCCGAGCCGGGGCGCGAATGCCTCCCCCGCCTGCTCCAGGGCGGAGCGCAGCTCGGCGTCCAGGCGCTCGAACCCGGTCACGGCGAGGGCGTCGAGGAGTTCCTGCCTGTCGCGGAAGTGCCGGCGAGGAGCCCCGTGGCTCACCCCGACATCCCTGGCCAGCTCACGCAAGGAGAGCTGCTCGATCCCCTGCTCCCGCAGGGTGCGTTCGGCGGCTGCCAGCAGGGCGGGCCGCAGCCGCCCGTGATGATAGGTCCGCTCGTTCGCTTCAGTCACGACGCCGATCCTAAGCGATGTTGCCGTTGACAACACTGTAGACACTGCCTACATTCGATCCATGACCTCTTTCTCCACCGCAGACATCCCGGACATGACCGGCAAGACCGTCGTCATCACCGGCGCCAACAGCGGCCTCGGCCGATCCAATGCCCGGGAACTCGCGGCCCGGGGCGCTCGCGTCATCCTGGCCGTGCGCGACCTCAGCAAGGGCCGGGACGCCGCCGCCACCATGACGGGCGACGTCGAGGTCCGGCACCTCGATCTCACCGATCTCTCCTCGGTGCGCGCCTTCGCCGAGAACCTCGCCGAGCCGGTGGAGGTCCTCATCAACAACGCCGGCGTGATGGTGCCACCACTGGGCCGCACCGCTGAGGGTTTCGAGCTGCAGTTCGGCACCAACCACCTCGGCCACTTCGCGCTGACCAATCTGCTCCTGCCGAGGATCACCGGGCGAGTGGTCACCGTCTCCTCCAACGGGCACCGGGCGGGATCGATCAACTTCGAGGACCTGAACTGGAATCAGCGGCCCTACCGCGCCATGCAGGCATATGGGCAGTCCAAGCTCGCCAACCTGCTGTTCTCCGCCGAACTCCAGCGCAGACTCACCGCAGCCGGCTCCCCGGTGCTCGCCACCTCGGCGCATCCCGGCCTCGCCTCCACCAACTTGCTGAAGTCCCCCGGCAAACGGCCCCGGCTCGAGGCTTTCCAGCAGTGGTTCCTGCATGGGCTCGCCCAGAGTGACGACGACGGCGCCCTGCCCACCCTGTACGCGGCCGTGGCGGACATCCCGGGTAACAGCTACGCCGGGCCGGGCGGTCTCCTGCAGAGCCGCGGCGCCCCCAAGCTGGTCGGCCGCTCCCGGGCAGCCCGCGACGGCGACCTCGCCCGCCGGCTGTGGACGGTCTCCGAGGAACTCACCGGCGTCACCTTCCCCCTGGGGAGCAACGCCACCCCCGCCTAACGCCGCCCGCGCGACACAACCGACTTCCCACCCCCAATCCCCCGCGCATGGTCTACCTTCGCGAGCATGAGCCCTTTGCGATGGCGCCGTCGATCCACCGACCGCCCCGCCAGAACGCCAGCCCCCGCACCCCAGGCAGTCCCCATTCCCCCACCGCCAGCCCCCTCACCGGTGGCCACCCTCTGGTCTGACGGGCTCGGGCGGCTCGCGACCCGCGGCGTGCAACTCATCGTGGTGGTCGCCATCGGCGTGGGAGTCGTGTTCGTCTTCCAGCAGCTGGCAGTGGTCACCCTGGCCTTGCTGATCGCTCTGATCCTGGCCTCGGCCTTCAACCCCGCGATGCGATTCATGCGCTCGCGCGGGGTCCCTTCCCTGGTGGCCACCCTCATCACCCTGCTCGCGATCGCCGCCGTGCTGAGTCTGGCCGTCTGGCTCGTGGTCTCTCAGGTGCGCTCCCAGTGGGATGAGCTGGCCGATCAGGCCCAGGCCGGTTTCAGCGACGTCGTCGCATGGATCAACACCTTGCCCTTCACCGTCGACCAGGCGCAGATCGATGAGTGGATCGAGACCGGTATCGACTTCCTCACCAGCGCCCAGTTCGGCAGCGGCGCTCTGGCGGGCGCCGGAGCGGTGGCGAACTTCATCACCGGCCTGGTGCTGATGATCGTGATCCTGTTCTTCTTCCTTAAGGACGGGCCATCGTTGTGGGCCTTCCTGATGCGACCCTTCGAGGGAGCGCAGCACGCACGCGCAGAGCGCATCGGCAACAAGACTGTCAGCACCCTGGGCAGCTACGTGCGCGGCACCGCCACGGTGGCCGCTGTGGATGCCATCGGCGTCGGTATCGGCCTAGTGATCCTCCAGGTACCGCTGGCCTTGCCGCTGGCGGTGCTGACCTTCCTCCTCGCGTTCATTCCCATCGTGGGGGCGACGGCGGCGGGCATCCTCGCCGCACTCGTCGCGCTGGTGGCCAACGGGCCGATCACTGCACTGCTGGTCATCGGCGTGGTCGTTCTGGTCAACCAGCTCGAGGGGAATCTGCTCCAGCCCGTGCTCATGGGCCGCACCCTCAAGCTCCACGCCTTCGTCATCCTGGTGGCACTGACCGTGGGCACCCTGCTCGGCGGTCTTGCCGGGGCCGTGCTCGCGGTGCCGTTCACCGCGGTGGTCTGGGGCGCCATCCAGGAATGGGAAGGCCCCGGCGTGCCCGCCCGATGGGCCCGGCCCAAAGCCATCGACGTCTAGGGCGGCCGACGTCTAGGCCCTGCCATGCGAACGAGGCCGATACGGCGCCACACCATGGAGGTCCGCACCGGCCCGCGCACCAACTTCGGGCAAACCCGCGGCTGAGCGCTGAACAACCCGTGCAGCGTGGACATTCTTCATGCCAATTGAATAATTGGCGGGGGGCCGCATTTGCCGTGAGGACTGTTTGCCATATTGTCTTGGCATTACCACCTTCCCCCAGGTGCGACCGTGATTTACAACAGTAGACGACCGTTTATGCCTACTATGATCTGGATCACTTATCGATTTGATGGTTGCCAAGGCCCTCGACTAACGGCAATAATCACCGCGAACGTAAATTCCTTCTGGAAGTGCGTAGTGGACGAAGAAGTCCCCTCTTAGGTCGTTCATCCTCACCGGGCCGTCCATTTCTGTGCTTTCGCGCGCACAATCGGTGGCAACCACACAGACTCTCTGGGGGAGATATGCCAAACAAGATGACTAAAGGTGCCGTCGCGATCGGCGCTGGAGTCGTGCTGCTGCTCGGCGGCGCCGGCACCTACGCGCTCTGGTCCGTCACCGAGACGCTCGACGGTGCGGTCGCAACCGGTGACCTCAACCTCGAGCTAGACGGCGCCGGCACCTGGGAGATGAACGGCGAGGCCTTCGACCCCGCGACGGACCACATCGTCCCGGGTGACACCGTCACTTACACCCAGGCGCTGACCGTCACCGCCGTCGGCGAGAATCTGAACGCCCGGCTCAGCATCAACGAGGACGCTGCGATCGTCCCTGGCGGACTGGAGCAGTACTTCGACATCGACCTCGCCGTGGACACCGGTTGGGACTCGGATGCCGCAGGCTTCATTGTGCCGTCCACCGACCCCGGAGTCCCCTACGAGATCGAAGCCGTGGTGACGCTGGAGTTCGACGAGACCACTCCCAACCGCGAGGGGACCACCACGGACGTGGACTTCGGCGAGATCGCCTTTACGCTCGAGCAGACTCCCGTGAGCTAATCACTGACAGGCCTATCCACGCGATGTTCCGCAAGGGCACACTCACCATCGCCGTCGCCATCATTCTGGTGGCCGCAGGCGGCGCGGTCGCCCATGCTCTCTGGCAGAGTCAGCAACCAGTGTCGGACGTGCAGATTCGATCCAGTGACTTCCAGGTCTCCGCTCAGTGGATCACCGCTCCCACACTCACCGCCATGTTTCCTTACGACCCAAACAACGCGAACTTGGTGGACAACCGCCGGGAAGGCACTGCGCAGGTCACTCTCCATAGTGCCGCGCAGTCCCAGATCACCGTCCAGCACGACCCCAGCGGCGGCCTCGGTTCCCATCTGCACGGGGTGTGGCATCCGAACGCCGACTGCACCGGCACCGCTCGCCCCATGGGGGCCGCGAACCCGCAGCCGCTCGCCGGTGGAGAGTCCATCGACATCTGCGTGCGCTTCTGGGTGACAGCGGCCGCTCCGCAGAACACCAGCGGAGACACCACTGTCATCGTGGAAGCCAGGCAGATCCGACCATGAGCACACAAGCGAGGCGTTTGCCCCACCGCCGACTGGCCCTCATCATCGTGCTGGTTGCCGTTCTCATTGGCGCTCCGACGACGTCTTACGGCCTATGGAGCCACAGCGCATCACTGCCGCCCAGGGACACCTCGACGTCCACGGTGGCCACTCCCAGTAATGCCACCTGCACCACCGAGGCCGAGCCGGGAGAGCCGCTCTGGCGGTCCGCCCGCATCCGATGGCAGACCGCCGGGTACCCCGTCGGAACGACCTTTCAGCTTCGCCTCAGCCCGTCGAACGGATCTGCACCGCAGACCGTCAGCGTGGGGACTGTCGACAACTACCTCATCACACGTGGCCTGTTGAGCGGCCTGGTCGGAGGACTGCTCGAACTCCTTCTGGGAGGAGGCAGGATTGGCGTCAACGTCATCGCGGTGCATCCATCAGGCTGGACCTCGCAGCTGAGCAGCCCAACACTTCAGGTGCGTGGCCAGGAGACCTCAGTCCTCCCCGTGATCCTTGGTGGAGTGCGCTGTGCCTGACTCCCGCCCTCTCCTCCGCCTCCTCGGCCGTGTTCTCGGCGCCTTGGCGCTGACCATCGCGCTCGTCGTCGCACTCGCGACCATCGTGGTCCCGAAGCTGATGGGCGCGATGCCCTACACCGTGCTCACCGGCAGCATGAGCCCCGCGATGGAGCCTGGTGCCCTCGCGATCGTGGCTCCCACCGAAGCCCAGGAGATCCGCATCGGCGATGTGGTCACCTATCAACCGCGCCCGAACGACCCCGCCGTGGTCACCCACCGGGTGATCGGCATCAACGTGAGCGCAACCGGCACCACCTTCACCACCCAGGGCGATGCCAACACTCGCACCGACCCCCACCCGGTGGTTCCTGAGCAGATCCGGGGCACGGTCGCCTACGCCGTGCCGTGGATGGGACATGTGAACTCCAGCCTGAACGCCGGCTCACGCAGCTCCCTCATGGTCGGCGCGGCCTGCGCGCTGATCCTCTACGGGCTCTGGCAGGTCGGCTCGGGTATCCATAGCCGCACGCCCGCCCGCATCCGGGAAGGTGAGCAGGCAGCCTGATGCGCCGCCTGGTGATGCTGGCGTTAGCCGCGGTCCTGCTGTCCGGATGGCCCTCCCCTGCCTCCGCAGCACCCGCGCCGAGCCTGGAGTTCTCCGAGGACGGCGCGCTGTGGTCCGCGACCCCGCACACACTCTTCGACAACACCATGCTCGTGCCTGGTTCCACGGTGGTGGAGGAGTTCTGGGTACGCCACCACGGCGACGACCTTGCGCGCGTCCACCTGCATCTTGAGGATCGCTTCAGCCCGGCGAACGATCCCGAGCTGCACGAGTGGATCACCATCTATCTCCGCGGTGAGGTTGTTGAGCCGGGCGAGATCCGACGTGGACCGCTGGCCCCGCCCGGCGCACCCGTTGCGATCCACATCGAGGTGGCCATGGCCCCGGACGCGCCGCCTGCTTCGCGCCAACGCCAAGCCGAGATCATCTCGGCGATCACCATCGCCGCTGAGGCCACGCAGCCAGTCGACCCGGTCGATCCAGTTGATCCAGTTGATCCAGTTGATCCAGTTGATCCAGTTGACCCCAGCGCACCCGGCGCTCCGCCGGATGGCGCAGGACCGCCGCCGGGCAGCCCTGTTATCCCTGGCGACCCCGGGGGCGGCCTGAGTGAGACCGGCGCGCGGGTCGCCACAGCAGTATTGGCTGCCCTGGCCCTCCTGGCCTTGGGCGGCCTGCTCCGCCGCTACGGACGGCCGAGCGCCCGATAGCTCCATCCGGCGCCACGCCACCGCTGCGGATCGAGCACGTTCCGGCCGTCGAGCATGCGTTTGCCGGCCACGACCTGACCGAAGTCATGGGGATCAAGGCCCCGGAACTGCTTCCATTCGGTCAGCATCAACACCAGCTCGGCCCCGCGCGCCGCCTCCTCGGCCGAATCCGCGAAGGCGAGCGTGGG
Organism: Bogoriella caseilytica; assembly: GCF_003752405.1. Classification (NCBI taxonomy): domain Bacteria; kingdom Bacillati; phylum Actinomycetota; class Actinomycetes; order Allobogoriellales; family Allobogoriellaceae; genus Allobogoriella; species Allobogoriella caseilytica. The sequence continues at coordinate 1,927,970 of NZ_RKHK01000001.1, read as the reverse complement.
CCACACGCGCGAGGCGTTCTCATTGGCCTGGGGGTCGGTGACCACTACCTCGGCGCCCTGGAGTTGCAGCTGGGCAGCCACGTTCAGCGCGGGAGAGTCGCGCACGTCGTCCGACTCGGGCTTGAAGGCTGCGCCCAGAACCGCGATGCGCTTGCCGGCCACCGAGCCGCCAAGTTCCTCGCGCGCCAGATCGACCATGCGGGTACGACGGCGCAGGTTGATCGCGTCGACCTCACGCAGGAAGTGCAGTGCCTGATCGGCGCCGAGCTCGCCGGCACGCGCCATGAAGGCGCGGATGTCCTTGGGCAGGCAGCCACCACCGAAACCGACGCCGGCGTTGAGGAACTTGCGGCCGATGCGGTCGTCCAAGCCGATGGCATCGGCCAGAGCCGTCACATCCGCTCCCGTGGTCTCACACAGCTCGGCCATCGCGTTGATGAAGGAGATCTTGGTGGCCAGGAAGGAGTTGGCGGCTACCTTGACCAGTTCGGCGGTCGCGCGGTCGGTCACCAGCTTGGGGATGCCCTCGCTCAGCGGTGTCGCGTAGACCTCGTCGAGCAAGGCCTCAGCGCGCTGGGCATCACCCGGCTCACCGGCGCTCGGCACCCCGTACACGATGCGATCGGGGTGCAGGGTGTCCTGGACCGCGAAGCCCTCACGCAGGAACTCCGGATTCCACACCAGGTGAGCGCTGGGCTGGGCTTCGGCCACCAGATCGGCCAGGCGCGCAGCAGTACCCACCGGCACCGTGGACTTGCCGGCCAGCAACGCCCCGGGCTTGAGGTAGGGCAGCAGCGCGGTCACGGCACCATTGACATAGGTGAGATCCGCCGCGTAGCTGCCCTTGGACTGCGGGGTGCCCACGCACAGGAAGTGCACTTCGGCCTCGGCGGCGTCGGCGATGTTCGTGGTGAAGCGCAGCTTGCCGTTGGCACCGGCCTCGGTGAGGAGCTCGGGAAGCCCGGGCTCGTAAAAGGGCGCCCGGCCGGCGGACAGCGCCTCGGCCTTGGCGGCATCAGTCTCGACGCCGACGACGTCGTGCCCCAGCGAGGCCATGGCGGCGGCATGGACGGCGCCGAGATATCCACATCCAATGACAGAAATGCGCACGTGCTGCTCCTGTGGTTGGCGGGGGAGAGCAGGTTGAGCGTATCCCCCTTTGTCTCTCGCTGGCCACGCCGGACCACCCCCGGGCAGCACACCGCCGCCACGCCATACCTGTGATGCGACTCATGCGCAACTATGGTCCAAATCCAGGCACTGAGGGTCAATACTTGAGTAGGGGCAAAGCCCCAACCTTCGTAGCGTGCCAGCCGATCCGGCCCCTCTCCAGGCGCGTGACGTCAGAGGTCAACCATCACACCCGCGCACCGCGCCTTGGCGCACTCGAGCGCGCTCACGAAGCTAGGAGCAACATGTCCAAGAAGATGACCAAGGGTGCATTCGCGATCGGAGCCGGCGTCGTGCTGCTGCTCGGCGGCGCAGGGACCTACGCCCTGTGGACGGTCACCGAGGAACTCGACGGCACCGTGCAGACCGGTGACCTCGACCTCGTGCTCGACGCCGAGAGTGCCACGTGGACCCTCAACGGGAGCACCCCGGTCACCGACATCGATGCGCTGCGCCTGGTGCCCGGCGACTCGGTCACCCTGTCGCAGGACCTCCTCGTCACCGCCGTGGGTGACAACCTCAATGCGCAGCTGACCGTGACCGAGGCGAGCGCCCTCGTGCCCGAGTTCGCCGAGCACTTCACCGTGGACCTCGACCTCGACACGGCCTGGAACTCCACGGGTAACGTCGTCGACGTCCCGTCAGCCCAGCCCGGTGCCGCCCCGTATGAGGTCACCGCTCACGTGACGGTGGCCTTCGACCCGAACACCGGCGGCCAGGACGCCACCGACGTCTCGGTCGATTTCGGGGCCTTGGAGTTCATCCTCGCCCAGCAGCCCCGCAACTGACCCCACCAGGACGGTCCTGAATGCTGCGCCGATCTGTGCTGAGTATCGCCGTCGCCGTCCTCCTCGTGGCCGCCGGCGGCACCCTGGCTCACGCATGGTGGCGCGTCAGCCAGCCGGCAGCGGACGTCGCACTCCAGACCAGCGACTTCCGGGTCCACGCACAGTGGAACGAGGAACCGACGCTGACCAACCTCTTCCCGGGAGATGCCCGCACCGCTACTGCCCAGGTGTCCCTGGACAGCGCCGCGCAGTGGCAGTACCGCGTCGACTACGCGAGCTCTGGACCCCTGGCGCCCTACCTCACAGCGGTGTGGTTCCCGAACACCCAGTGTTCGGGAACCCCCCACGCCATGGGGCAGACGAACCCTGCTCTCCTGACCGGCGGAACCGCCACAGAGATCTGCGTGCGGTTCAGCCTCAGCAACACGGCGCCGAGCAGGGTGCAGGGCACCCCCGCCGACGTCACCGTGACCGTCACAGCCGAGCAAAGAAGGTGAACCCATGAGCGACCCACAGCCCTCCAGCCGGCGTGTGCCTCGCCGGACCCTGATCGCGCTGCTCGTGGTCCTGCTCATCGCCGCCCCGACCGCTGCCTACGGACTGTGGCAGCACAGCGCACAGCTCAGCACCCAGGCCTCCGCGGCGACCCTGGACGCGCCGACCAATCTGCGGTGCACCAATGTGACCGACCTTTCTGGCTTTGCCGCCCGCGTCAACTGGACGGCACCCGCCTCACGGCCGGCTGGGACCATCGATTACCGGGTGGTCGTCACCAGCGGTTCGCACTCTGACACGATCACGGTCCAGAACCGCACGGATCACACCTTCCGGATGGGCCTCCTCGAAGGTCTCGTCGGCGGAGTCTGGAGCCTGCTGTTCGGCGGCACACCCGTGAACGTCTCAGTGCAAGCAATCCACCGAGCCTCGGGCTGGACCTCGGTGGTCAGTAGCGAAACCGTTTCGATCCGCAGGTCCTACAACCTGACCGGAGGCGTTCGCTGTGCCTAAGCCGCTCCGCGTGGCCGGTACGGCACTCAGCGCCCTCGCGCTCACGCTCGCCATCGTCATCGCCCTGGCCACGATCGTCATCCCCAAGCTCATGGGCGCCACGCCCTACACCGTGCTGACCGGCAGCATGCGCCCCACCATGGAGCCCGGCGCCCTCGCCATCGTCCAACCCGTCGATGCAGCGGAGATCCAGGCGGGCGACGTCATCACCTATCAGATCGCCCCCAACGAGCCAGCCGTGGTGACCCACCGCGTCATCGGGGTCAACACCTCCACCACGGGCGAACGCACCTTCACCACCCAGGGCGACGCAAACAGCACCCCGGACTCGTCCCCGGTGCTGCCGGCGCAGATCCGGGGCAGCGTGGCGTACTCGGTGCCATGGATGGGGCACGTCAACTCCACGCTCAACGCCGGATCGCGCAGCTGGCTGCTCGTCGCGGCCGCGTGCGCGCTGATCGCCTACGGCCTCTGGCAGGTCGCTTCTGGCATCCGGGCCCGATCGCGCCGGAAGCGAGCGAAGCCCGGCACGCGGGCGGCACATCGATGGGCGCAGGCACAGTGAAGGGCCTCGCCTGTGCGCTCGGACTGCTGTTCGCGGTCTTCGCCTCCGGAGTAGCGGGATCACCGGCCGCCGCTACTGCACAGGCACCGCTGGAGTACTCCACTGATGGACGCTCCTGGTCCGCGACACCACCAGACCTGTTCGGTGACGACCTCCTCATCCCCGGCTCAGAGGTCACCAGCAGGTTCTGGGTCCGTCACCACGGCCACGGCACCGCACGCCTGGCTCTTCACCTCAATGAGGTCGGCGGGGCGGCGCGTGCCGCGCCGATCCACCAATGGCTTCGGTTCCGGTTCAACGGCCACGAGGTGGTTCCCGGCGCCGCAGCCCACGACACCATCGCCCATCCGGGTGAAGCGACCGCCGTGCAACTCGACATCGCACTGGCGTCCGCGGCCCCGCCCGACACCCGCCACGAGCAGGTCCAGATCCTCTCCGCGATCTCCTTCTCGGCGGTTCCCGACGGCGCCGAGCCGACGCCTGTCCCACCCGACGGCGCCGAGCCCACGCCGACCCCAACCCTCGGCACAGACCCGGAACCCGCACCTGGACCGGAGACCCTGCCTGCAGCGGGGGTTGCCGCGCCACCGCAAGACACAACGCCGCGCCCGGTCCCTCCGGCCCGCCACGGCGCGCTCAGTACCACCGGCGTGTCCGTCACAGTCCTGGCCGTCTGCGCCATCGCCCTCTTGGCCGCCGGTGCGTCCCTGCGGTGCCGCCTCACCTCACAAGCTCACCAGACGCCACGCTGAGCAACGAAGCCGAGCAGCCGGTAGCCGCGGCACAGGCCGCGGACGACCATCGGCCGATTCCCATTCCGGAACCCTTGCCAGGGGTACCCCCTGAACCCCTAGGCTTTCTCTCGTACGCTGCGGGGCCGGCGGACCAGTTGCCGACCGATACTCGGGAAGTAGCAACCATGGCCAAAAGGACCTATCACCAGCGCCAAAAGTATTGGCGCCGAGTGGAGTTCTCAACTCTCGCAATCCTCATTCTCACATTAGGCTTCCTGCTATACGTTTTGCTGACCTGAATGGGAAGAGGAGCCATCCCCCGTGACAGCCACCGAGGCTCCCAGGCCTAGCCGGCGCCGCGTGCGCCAACGAGTGCGCCGGCGCCGTTCACGCGGCCTCACTCCGCTGTTCGTGGTCGGGGAGCTCCTGGTCACAGCCGGTGTGGTCCTGGGGCTCTTCGTGGTGTGGAACCTCGTCTGGACGGACTACGAGGCCGGCCAGGAACAGCGTGCAGCGCTGGAGCGGCTCGAGGAGAGTTGGACGGTGCCGGATTCCAGCGCAGACGATGCCGATGCCGACGGTGACCAGCCCGTGTCTGCTGAGCCCGGCGAGGGTGATCCACCAGCAGTTTCCCGCGCAGACGACGGCGAACCCTTCGCCCGCCTGCACGTGCCGCGCTGGGGTGCGGACCACGCCCTACCCATCCGCGAGGGCTCCGCCATGAGCGTGATCAACACCGGTGCCGCCGGGCGGTACAGCGAGACCCAGATGCCGGGTGAGATGGGGAACTTCGCCATCGGCGCGCACCGCCAGTCCTACGGAGCTGCGTTCCGGCACATCGACGCCCTCGAGCTCGGTGACCGGCTCATCGTGCGCAGCGCGCAGGCCTGGTTCGTCTACGAGGTGACCGAGACTCGCATCGTGCAGCCACACCAGGTGGAAGTGCTCGCCCCGGTTCCGGGCCAGGTGGGCGCCGAAGCGAATGGCCGATATATCACACTCACCACCTGCCATCCGCTCTGGTCCACCGCCGAGCGCTACATCGTGCACGGAGAACTCGCCGAGTGGTACCCGTTTTCCGCGGATCTCCCGGAACATTTACTGGTGTCGGACGAATAGTGAAGTTTGTTGGCATGGCCTTCGGCCAAACCGTCTGTAGCATCGCGACAACAGGGGGAATACGGACGACAGATCTGGTGGCACATCAGTGACTGCTGAGAGGGATCGGACACCCGGCCACCCCGCGGGCGCCAGCGGGCCGAGGTCGGCCGCGACGCGTCAGGCCACCCCCCATGACGCGTCGGTTCTCGACGGCACCGACGTTCGACCGATCGCCTGGTTCTCCTGGTTCCGTTTCGGCGTCTTCGCCACGGACGTGGTGATGATCGCGACCGCCCTCATCGCAGCCCAGTACCTGCGCTTCGGCGAGGATTCCGTCTACGTCGCCACGAACTGGGCCCCCGTCCACTACGGGGTCACCGCGCTCGGCATCCAATTGGTCTGGGTCATCGCCCTCGCGGCCACGGACTCCCGCTCCAGCCGGGTCCTCGGCGTCGGCATCGAGGAGTACCGCAGGGTCCTGGTGTCCACCGTCGGTGCCTTCGGTGCCGTGGCGGTCATCTCCTACCTCCTCCAGCTCGAACTATCGCGCCTCTACTTCATCGCCGCACTCCCCATCGGCCTGGCCCTCCTGCTCGCCGGGCGTTTCGGGTGGCGCCTGGCACTCTCCGCACGCCGCGCGCGTGCCCGCGCCATGTTCGGAACAGTGATCGTCGGCGGCAGCTCAGAAGTGGAGACGACACGCGCCGAGCTCGCGCGCGCGCCCCACGCGGGTTACCTACCGGTCGGGGCCGTGGTGCTGGGCCACGACGAGAACCCCGAAGAAGGGCTCCCCCGGATCCCTCTCTCCGATCTGCCGGCACTCGCCACCGACCCCCGCGTGGGCGCAGTCATGGTCACCGGCTCCGTCCCCCGCGAGACCGTTCGCCAACTCGCGTGGCACCTGGAAACGGTGGCCGTGGAACTGATCGTGGTTCCGCGCCTGACCGATGTGGCCGGCCCGCGGATGCACGTGGCTCCGGTGGGCGGCCTGCCGATGGTGCACGTGGACCTACCCGAGTTCACGGGCTTCGCCCACGCGGTCAAGCGCCTGGTGGACATCCTCGGATCATTCGTCGCTCTCCTGATCCTGCTGCCGGCCTTCGCCGTGATCGCGCTGGCCATCAAGCTCGACGACGGCGGCGCGGTCTTCTTCCGCCAGCAGCGTGTGGGCCGGGACGGCCGCACCTTCACCATGCACAAATTCCGCTCGATGATCACGGACGCGGAGAAGCATCGCCGAGAGCTGGAGAAAGCGAACGAGGGGTCGGGGGCGCTCTTCAAGCTCAAGCGCGATCCGCGGGTCACCCGGGTCGGCGCAGTACTCCGCCGCTACTCCCTGGACGAGTTCCCGCAGTTCTGGGACGTGCTGCGCGGCGCCATGAGCCTGGTCGGGCCGCGGCCCCCACTGGCGCAGGAAGTCGCGAGTTACGAGGAGCACGTGCACCGCCGGCTTCTGACCAAACCGGGGATCACCGGCCCCTGGCAGATCTCGGGGCGGAGCGACCTCTCGTGGGAGGAAAGTGTCCGGCTCGACCTCAGCTATGTGGAGAACTGGTCGGTGGCAGGGGACATCGTCATCCTGTTCAAGACCGTTCGGGCCATCCTCAAACCGAACGGAGCATACTGATGGCGCCCACCCGGAAGACCGGATCAGCATCGCGGAAGGCCCTCCTCGTGGCCTCCACCGGAGGACACCTGGCGCAACTCGTCCGTCTCGCCCCCACACTCGACGTCAGTGACGACTCGCTCTGGCTGACCTTTCGCACACCCCAGAGCGAATCGCTGTTGCAGGGTCGCCGAGTCAGCTACATCCCCTACATCCGCCCGCGCGACTGGCGGGGCGTACTCAAGGCTTCCCGCACGATCGCCCAGCTCCTTCGCCGGGAGTCCTTCGACGCCGCGGTCAGTACGGGCGCGGCACCAGCCGTCGCCGCGCTCCCTCTGGCCCGGCTCCAGGGCATCGACACCACGTACATCGAGAGCGTGTCCCGCGTCGACGGGCCGTCCCTCACCGGACGCATCCTTGCCGCGACGCGCTCAGCCCGTCTGTACACCCAGCATCCCTCGTGGGCAGGAGCACGATGGCAGGCTCACCCGAGCGTCTTCCACACCGTCACACCGGTGTCACGACCGAGAGTGGAGAGGCCCTCGCTCTTCGTCACCCTCGGCACGATCGAGGGCTACGCCTTCGATGCGCTCATCGACGCGATCCGCTCCACGGGTCTTGCTGATGAGCGCACGGTGTGGCAATTAGGCTGCACCACGCCTGGCGGCGCACTGCCGGGGAGGCACTTCAGCCAGGTGTCCGCTTCCGATTTCGACCGATATGCCACCGAGGCCGACGTCGTCATCAGCCATGCTGGCGTCGGTAGCCTCCTGCGGCTTCTCGACCTGGGAGTGTCACCGATCCTCGCGATCCGCCGGAAGTCGCGCGACGAGCACGTCGACGATCATCAGGCGCAGATCGCCCAGCTGGCCTCGGATCACGGGATCGCCACCGCAGTGGAGGTCGATGAGCTGACCGACCAGACCATCCTGCGCGCCACCGGCCGAGCCATCGCGAGCTCCCCCACACCACCGATCGGATGAGCCCATGAGCCTAGCGATCTTCGTGCCCGGTGTCGGCCAGCACGAGAACATCGGAGACATCATCCTGAGGCGGCAGCTGTTGCGCCGGCTCCGCGATCACGGTCACCTGCACATCTACGTCGGCTCCAGTACCGATGACTACGACCAGGCTCTCGGCATCTCTGACACCGACCGCCTCTACCGTTCCTTCCGCCGGTGGTATGCCGCAGCACTGCGCCAGGCTGCGCTCGGGAAAGCCACGTACGTCTTCAAGCCAGGGGAGATCCAGCTCACGCTCCCAGGAATGAAGGAGCACCTGGCCATGCTGCCGGTCGTTGCTCTGGCGAGAATGCGGGGCAAGCCGGTCATCCGGGTGGGCACCGGCTCGCGAAACTTCGCCGCCGTCCCGCGGTTTCTGCTGCGCCCCTCCATCTCCTTGTCGACGATGACACGATGGCGGGACACCCGGACGGCCGCCTATCTCTCCGGCCGAACCATGCCCGATCTCGCCTTCGGCGAAGGAAGTCCCCGGCCGCAGGATGACCGGTCCGACCGGGCCACGGTCGTCGTTTCGATGCGGTCCGACCGGGCCACGACACCACAGCTCTGGGTCGATGCGGTGCGAGCACTGGCTGAACGCCATCATCTGCGGATCGTCGCCATCTCCCAGGTGATTCGCGACAACCCCAAGACTGCGGAGTTGGCACACCGCCTCGGGGCAGAAGCCCTCCTCTGGGATGGCGGCCGGCACGGCGATCGCGAAGCTCTCCTCCGTGCGGAGTACCAGCGCAGCGTGCTCACGGTCAGCGATCGTCTCCACGTCCTGATCGCGGCCTTCACCGAAGGGTCCGTGCCCGCGGCCCTGCTGACCGATGGATCGGACAAGATCGCACGGCATTTTGCCGCCGCAGGGATCTCCGGAATCGACCTCACGCTCACCAGCGAAGCATCCAGCGGCGACGTCACCGACTGGCTGGACGCCGTGACGCAGCGACGCGACGAGTTGCTGGACAAGCTCGACACCGCTCGCCACGAGATCGACCAGGTCTTCGACGAGGCGCACACGCAGTTCTCGGGCCGTCTCGAGGCCAAGCCTCTCACGGCCCTCCAAGTTGGCCGGCGGGGGGAGATCGCCGGCGGCATGACGCAGGTGATCAACACCTATCTCGACACGGATTTTCCGCACTTCCAGCCTCAGCTGCTGCGGTCACGCGGAGCCAGCAACCCGGTCTCGGCGCTGGCGATCTACCTCGGCGCGGTCATGCGCCTCATGATCGCCCGTCACGCTGATCGCACCGTCCTGGTCGTGCACCTGTCCCAGGGCGGGTCCTTCCTGCGCGAGGGAAGCCTGCTCCGGCTTGGTCGCGCCCGGGGTTACACCGTGGTCGCGCAGCTGCACGGAAGCTCCTTCGCCGCCTTCGCTGCCCGGCGAGCCGCACTGGTGGGCTCGGTGCTCCGCAAGGCCCACGGAGTGCACGTGCTCTCGGATGAGTCGGCCGCAGCTGCGCTCGAGCTGGCTCCCCACACATTGCTTGTCCAGATCCCCAATGCGGTCCCCGGGGCGCAGGTGCGCTCCAAGGAGCGCCTGGTCGTCTTCGGTGGCGCCGTGACGCGGCGCAAGGGGGCGGATCTGCTCATCGAAGCGTGGGAGGCCCTCTCGCCCCGGGGCTGGAGACTGGTGATCGCCGGCCCGGTCCAGGAGGCCGACCTCATCCCAGATCCCCTCCCGGCCGGTATCGAGGTTCCTGGCCCCGTGACGCACGGGGAGCTGATGGCACTCCTGGAGTCTGCTGCCATTGCGGTCCTGCCCTCCCGCGATGAAGCCATGCCCATGTTCCTCATCGAAGCCATGGCACGCGGGAACGCGATCATCAGCACCACAGTGGGAGGCATACCGTCTCTGGTGACCCCGGAGGCCGGCGTCCTCGTCCCACCGGGAGGCCGCGCAGAACTCCAGGCCGCCTTGGCTCACCTGCTCGCGGACCCTGCCGCCACCGCATCGCTCCAACGCGGGGCCCGAGAGGTCTTCGAGCAGAGCTTCTCCGCACGTGTTGTCACGCCACGAGTCGATGAGTTCTGGCTCGCGGCGCGCGAGCGCCGGCGGTCCGGCTAACGGTTGGCCAGCCGCCGGCCAAGCTCCATGGCGAGCGGTCGAGAGGCCTTCGCAGCTCCAGCGATGACAGCCCTCCGGAGATCTCGCCGGCGAGCCAGACGCACCACTCCCTTCCAGGTCAAGTCCTGGCGGATCGTCGCGATCATGGCGTCCCGTTCGGGGGCAGAGTACGACGCGTTGTGCACGTCCTTGAGCTGCGACAGCAGGATGAAACGGTGCTGGAAGTAGAGATGGCGAGCAGCGATCCCGGGATCATCGGGGAACCTTCGTGCGCAGTCGTCGATGACGCCAGCCACCATGCTCAGGGACGCGTACCTCGGACTGCCCGCGGTGATGATGGATCCGGGTCTCACGCGGTAGTCGTAGACGTGAGCATCCACCAGCCGCACCCGATGGGCCGCGCTGAGGGCTTCTCCGACCATCGCCAGATCGGAGTGGACCGGTGAGGGGGTGAAACTCACCCCCTCGATGAGGTCCTTGCGGAAGAGCTTGTTCCAGAGATGCCCCTTGAGGGCACCCGCCAGCAACATCCCGAAAGCGTCGCGGCCATCGGCCTCCCGCCGTGCAGGCGGCCTGATCCACCGAGGGCTCCGGTCGGCGTAGACATAGCGCGCTGAGGCCACCACCACGTCCGCGCCGTCACTGTGACTCAGGAAGTCACTCAGCGCGGTTGCCGGCCACTGGTCGTCCACGTCCACGAACCAGATCCATTGCCCTCTGGCTTCGCGGACCCCCACCTCGCGTGCACGCGCGACGCCGCCACCTGGTCGGACCGGAATCGCCCGCACCCGTGGGTCCTTGGCGGCCAGGAACAAGGCTTTGTCGTACGTCCCATCGGTGGAGCCGTCGTCGACGACGATGATCTCGATGTCGAGCAGCGTCTGGTGACAGGCCTGGTGGATCGCGTCCTCGACGAAGGTCTCCGCGTTCCGGCACGGCATCACGATGGAGACGAGGGGAGCATCAGTGGGCGACGGCACGGCGGACACGCTCCTTCAGCGTTTCGATGCCACGTCGGGCGGAGATGACCTGAGTTGCGGTCTCGTGAGCGGAACTGCTCGCCCGGCCGAGCACGTCCGGATCGATCGAGGCGGTCACGGTGGAGGAGACGACGAACTCCGCGAGGCCAGCGGAACGGATCGTCCGGACGGCCTTCGCACGGGGCGCATCAGCGACTGCCACGGGAGTAGCTCCTTCCGTCGCTCCGAGGACGAGGGCGTGCAGTCGCTCGCTGACGACGACCGCGGCCTGGGAGTACGCCTCACGGAGCCGGAACTCGTGGGCGGCGTGGTGCGGACTCTCCCAGAGCACTGTCTCTGCCGACCACTTGCGCGCCAGGACCTCCGCTGCAGCATTGTCGCGAACCGTCTGCGCGGCCACCACGATCTCCAGGTCAAGCTCTCGGGCGACGGCGGCGAACCGTTCGCACCAGTCGTCCGCGAAGCGAGCCCCGTTGTGCCGGGGAGCGACCACGATGGAGCGCTGGCCACCGGCCGCTGCACGGTCCAGCAGCGTCGCATCGTCCGCGCCTTCGGCGAAGCCCCAATCCGGCGCGACGCCGCCGGTCCTCATGGTCATCTGCGACTCGTGGTCGCGCCAGCTGACCACATCGCACAGGCGCAGCGTGCCGCGTATCGCGGGAACCCATCGTGTCGGCCGGCGGATTCCGAGACCGACGTGGAGAGCGCGCCCCCCGCGGAGCCTGTTCACGGCGAGGAGAGGCGCCACGCGCAGGTAGTGCATGGCATACGGGCGAGTCGTCTCGATCTCTCCCGCGTTGAAGGCGTAGACGGCGCCCTGGCGAGTGATGCTGCGGGAGATCGCCCGTCGCCACTGTGCGGAGTCGCGGAAGAGGACATCCGTGCTCTCGATTCCGAGTGCCGAGAGGTAGTCATCGGGGCGATTGCCCACGAAGACGTTCAGCGGGCCCAGCTCTCGGAGCGTGCGGAGGTAGGGCCTCCGCAGCACCGTGTCACCAAGGTTGTCGTACTGCCCCATCGCGGAGGCAAATACTTCTCTCATGCAAATTTTCACCCTTCTTGATCAGCGCTGTCGCACGCGCTTGATGACGTCGAACACATGCCGGATGTCAGTGCGCGTCGGTGGGAAGCAGAGGTAGGTGAGGGTCAACCACGCTGCAGCCAGGAGCACACCCACGGCGACCGCGCCGAACGGGTTGGCGATCAGCGCCACCGCCCCCAGTCCGAGCGCCGCAATCGGCAGAGTCACGGTTACGGTGCTGCGAAGCCCGTCCCGCACGAGGGGGGCAAAGTTCAATCCGGTGACACGCCCGCACCACCACAAGGCGGCGAACCAGTTGAGGGCGTAGGCGATGGAATGCCCGATCGCCACACCGAGTGGCCCCCAGGGCAACCCGGCAAGTAGGAAGAGCACGATCACCGGCTGTGTCGCCAGGTAGAAGCGGAACTGATGTCCCGACAGGCCTAGCCCCAGGTAGGCCCAGTACGCAACCTGGTTCAGCGCTCGGAAGATCCCGCCGAAGGCGAGCGCCTGGACGATGGGGGCGATGTCCACCCACTCGGTACCGAACACGATCAGGACGATCGGTTGCGCCAGGCCGATCACCAAGGCGTAGACGGTCCCCGCGATCAAGCTCCCCACCAGCTGACCGCGACGGAGGAAGGCCATGAACCTGCCTCGTTCGTCCTGCAACCGGGACAGTACCGGCAGTGCCACTCGGGTCATGGGGGCGAGGAGTTGCACGATCGGCGCCATGAGGAGCTGATAGGCCCGGCTGTACAGACCCAGTGGTCCTGCGCCCCACACCAGTCCGATCGCCACGTTGTCCACGTTCTTGGTGACGTACGCGACGGCTTGTGTCCCGAGCACCCCGCCTCCGAAGCGCATGAGTGAGCCGACATGGCCGGCACGAGACGGGAGTCCCGGCCACCACCGGGCGACCGCAACCACCAGCACCACGCCTGCCACGGCAGTGACGAGATGCTGGGCGACCAGTGCCCACACGCTTTCGGTGAGATAGGCGATCACACTGGCACAGATCAAGCCCGCCATGGCCGGTAGCGTGTCGACGACATTGAGCGCCAGGAACCGCATCCGCCGGTTGAGTTCCGCCCTGAACTGAGCACTGATCCCGTTCAGGACAAAGGTCAGGCTGAGCGCTCTGGCAAGGTCCGTGAGCTCTGGGTGACCGTAGAGCCGGGCGATAGCGGGGGCCGCCAAGAACACCACTACCGTCAAGAGACCGCCGATGCCGGCGTTGATCCAGAAGAGGTTCGACTTCTGTTCCGCATCGAGCCGGCGTGCCTGCACGGCAGCAGAGGTCAGGCCGAAGTCTCGAAGGATCTCGCCGATGCCGACCAATGACAGCACCATGGCGATGAGACCGAAGGCCTCGGGTGCGAGCAACCGCGCCAGCAGCACAATGCCGGCCAGTTGCGTCGCAATCCGGAGCAGCTGCCACAGCATCGTGGTGGAGGCACCACGAGACGCGCGCGAACCGAGGTCGGCTGTGCTCATCGTCTGGTCTCGACCAAGCGAGCAAGCACCTTCTCCAGGAGATCACTACTGGCTTCTGCGCTGAACCGTTCCAGCCACGGGTCTGCACGCCGGACGTCGACCTGCGCGGCGGCCAGTACCGCGTCAGCGAGGTCCGCGGGCCGCTCGGTGAGCGCTAGGTGCCCGGTCAGACCGGGTACGAGAGCGTCAGCCACGCCAAGAGCACCAGAGACCGCAACGGAGGGGATTCCCGCTGCCGCTGCTTCCACCAGCACGTTTCCGAAACCTTCGCGTATCGAGGGCAGCACCACGACCCGCGTGGCATCGTCCGGCTCCTGTTCGTACCACCGCTCGACCCATCCTCGCGGCTCGAAGTCGACTCCGATGGTGGCTGCTTGCGCCACCAGGGACTCGAGCAATGGGCCTCCGCCGTAGGAGACGACCCGCGCCGGAACTCCGCGCCTGGTCAGCTCAGCCGCCGTGGCAAGTGCGAGCGCCGGGCGCTTCTGCGTGACGAGCCGGCACGGCAGGATGATCTCGAGACGGTCCAGCCGGTGCCGCACAGCCTCAGGCTGGGATCCCTCACGCCGGTTGGCGTCGACCTTCGCGGTCGCGGGATTCGGCACCACGAAGACGCGCTTCCCGGAAACACCGAAGCCCGCTACGAGCTCCGCCGCGACCGGATGCGAGATGGCGACCACGGCATCGGCTCGGCGGTACAGGCGCTTCGCCGTCGCCACTTTCAACCGGTGGCTGGCGCTCGCCTGCGGCAGCCCCAAGGTCACCAGGTTTCGCTCGCTGACCACAATCGGGGGCCTCTGGCTTTTGCGCAGCAGCCTCGACGCCGCCAACAGGCTCAGGTTCGAGTGCATCTGGAGCGAGATCGCAACGTCCAGCCCGTCCGCCCGCAGCTCATCCCGCAGCGCCCGGACCTTACCTTGCTGGCCCGCGATCCCGGACAGACTCCGGACGTCAACCTGAGCGGGCAGGAACTCGGCGTCGACGGCGCGGCCGGTGAGCACGGCGCGCACCTCATGACCACGCGCGACAAGGCTCTCCATCCAGGTCCGTGCCACATACTCGGCTCCCCCGCCGTGGAGGGAAGCGACGACCACCAGGATTTTCATGCCTTCAACCTCTTCGGAGTGTGGGGCCGCTGTCGCCGGTCAGCCGACCGCTTGGGCGCGGCCGTCGCTGGCGGGGGCCGAACCGGTGATGGTCCGAGGCCCCGGCGGCAGGGTCATCGCCGTCGTCGGCCGGAAGATGGAGCGCCAGGAATACGACAAGGCCCAAGATCAGGTGCATGGAACGAACGGCGTCCAGGGCGTTGAAGCCCGCGAACGCAATCACCACCGACATCGCTGCTGCTGCCGCCGCCGTTCGCCGCGCTCGCAGGGCGATCACCAGCACTGCGGCGAGTATGCCGAGCAGAAGGATGAGTCCGGGTAGGCCCAGGCTGATGAGGATCTGGAGGTAGGAGTTCTCGATCACCACGCTTCCGAAGCGCGCCGCCGTCTGCCCCGAGGTTGCGGGGCCAGTGCCGAGGTAGTTCGAGGATGCCGCGGCCTGGAGGGCGACGTCCATCCCGGTTCGCCGGGCACCGGCAGAGAGCTCGGCCTCGACAGAGCCCGTTCGTGTTGCGAATGCTTCGAGCCGCGAGACCACCACCGCCGCCGCGAGGCCGATCACGGCCAGGAGAGCGAACTGCCCCGGCCTGCGCTCTCCGCGCCGCAGCCCGACGATCACCAGGCCCGCGATCAGCGCAGCGATCGTGGCCAGCATCGGCCCCCGGGACAAGGTCGCCACCACTCCTGCCGCGGAGAGCAGACCCCAGACGAGCGAGGCGCTCTCCCGGCGTTCCATCCAACTCAGCACGCCCAAGACCGTGGCCACCGACAGGAAGACGCCGGCGAACAGTGGGTGACTGAACGAGACTTCAGCGCGATACACGGACCAGTGCTGCGAGGTGGTCTCACCCACCAGCGCGTACAGCGTTCCGAAGAGAGGGCTGCCGCCAAGAACGAACTCGAGGACCGCGTACGAGCCGGCCAGGCCCCCGACGACGATCCATGTCCTCCGAAGCAGCGCGGCCTCCTGCGGTGCTGATCGGACAGTCAGACCAACAAAGACAGCCGCACAGAAGCTGACGATCCAACCCAGTCCGAAGAAGGTACTGGAGTGTGCCATCGCCGAGATCAGCGCCCAGAGGGAGAAGAGCGCTGCGCAGGCCGCCGCCGCAGCTCCCCAGCTCCCGCGCGGTCGGTCGGGCTCCCAGTCCGTCCTTCGCGTGGACAGGTGAGCATCCAGCCAGACACGGACTCGCCAGACGATCAGCAAGATCGTGCCCAGAGGTAGCGCCTCCATCATGGCCGTCCCGGGCAGGAGCTTGGTGGGCAAGAGCGCGTAGATGATCACGGCCGCGGCCGGCAGAACGTGTCGGGGAACCGCCATGGCCACGAGAAGGAGCACCGCTCCCAGCAGGGCTCCCAGAAGTGTGTGCGACTCACGGGCGAGCACGACGACCAGGAACGCGGTCAGCATCACTGAGAGCAGCGCCGCCACCGGGGTGTAGAGGCGAGTCGCCACCTGAGGTTGCGCCTTCATGGAGAGTCCACCCCCTGTTCCCGGCCGGCTCCTGGTGGAGCGATGAGCCGACTAGTCCCCGGATTCCTGTAGGCGCTTGCCCGGCCACGTTCCCCCGGAAAACCCACGACTGGATGCGTGCGCCCCCAGCGAGTCTGTGGAGTCGAGGTCGCGCGTTGCTGCGGATCGCGCTCCGCGGCCCAGCGCGCCGTTCTCCGAGTGCGAGACCGTAGAACGCACTGGCGCCATAGAGCCCTGGTCTTCCATCACCTGCGCGTCACCCACCGTCTCGTAGGTGTAGGTGTACCCGGAGTAGTACGTGCCGTCCTTGAGCGGAGAGGCCTTGTTGAGCACGGTTCCGAGCACTCTGGCATCCACCGTGTCGAGGTTGCGGATCGTCTGGGACAACTGCCCCTTGTGGATCCGGTCAGCTCCGACCACCACTAGTGCACCACTGGCAAACTTCGCCAGGAGAGCCGCATCCGCAACGGGCAGGAGCGGAGGGCTGTCGATCACCACCACGTCGTAACTGTCGGCGAGCTCCTCGAGCACCTTCCGCATCGCCGTGGATCCCAGGAGTTCGCTGGGGTTCGGAGGGAGCTGCCCCGAGGTGAGGACATCCAGCTGGCCATTGAGCCATGGTTGGATCACCTCATCGAGTTCGGCCTTCCCGATCAACGCTGTGGTGAGCCCGGCCCACCCCTCCAGCCCGGTGTAGTTGGCGACATCTGGCCGGCGAAGGTCGCAATCGACCAGAATCACCCGCTCGCCAGCATTGGCCAGCGCGATCGCCAGGTTCACCGAGGTCGTCGACTTTCCCTCACCCGGGACCGAGGAGGTCACCACGATCGACTTCGACTCGCCCAGGTCCACGAACTGCAAGTTCGTCCGGAGACGGCGCATGGCCTCGGATCGTTCACTGGTGGGTTCCCGCACCATGTAGAGCGGGCTATCAGGATCCTTGTCGTCGTATCGGAAGGTGCCCAAGACCGGAGCGCTCGACCACTCCGCCACGTCGCGCTCCGTGCGGACGCGTGTGTCGAGAACCGTGCGCAGTACGGCGACGGCCACCCCGACGGCGATCCCCACGATGAAGCCCATCGCGAGATTGAGCGGAATGTTGGGGAAGACCGGCGAGCGCGGAGACGCCGCGAGTTCGACCACCCGAGCAGCGACGAGGTCTTGCCCCGCCGGGTTGGGGCTCAGTTCCTCCACCACGACAACGAGCTGGTCGGCCACCGCATTCGCAAGCGCTGCCGAGGCCTGGGCGTCGCTGCCGGTGGCGCGGACCTCGAGAATGGTGGTGCCGTCGGCCGTGGTGACGTTGATGTGTGAGGCGGCCACGCTGGTGCCGAGGCGTTCGGCGACTGGTTCCAGCACGAGCGGAGCCGTGGCGATCTCTGCATAGGAGGCGAGCTGTCGCTCAGCGAAGCTGGAGCCCTGGGTCAGCTCGCCGACGTTCTCTCCGCCGACGGCAGCCACATAGACGCGTGCGCTGGCCTCGTACTGCGGCGGGAGGAGCAGTGAGACGGTCGCGGCTGTCAGCAGCCCGAGCACGACACAGAGGGCAATCGCGATCCACCGCTTACGCAGGATTGCCAGATACTCACGTAGCTCCACGTATTCTCCCCATAATCCACAACCCGCATACGAGAAACGGCGACGCTCCCGACAGTACGGGAGCGCCGCCGTCCGCGATACTGCACGTAGGGATCAGGCGGTTGTGGACTGGCGGTTGCGGGCATAGACCATCACGCCGGCGCCGGCCACGAGGAGCACACCGGCGCCGAGCACTATCGGAAGCACCTCAGAGCCTTGCGCCGGGATACCCGGCGGCGTGGTCCCAGGCGGAGGAGTCTCCCCCGGAGGGGTCTCCCCCGGAGGCGGAACGGCTGCCTCGCCGATGGTGACCACCGATGTGGCGAGGACGTTGCCGTTCTCGTCGGTGGCGGTGAGCAGGTAGGTGCCGTCCGCAGGGAAGGTCACCCAGAACTGAGCCATGCTGTTCGCGGCTGTGGTGGTGCCAGTGGAGACACCGGCCACATTGGCACCTTCGATCGAGACGAGGCCGTCTTCGTCGAACTCGTCCTCGACGGTCAGGGTGACGGTGGTGCCATCCAGCTCATCGGGGGTGTCCACGATGATCAGAACGGGCTCACCGGCGACGATGTCCGTCGGGATGAGGATGGTGCCGGCGCCGGCGTAGTCCGCCATGGCAGCGGACGGCGCCAGGGCGAGTGCTGCTGCCGCGGCGGCGGCGGCGAGTGCGCGTCGCTTCATAGTGGAATCCCCTAATGTCACTGGTGGGTGTCAATCTCTGACATTGACGACGCTAACAGCGGCCCATACGGGGTGGAAGGTCGAGATGAGAAAGTGCACCACCACCAGTTTTCCCGATGCCGGGGCGGTCATTCACAGGTGGAATGCACGACCGCGCGCTCGGTGTCGCGCGGCCCTGGGGTCACCCGTACCTGCGGCTCTCCCGGCAGGCTCGCGGGCACCTCGATGCGGTAACTGATCGAGGTCTCTTCGCCCGGAGCGAGCGTCAGAGGTGCGGCGGCCAGCCACAGGTCGCCATGGAGGTTGTAGCCAACCCCCGGTAGCGCCTCGGTCTCCACCTCGGTCAGCAGCGCACCGCTCGGCGCATAGACCACGATCTGGCTGCGTATGTGACCGACTGGCACCAGGTTTCCCCGGCCCACCAGGTAAGAGTCCAGTTCGGCGTAGTTCTCTGGAACGTCCGAACGCACGGAGACCTCCACACCCAGCACCCGCGAACCGTCCGCGCGGCATTCGAGTGCGTCCACCTCCACATCGAGGTGCTGGTAGTAACTGATCTTCGCGGCCGTCAGTTCGTTGACGTAGACCCCGATCACTGGGTGCTCGCCGTTCTCACCGCGCAGCTCCCCGGAGAGGATGGTGCCAGCGAGCAGCTCCTGCTCACCGGCGTGCTGCGACCAGATCATGAGCCGGCCCTGGCCTGCCATGCGATCGAGCACGTCCACCGCCGGAGCCGGGTCCATGTCACCGTCCAGCACGGCTTCCACGATGGCATCGGCCGCCAGGGCGAAGAATTCGTTCTGCAGATCCGGATCGCCGATCTCGAGGTACACCTGGTTGAGCAGGATCTGGGCAGTGTTCTCCTCGTCGAGGGTCTGCCCGGTGGGCAGCGTGACCGAGCCGGCCGGGCCGAGAAGTGCTTGGAGCGCCACCGGGTCAATGCCGAGCACGCCGTCGATGTCCACTTCGGCGGACTCTTCGCCTGCGTCGGCGGCGGCTACTGCGCGACGCTCCACGTTCTCCTCCGCCTCCCACATCGCGACCGCAAGCTCGGCAGCGCGCGGGAAGTCAGGCGTGCGGTTGACGTTCTGGATATAGCGGCCCAGGCGGTCGCTGTAGATGCCGATCTCCTCATCGGTGAGCTCTCCGACCGGGGGGTCGAGGTACGCGAACTGACTCGTGGGGTGGATACTCACCAGGTCGAGATCGCCGTCGTCGGCACGCAGCAGGATCACCTGACCGGCGATGCCACCAGTGGCGCGCGGCTCCGCGTTGTTCTGCACCAGCACCAGATAGTGGCGCGGGCCCTCCACTCCCATCATCGGTGGGATGAGCTGCACGGCCCGGGCAGCGGTGGTGGTGAGCTCGGCGATCTCCTCGACCTGCGCCTGCAAGCGGTTGGTCGCAGTCGCCACCTGATCCACCAACCCTTCGCGCTCCATGGCGGCGAGGTTCACGGCGGCTCTTTGGAGCTCGGCATCCGCAGCGACCACCTGCGGTGCGACTTCAGCGATGGGCGCGACGTCGATGCGCCCGTCTTGCGGGGCGAGGTTGGCGGGGTCCACTGCCCACACGGCGTCGACCAGATCGCCCAGTGCACGGTGGGCGAGATCATCGACCGTGGCGGTCAGGTTCTGCACGGCACGCACGTTCTCTCCCGCCCACGGGAGGTAGGCGGCCAGGCGCCAGTGGGGCCCGTTGAGGGAGTCGCGGGCGGTGCTGGTGCGCTGTTGGATGCTGGCGGCGAGACGATCGACATCCTCGCGGTCGTGTTCGAGCGCCTCGCGCTGCAGTTCGCTGACCTCGCGCTCGGCGGCCCCGAGCTCCCGGTACGCCGTGCGGGCATCCAGAGCCAGCAGTGCACCGATCGCGATGACGACCACGACCAGGAGACCCGCAGCGAGGCCGAGCATGGCGGCGATGCGCGGGCCCCGCCGACGTCGTACCCGCACACGCCGACGCACTCGCACGCGGTTCCCGGAGCCAGCGCCCGCCGCAGTGTGCGGGGCCGAGGGCTCGGGGTTACCGTTCCCCCCGTGTCGCCGTGCGTGGCGTGTCATGGCGGCGAGTGTACGGCTGGACCGGGCCACAGGTCGCGCGCACCGATACGGTGGTGCCCGCAGGGGAGAATCCGAGGAGCGCTGAGCATGTCCTTCCGATCAGGTGACCGGTTCACGCTGCTCACCGTGTGCACCGGCAACATCTGCCGCTCCCCCGCGGCCGAACGCCTCTTTGCCGCCGCCTTCACCATGGAGCAGATCACCGTGGCATCTGCTGGCACCCATGCCATGGTCGGCTCGCCTATCAGCCCTCCCATGGCCGCATTGCTCGATGATGTCGGCGCGCCCACCGGCGGATTCTCGGCGCGCTTGCTCACCGAGGACCAGATCGACGGAGCGGACGTGGTGCTCGCGATGACCCGGGAGCACCGCTCTTTCGTGGTCGGGATGGTGCCCGCTGCCGTCAAGCGCACCTTCACGCTGCGCGAGTTCGCGCGGCTCACCACGCGCGTGAGCAGCGCGGAGCTGGATGAGGCCGCCGGCCCGGACGCGGGCGCTGCGCGCCGCCTGGGCGCACTGGTTCCCCGCGCGGCCCGCCATCGTGCCCCGGTTCAACCGGAGCTGGACGATGTGGTCGATCCCTATCAGCGCGCAGAGCAAGTTTATGAGAAGTCCTTCGGTCAGATTCTCCCCGCCGTGCGCACGATCGCACGCGCGGCGCTACGGATGTGAGGAACCAGCTGGTGGCACGCTCCCGCGCGGTCGTTGTGCTCAGTGCGCTTGCACTGACTGACCTCGCGCTCGTTGGTTGCTATGGGGAGGAGTCGCTGGAGGAAGTGACCACCGCCCCGACGGCGGATGAGGCCACCGCCCCTCCGTTGGAGCCGATCGATGTCGCCGCCACTGACTCGGGCGACTTCGCAGCTGAACTGACCGATCTGACCAATGAGGCGCGCGAGAACGAAGGCTTGGAGCCCCTCGAGCTGGATGCCTGCGCCACGCGATACGCCTTGGAGCGGGCCGAGGCGCAGCGCGGCGCCGAGCGCCTCACCCACGCCCCCATGACCGAGGTCAACCAGGACTGCGAGGTGGCCGTGGGCGGGGCCGCCTCGGGCGAGAACCTCTCCGGCGACGCCTACACCGCGCACAGCATCGTCCAGGCCTGGCTGGCCTCAGCCAGTCACCGCGCCAACCTGCTGAACCCGGAGTTCACCCGGATCGGCGTCGGCTGCGTGACGGACGAGGCTTTCGGCCCAGCGGACAGCGACCATGGCCCTGTGCTGCTGTGCTCACAGGTGTATCTCGGCCCCCCTGCGCCGTAGCGGCACCGGTGCCCGGCCTGCCGCGTGGGCGGATGCCGGGGCTCCGGGTACGCGCCCCGCGAGCACAGCCAGCGCCGCTCAGTCGCGGCGTCGCCCTAGTCGCGACGACGTTGTGCTCGCCAAGTCAGCCAGGCCCCGATCGCCACGAGGACGAGAGTCGAGACAAGCAGGATCAGCACACTCGAACCTGTGCTGGGCAGGCGTGAGGTAGCAGAGTTCGGGGCGGCCGTGGCCGCTGAGGTCATCCAGGAGACGACCAGGGCTGCCGTAGCCGTGACCGCCGCCAGGGCTCGGATCATCCTCCCCCGCCGACCACCGCTACGTCCGCGCGCACTCCCACGGAGCCCCCACCTGCTCATCCACAAACCCCTCATCACCAAGGCACAGCACGTTCCACCTTTTAGGACTGGGTTCCCTCGCGAGAGTCGGGCACACTTCTAGACGGCCGTCGAGTGGTGGAGACCGAGAGAAACTATGCCAAACGTCGCGACGGATGGACACCGATCGAATGTGACATTTCGGTAACACTCCTACTTGAGTCGCGCAAACTGTGCGATCGAACCACCTCTTAAGACCGCCGTCTAGGGCGCGCCACCGCTGCATGACATCGAGGGGCACCCCAGACCCGCACCGGAACCGACCGTCCACATCACGCCAGCGCCGGGGGCGATGGGTCGGCAGGGTAAAGAACGCCCCGCACCACGCCAACCTCACCCCAAGCCCTGCCCAACGCTGAGCAACACTCATTAGCGGGGCTAATGATGTAAGCTAACGGTATCCATGAATGAGCAGACCACCTCCCCCGACACCAGTCGCAGCAGCCCGCCCGTGACCCAGGCCGTGCCGCGCGAACGCAAGGCGGACCTCGCCACCAACATGCGCATGTCGGTGCTGCGCCTCTCACGCAAGCTGCGCAACGAGGCCACCGGCGAGATCAGCGAGTCCCAGTACTCCGTGCTGTCCGCGCTCTTTCACCTCGGCCCGATGACTGCCGGCACCCTGGCTGAGCGTGACCACGTCTCGCGCCCCTCGATGACCCGCACCGTGGGTTCCCTCGAAGAGCGTGATCTGGTCACCCGCCGTGTGGATGAGGCCGACAAGCGCCACGTGGTCGTGCAGATCACCGAGGCCGGTGCCGCCACGGTCAAGGACATCAAGCGCCGCCGCACCGCCTGGCTGGATAAACGTCTCGCCCGGCTAACACCGGCCGAGCGCCAGACCCTGACCGAGGCCGCGGAGATCATGCGCAAGGTGATCGAGCAGTGAGCCGCACCTTCTACTCCCTGCGCTTCTTCAACTACCGGCTGTGGTTCGGCGGCGCCCTCGTGGCCAACATCGGCACCTGGATGCAGCGCATCGCCCAGGACTGGCTGGTGCTCACCGTGCTCACCGCCGGCTCGGCCACCGCCGTGGGCGTGACCACCGGGCTGCAGTTCCTGCCCATTCTGCTGCTCTCGCCCTACGCCGGCCTGCTCGCCGACCGGCTGCCGCGCCGCGCGCTGCTGATGACCACTCAGGGCGGCATGGGGCTGCTCGCGCTCGCACTCGGCCTGCTGGTGCTCTCCGGCCACGCCGAACTGTGGCACGTGTACTGCTTCGCGCTGGGGCTCGGCGTCTTCTCCGCCCTGGACGCCCCGGCCCGCCAGACCTTCGTGGCCGAGATGGTCCCGCGCGAGCACCTGCCCAACGCCGTCGGCCTGAACTCCACCTCCTTCAACATCGCGCGCCTGCTCGGCCCGGCCACTGCCGGCTTCATGATCGCGGCCGTGGGAGAGGGATGGGTGTTCCTCATCAACGCCATCACCTTCGCCGGCACGATCCTGGCGCTGGCCTTCATGCGCAAGGGCGAACTGCAGCCCCTCCCCCACGCCAAGCGCGGCAAGGGGCAGGTGCGCGCCGGGATCGCCTACGTGCGCGGCCGCAGCGACATCCTCACCATCTTGCTGGTGGTGGGCGTGATCGGCGCCTTCGGCCTGAACTTCCAGCTCACCTCGGCGGTGATGGCCTCGGAGACCTTCGGGCTGGGCGCCGGGGAGTACGGCATTCTCGGCTCGGTGCTGGCCATCGGCTCTCTCTCCGGAGCACTCATGGCCGCGCGCCGTCGGCAACCACGCCTACGGGTGGTGGTGGCCGCAGCCGCGGTGTTCGGCCTGGTGATGATCCTGCAGTCGGTGGCGCCCACCTACTGGATCTACGTGGCGCTGTGCGCGCCCGTCGGCTTCCTGTCGCTGACCATGCTCACCTCGGCCAATGCCGCGGTGCAGCTCTCCACCGAGCCGACCATGCGCGGGCGGGTCATGTCGCTGTACATGATGGTGGTCATGGGTACGACGCCCATCGGCGCACCGCTCGTGGGCTGGATTGCCGAAGCCTTCGGCCCGCGCTGGGCCGTGGCCGTGGGCGGTGTGGCCTCGCTGGTGGTGGCATTGGCCGCGGGCCTGTGGGTCAAGCGGCGCCACCACATGCACATTCGTTACTCGCTGCACCGCCCCTACGTGATGGTGATCGAGGATTCCTCCGGCGAGCGCGCCGCCACCCAGCCCTCCACGAAGCCAGCCGTCTCCTCCCAGGAGTCCACCGCCACGGTGGGCACTCCCAAGCCGACCACCGGGTAGTCGTTGCCTCCAGGGTCGAGGCGATCGCCCACGAAGATCATGTCCGCGAGCGCGATACCGGTGTGCTCGGCGAGGCGCTGCATGCCGTAGGCCTTGTCGACGCCGGCGAGAGTGACATCCACCGACGTCGACCCCCCTGATCGCACCTCAAGATCCGGGATCCGGGCCGCGACGGCGTCGCGCAGGGCGTTCTTCTTCTCGCCGGTGGGGTCCCAGGCCTTCTTCTCCGGCAGTGGGGCCTGCTGCCCGAGCGCCGAGAAGGTGATCTGCGAGCCGCGGTTGTCCAGCACGTCTCCCCACGTCTGCGTCTCCCACAGTCCTAGCGCCCGGGCCTCCTCTTCCAGGGCGGTCATGGCGCGCTCGCACTGCTCTGCGGAGAGGTCGTAGGCGTAGACCTCGTCCCAGGCACCACCGGCGAAGCGCAGGTACCGAGTGCCGCAGGTGGGCATCAGGTGCAGCCGGGAGAGCTGCTCCGGCGAGGCGTCGAGGTTGCCGAGGAGCTGACTCTGGAACTGGGTGACATGCCCTCCGGAGATCACGCAGACCGGCACCAGGGCAAGCAGGCCGCGCAGCGCCGCTGCCATCCGGGGCGTGATCGCGGCCTTGGAGGCAGCGAGGGTGTCGTCGAGGTCGAAGGCGATCAGCTCGGCGTCGAAGCGGAGCAGTTCCTCCGGGGAGGCGCCGATCGGCGGGATGCTCCCGCTAGCCATCGGCGCCTTGCTCGCCCACGGTCATGTCGAGCAGGTCGAACTCAGCGACGGCCCATGGGAAGACCCAGATGAAGAGTGCGTAGACCGCAGCCAGCGCGAGGAGGAGGGCCAAGAGTGCCTTGATGGGCCACGGTCCGGGAAGGACCCGCCACAGCGCGCCGTACATCAGCTCACCTCTCTCAGGTGCTCGGGCATGGTCTGGCTGGGGGGGTACCACTCGGTCATTTCGCCATGGACGATGTAGCGCTCGGCAGTCTGGAAGAGCGGATGGCAAGTGGTCAAGGTGATGGTCCGTTCGGTGGCCTCCACGCCGGGTTCGCGCGGGACGGGAGCCAGCACATCCACCTCGTGCGGCAAGACGATGTAGGCGTCGGTGACCTCGTAGACCAGCCAGGCCTTCTCGGTCCACACCACCATGCGGTCGCCGGTCTCCAGGGAGTCCACGTGCCGGAAGGCCGCGCCATAGGACTGCCGGTGCGCCGCCAGGGCGAAGTTGCCCACCTCGCCCGGGAGCTGCGTCTCCTCGTAGTGGCCCGCATAGCCGATGTTGAGCAGATCCATGCCGACCCCCTCGGCCACCGGAATCGCGTTCTCGCCTCCCCATCGGGGCACATGCAGCGAAGCGAAGACCTCACCGGGAGCCGGTGCGTCGATGATCGGCGGATCACCCTCGCCCGGCGCGGTGGCCTCCTCGGGCAGTCCCTGGCCACGGTCGCGCAGCTCCTCCAGCGCGGCGCGCTGGGTCACGCCGGCTTCGACGTCGGTCCAATAGACCTGCCACACCACGAAGAGGCCCAGGATGATGCCAGCCGTGATCAGCAACTCGCCCAGCACACCGACCACGCGTGCGAACGGCCCGAGTTTCGGCCGCGATGTGCCGGCGCGCCGCGCCACACGACTCGGCGGGGGCGGTGGTGCGGTGGCCGGCTCAGCGGTCTCGAAGAGTGTGGCGAGACCGCCCTCATCCCGGCGGGGTGTGGTCATGCGCTCAGAATCTCATAAGGGAACGCACTTCGGGAGGGCCTTCGCTGGCGGAAGCGGCAGCTCAGAGGTCGAACTGATCCGCCACGTGCCGCATCACCTGGGCGAGCTGCTGACCGTTCTCCGGGTACCGGCCACGGTGCAAGGAGGTGGAGGCGCGATCGAGAGCCTTGATGAGGTCCTCAAGGATCGGCACCATGTCTTCCGGCTTACGGCGCTTGGCGGCTGCCACCGAGGGGGGAGCTTCGAGCACGCGCACCGAGAGGGCCGACGGTCCGCGGCGGCCATCGGCGATACCGAAGTCCACCTTGGTACCGCCCTTGAGAGCGGTGCCCTCGGGCACCGCGGAGGCGTGCAGGAAGACCTCACTGCCGTCATCGACGGTGATGAAGCCGAAGCCCTTCTCCTGGTCGTACCACTTGACCTTGCCGGTAGGCACGGGGACTGCCCTCTCTTCGAACGAACGAAGCGCCGGCTGAACAAGCCGGCGCCACTACTTCCGCACAGTGTATCCGTGCCGACCCGGCCAGGGCGAGCACAATGCCCGGATCGACGCTCGCGCCCACCGGCACCTGCACGCCCATGGCGCAGACCAACGGCGCAGACCAACGGCGCACGGGACGACCGGCTGGGCGCGTGCCCGTCGGCTCGCAGTCGTAGTGTGGGAGGGATGAGCATCGAGCCCGCCACCACCCAGCAGCTCGCCGCCGCGCTCACCGAACGCGGGAACGACTCCTTGGCAGCGCTGATGGCCGCGCGCCCCGACCTGGCCAACCCGGCGCCGTCGTCCATGACGGCGCTGGCGGCACGTGCGGCCTCTCGCCCCAGCGTGGAGCGGGCCTTGCGGGAGATGAACGCCGCTGAACTCGCTGCCGCTCGAGCGCTCACCGAAGGCGTCTCCCTGAACGGCGCCCCCGCCGGGAACGCCGGCGCGCGTGATGCCTCCACCAGCGCCCCCGGCGCCGGTGACCTCGCCAAGAGACTCACCGACCTCGCCCTGGCGGTGGACGGGCGCCCGGTCGCCGGGTTGGTCGAGGCCACCCAGACCCCGGCCTCACCGCCCGAGGTGCTCACCGGGGAACCGCCGGCCACCGCCTACCGCTCCATCACCACGGAGCAGGCCACGGACGAAGGCGTGCGGGCCGCGGCCGACACCGTGCGCCTGGTGGCAGCGCTGCTTGAGTTCTGGGAGGAGGAAGGCGCGTCCATCCTGCGCACCGGTGGCGTGGGCGTCCGCGAGGTCCGCCGCACCGCCGCAGCCCTGGGAGTGAGTGAGCCGCATTGCGCGTTCATCGTGGAACTGGCCGCCACCGCCGGGCTGCTCGGCCAGGATGACGAGCCGGTTGCCTGGGTGCCGGCTCGCCCATCGCGGGGCTGGTTGGATGACCCCCTCCCGGAACGCTGGGCCGCGCTCGCTTCCAGTTGGCCCGACTCCCCTCGGGTGGCATGGCTGGCCGGCACCCGCGAGGACGGCGCCATGCGCGCCGCACTGCAGCCCGAACTGGAACGAGCCTGGGCGGTGACGCTGCGACGCCGGGTGATGGACCTTCTCGGCGCCCTGCCCGAGGGCGCGGCACCCGATGCCGAGACCGTGCACGCACTGCTCGCGTGGGAACGACCCCGCGCCACGCCCGCCGAGCCTCACGTGCGCGCCGTGCTCGAGGAGGCCGCACGGCTCGGCATCACCGGCTCCGGTGCGCTCACTCCCCTAGGCCGGGCACTGCGCTCCGAGCACGAGGAGCCCGCCGCCCGCGAGCGCGAACTCATCGCGGCCCTGCAGTCGGCCCTGCCCGAACCGGTCGACGAGCTACTCATCCAGTCCGACCTCACCGGCATCGTCCCCGGCTGGCCCAGCCCGGAGCTGGGGGCGATCCTGGAGCGCTGCAGCGAGGTGGAGTCGCGCGGCTCCGCGCTCACCGTGCGATTCACCCCGGCCTCGATCCGCGCCGGGCTGGATGCCGGCATGGACGCCGACGGGCTGGTGTCCACCCTGAAGCAGTACTCGCGCACGCCGATACCGCAGGCGCTGGAGTACCTCGTGCATGACACCGCCCGCCGCCACGGCCAGGTACGCGTCGGCACGGCACGCAGCTACCTGCTCGCCGCCGACGCCTCGACCGCCGACCAGCTCCTGGCCGACCCAGCGCTGCGGTCGCTGAAGCTGCGCCGCATGGGCGAGCAGGTGGTGCTCTCCCCGGCAGAGCCCACCCAGGTGCTCACCGCACTGCGCGCCGCAGGGCTGGCCCCCGTGGCGGAAGGCAACGACGGTGAGGTCATGGCCGTCACCCAGCGCCGCCGGGTCCTGCCGCCAGCCGCACGCCCGGGCGCTTCCTCGGGAACCTATTCGCGCCGGCTCAACACCCAGGAACTCACCGCGATTGCGGCTCGTGCTCGCGCAGGGGAGGAACAGCGCCACCGCGATATCGCCCGGCGCACCGAGACCGGTCCTCTGGTGACTGACCCCGTGCACGCGCTCGAAGTGCTGCGCGCAGCCGCCGCGAGTGGAGATGTCGTGGAGTTGGTGATGGCCGGTTCGCTGGGCCGCTCGGAGCGACGCCGCGTACGGCCGTTGAGCGTGGAGGGCGGGCGAGTGCGCGTGGCCGACGTCGAGCGCGAGGTGGAGCTCGTGGTGGCGGTTCACCGCATCTCTGAGGTCATTGCTGAGGAGTAGGCAGATCCGCCACTCCCGGGCTTAGCTCGAACGGCCCGTCAGATGAGCGAAGCGCGCTGCGTCCAGCGCTTCACTGTGCGCGACCAGTCCCGTGAAGTCGGCGGCCACTCCCCGCAGCAGGGTCTCGATCGCCGCATAGGCTTCCTCGTCGCTGAGATGTTCGCGACCGAACTGCGCGCGGTAGTGGATCAGCGCCCCGAAGAGGTCCAGGAGTAGCTCACGATCGGTGTCGCGAAGCAGATCACCTCGATTGATCGCCCGGTCGACGGTCTCGGCCACCGCGCGGCGAGCGGGCTCGACGACCGTGTCGAGGTAGCTGCACCGCAACTCCTCGTCGCCGGCGCAGTCCACGTACAACGCGCTGAGCACGTCAGGGCGGATAGTGCGATACGCCGCCAGGAAGACGTTGAAGGCCTCCCCGAAATCACACAGCGTGCATCCCGTGTCCGGCGGCGCGGGCACGGATAGCCGCGAAGCGATGGCCGCCAGGGCCAGCGCCGGACGCCCAGGCCATCGCCGGTAGATCGCCGGGCGGGACGTGCCGGCCCGGCGGGCCACTCCCTCGAAGGTCATGGCCGCGTAACCCTGTTCGTTGAGGATCTCGAGCGTGGCCGTGAGCACGGCGTCGTCGATCGAGCGATCCCGGGGGCGGCCGACTGGCGCAGAGCGCGGGGTGGACATGACGCCCAGCCTATCGTACCGTTCCATTACGTCACGTAACGCAACTCTCTTGAGGGGGACTCCATGCCAACCGCGACCACACCGGATCTCGACGAGGCGCCGGTCACCACGCGGCCATTGCGCACACTCGTCGTCATCGGCAGCACCAGGAAGGACCGCTTCGGCACCATTCCTGCAGCGTGGATATCGGAACGAGCGACCGCGCGCACTGACCTCGACGTCGAGGTCGTCGATCTGGCCGCACTCGAGCTACCAGTGATCCTGCCGGGCGACAATCCGGAGGCTGTCGCGCCGGAGGCGGTGCGCGCGCTCGGCACCCAGATCGGCGCCGCAGACGCCGTCATCATCGTGACGCCGGTATACAACCGCGGCTATCCCGCCTCGCTGAAGAACGCAATCGACTGGTTCTACGGCGAATGGCATGCCACCCCGGTCGGCTTCGTCTCCTACGGCGGGCGCACTGGCGGCATCGAGGCGGTCGCTCAACTGCGCACCGTCTTCACCGAACTCGACACCATGACCATCCGCGACGCCCTGACCATCCCCAACTTCTGGACCGTCTTCGACGACGCGGGACGCCCCCATCAGGCCGAGCCCATGAACGCGGCAGCGACGTCCTTCCTCGACCAGCTCGCATGGTGGGCTCACGCCCTGCGCAGCGCGAAAGAGAGTGCCGACCAATGAGTGAAACCACTGTCCTGCGCGCCTCCCGGCGCACCTGGGCTGGCCTCGCGCTGCTGACCCTGCCGATGGTGATGCTGTCCACCGACTTGACGGTGCTGTTCTTCGCCATGCCGGCCATCAGCACCGATCTCAGCCCTGGCCCCACCCAAGCCTTGTGGATCGTGCACGTTTACGGCTTCCTGATCGCCGGTCTACTGATCTCTATGGGCCGGCTCGGTGACCGGATCGGCCCCAGGAAACTGCTGCTCGTCGGGGCGGCGGCCTTCGGGGTCCTGGCGGTCCTGGCGGCCTTCTCCACCAGCGCGACGATGCTCGTCGTCATCCGTGCGCTCCTGGGTATCGCCGGCGCCACCTTGATGCCCTCGCTCTTCTCGCTGCTGCGGGTGATGTTCACCGACGAG
The DNA here is from genome assembly GCF_003752405.1 of Bogoriella caseilytica. Taxonomy (NCBI): domain Bacteria; kingdom Bacillati; phylum Actinomycetota; class Actinomycetes; order Allobogoriellales; family Allobogoriellaceae; genus Allobogoriella; species Allobogoriella caseilytica. The sequence continues at coordinate 1,897,518 of NZ_RKHK01000001.1, read as the reverse complement.
AAGCAGCGCCGCCTGGCGATCGCGATCATGATGAGCGCCTTCTCGGTTGGCGGAGCGGCCGGGCCGCTGCTGGGCGGCGTCCTTCTGGAGTTCTTCTGGTGGGGCTCCGTCTTCTTGGTCAATGTCCCGTTCATGGTGCTGCTCGTGGCCGTGGGACCATGGCTGCTTCCCGAGCGCAGTGACCTCGAAAGCGCACGGCTAGACGTCGCGAGCGTGCTGCTCTCCGTCGCCGGCATGCTTGCCGTGGTGTACGGCCTGCAGGAGATTGCGGCCGACACCGATTCGGGCGCGGGCACGGCATGGTTGCACCTCGCGATCATGGCTGCAGGGGCCGGGCTGCTCGCCTGGTTCGTGCGCCGGCAAGGACGGCTGCGGGATCCACTCTTCGATCTCTCCCTGCTGCGGGACCGCCGCATCGCCGCGCCACTGACCAGCGTGCTGCTGGTGGGCATCGGACTGGTGGGCACCTACTACCTGCTGACGCAGTTCCTGCAAGGTGTGGCCGGCTTGTCCGCGCTGCACGCCGCCTACTGGACGCTGCCCTACGTGGCGGCGAATATCGCAGGATTCCTGGCCGCACCGGCGCTGGCCGGCCGGATCCGACCGGCAATCATCGCCACCGGCGGCACGGCGATCGGCGCGCTGGGCCTGGGGTTGACTGCGGTGGCGACGAGCGCGAGCAGTTCCATCCCTTCGATCATGGGCTTGTTCGCCGTGGCCGCCGTGGGCCAAGGCATGGCCTTCGCCCTGCTCAGCGACATGATCATCTCCAGCGCGCCCGCAGAGCGCGCCGGATCTGCGGCCGCGGCACAAGAGGTCAGCGGAGAACTCGGGACCGCGGCCGGCATCGCGATCGGCGGAGCGATCGGGCTCCTGGTCTATCGCACCCAGCTCGCTCGAACCATGCCCGACGGCGTCCCGGACTCCGAGCGCGAGTCGGCCCTCAACGGCATCCACACCGTCCCCTCCGAGGGCGCGGACGACCTGCTGCGCGCTGCTCAGGATGCCTTCGCCGCGGGTGTCGCGACCTTCGCATGGGTCGCTGCCGCACTGATGGCGGTCAGCGCAATCTTCCTGGGATGGACTCTGGTGCGCGCCCCACGGCAACCGGCTCCGGTTCGTCGAAGATGACCGAGCCGCCGCACACCCCGGTGTCGGGCAGGGCCAGCTCCACGCGGCGCGGCACCCAGGTGACCGTGGTGCTCAGGTCGCGCCGGGCCATCCGGGCCAGAGCCAGCAGAGCGGTGACAGCCGAGTGCCCGGAGCCGATCACCACGGTGTGCTGACCCTCAAAACCCTGGCGGTCGCGGAAGTCCGGGATGCGGTAGGACAGCACGTCGCCGGCCTGCTTCTCCCCCAGGGCCGGCAGGCCACCGGCGCCAGGAGAGTTCGGGCTCTGCCAGGTGCCGGAGGCATCGATCACCGCGCGAGCGTCCATCCGGTACTCGCCGTCGGCGGACCGCACGTGCACGGTGAAGGGCTGCTCAGCGCGGCCGGCGTCCGCCAGACGGTCGCGGCCGCGGCGGGAGACCCCCCACTACCTCGGATCCGTAGCGCACCCGCTCGCCCAAGGCAGTGGCCAGCGGGGCGCGGTAGTGCTCGATCCACTGCGCGCCGGTGGGGTGACCCTCTTCCGGGGCGGACCACCCGGTGGCTTCGAGCAGGCGGGCCGAGGCTGCGTCGATCACGACAACGGGCAATCCACTCATCGGGCACTCCTCCACGCATCATCTGCGATCTCACCGGGCCGGTGTGGCTCTCCCAGCCGACGGTCTCCCACCACATGAAGCTGCTCGTCGACGCGGGCCTGGCCAGCCGGGAGCAGCGCGGCGAACGGGCCTATTTCCGCGTGGTGCCCGAAGCACCCGAGCAGGCCTCCCGCGCCCTGCATCCGTGAACGGCGGACGTCGACAGGGTGGCAGGGCCGTGGGGTACGTGACTTCGCCCCACATTCTGGACGACGAGACGCCACAATGGTCGGATGCCCGACGGCCCCCTGATCGTCCAGTCCGACAAGTCCCTCCTTCTTGAGGTCGACCACCCCCAGGCGCAGGAAGCGCGTCGCTCCATCGCGCCCTTCGCCGAGCTCGAGCGCGCCCCCGAGCACGTGCACACCTACCGCCTCACCCCGCTGGGGCTGTGGAATGCGCGCGCCGCCGGTCACGACGCCGAGCAGGTGGTCGACGCGCTCGTGCGCTTCTCCCGCTACCCGGTACCGCACTCCCTGCTGGTCGACGTGGCCGAGACCATGGACCGCTACGGCCGGCTCCAGCTCGTCAAGCACCCCACGCACGGCCTGGTGCTGCACGCACTCGACAAGCCAGTGCTCGAGGAGGTGCTGCGCTCCAAGCGCACCGCCGGCATGCTCGGTGAGCGCCTGGACGACGAAGACGTCGTCGTCCACCCCTCCGAGCGCGGCCGGCTCAAGCAGGCGCTGGTTAAGCTCGGCTGGCCGGCCGAGGACCTGGCCGGCTACGTCGACGGCGAGGCCCACCCCATCGAGCTGGACACCGCCGGCACCTCGGACCCCTCCGCGGACGGCGCACCCCGCCCCTGGCAGTTGCGTCCCTACCAGGAGGAGGCCGTGGACACCTTCTGGCACGGCGGCTCCGGCGTGGTCGTGCTGCCCTGTGGCGCCGGCAAGACCCTCGTCGGTGCCGGGGCGATGGCACGCTCGAAGACCACCACGCTGATCCTGGTGACCAACACCGTCTCGGCCCGGCAGTGGCGCGAGGAACTGCTGCGCCGCACCTCGCTGACCGAGGACGAGATCGGTGAGTACTCCGGCTCCCGCAAGGACGTCCGGCCGGTCACGATCGCCACGTACCAGGTGCTCACCACCAAGCGGAAAGGCGTCTACACCCACCTCGAGCTACTGGACGGCAACGACTGGGGCCTGGTGCTCTACGACGAGGTGCACCTGCTCCCGGCGCCGATCTTCCGGATGACGGCGGATCTCCAGGCCCGACGTCGCCTCGGGCTGACCGCCACCCTCGTGCGCGAGGACGGCCGGGAGGACGAGGTCTTCTCGCTCATCGGCCCCAAGCGCTATGACGCCCCGTGGAAGGACATCGAAGCCCAGGGCTGGATCGCGCCCGCGATCTGCACCGAGGTGCGCCTGACCCAGCCGGAGAGCGACCGGCTGGTCTATGCCACCGCCGAACCGGAGGATCGCTATCGCCTGGCCGCGAGCGCGCCCGGCAAGACCCGCGTGGTGCGGCAGATCCTGGCCAAGCATCCCGGCGAGCAGACCCTGGTGATCGGGCAGTACATCGACCAGCTCGAAGAGCTCGCCGAAGGCCTGGGGGCGCCGCTGATCACCGGCAAGACTCCGGTGAACGAGCGCCAGCAGCTCTTCGCGGCTTTCCGGACCGGGGAGATCTCGGTGCTCGTGGTCTCCAAGGTCGCGAACTTCTCCATCGACCTTCCCGAGGCGGCGCTGGCCGTGCAGGTCTCGGGGTCCTTCGGCTCGCGCCAGGAGGAGGCTCAGCGGCTCGGGCGGCTCATGCGGCCCAAGCAGGACGGGCGCACCGCGAACTTCTACACCGTGGTCACCCGTGACACCGTGGACCAGGACTTTGCCGCGCACCGCCAGCGTTTCCTGGCCGAGCAGGGCTACGCGTACACGATCGTCGACGCCGAGGATCTGGTGCCGGCCGCGGACTGAGGGGTGCCCTGGTGGGGCCAGGCTCCCGAACGCGCGGGGCGAGGCATCCGTGTCAGGGTGGGGTGATGATGCGACGACTCATCGCGGGCTCCGCCGGCCTGCTCCTGATCCTGTCTGCCTGCGCCGGCCCGGACGACGGTGAGGAGACGCCCCCCACGCCGGAGCCGACCACGCCGTCCCCCACCGACGGCACGGACGATGTCGACCAGGATGACGGCGGCGAGGACGCCGATGGCGCCGCACCGGACGAGGGGGCGGGCGGCGATGGCGATGGCGATGGCGATGGCACCGAGGATGGCGCTGGTGAGGCGGCCCGCACCGACGTCCCGCCCGACGTGATGCTCTCGGCCGAGGCACTCGGCGGCGCCGAGCCCCGCGACGAGGACGACGCGGTGGTGCCGTGGCGACTTCCTGAAGCCTGCGAGATGGCCGCCCCCGCAGCAGAGTCCATGCGGACCGTGGTGCAGGGCAGCGGTGAACTCGAGGCCCAGGTCGGCGTGCACCAGACGGCAGTCTTTGCAGACGCCGGCGCAGCCACAGCCGCCGCCGACGAGCTGATCGCTGCGCTGAACGCCTGTGAAGACGCCGAGACCGAGTCCACGGCCTACCTCGTGGAGCCGATAGATGTCGGCGCGCAGGGGCATGGTCTGATCACCGACTTCTACGGCGCTATCGAGGGTGGCGAGGAGGTCGAGGCGGTGATGGGAACCTACCTGGCGATGACCCGGCGCGGCAGCGTTGTCACCCTGGTGTCCGCCGAGGGAGGCGAGGGCATCGTCGACACCACACGGGTCGACGTCGTGGAGCGACTCGGCGCCGCGTGGGACCTGCTCTGCGGGTACACCGACGAAGGCTGCTGAGCGCGCACCCTGGCCCACCCCGGTCGGGCACCCTCACGCCGGGAGGATGTAGGCGACGGCGTCAAGCTCGGCCGCCACGCGCCCCTCGCCCACGCGCGGCGCACCGCCGTCGACGGGTTCGATCGGGTGCACGCCGACCAGGCCGGCGCGCTGGCCGGCGGTCACCACGACGTCGCCGGCGACCGCCATGTGCCGGGGCAGGTCCACGGTGTGCACCTCCTGCACGATCTCGAAGGACTCGCCCTGCGCGCGCAGCACCGAGAAGGAGTCCGCGCCGCGCACGCCCACCAGCAAGTGCTGCTCATCCAGGGCCAGCACATGCGAGAGCTGGTGGGCCGGGCCGTCGGTGCGACCGGGCAAGGTGGCCGCCGCAGAGATCGTGGTCGGGCCGCCCAGCCAGCTCACCGAGGCGACCTCACCGCTGAGCTCACCGGTGACCACCACGGCGTCCTGGCAGTCGAGCATGTGGCGCGGGCCGAAGCCGGCGGGCATGGGGATGCGCGTCGCTCCCGCTTCGGGCCGTCCGCCGTCCAGCCGGTGCAACCACAGCGAGTCCGTGCCCAGATCCGCCACCAGGAGATGCGCTCCGTCCGGACTGATCAGCGTGGAGTGCGCATGCGGGGCATCCTGGCGTTCTGGGTCCGGGCCCGCCCCCTCGTATCCGAGCCGCACGGTGTCGCCATCGGGGGCACCATCGGGCCCGAGCAGCACGGCGGCCGCGCCTCCGCCCACGTAGTTCGCCACGTACAGCCAACGACCGTCGGTGGACACCTCCAGATGGCAGGGCGCGGCACCCACGGCCACGGGTGCGCCAAGCGGGCTGAGTGCGCCGCCATCGCTGATCCGGAAGGCACTGACAGCGCCCTCGTCGACCTCGGAGTTCGCATAGAGGACCGCGGCGCTGGGGTGGCGCGCCAGGAAGGAGACGTCCTCGAGCTCAGCACGCTGCTCCAGGCCGGAGATCACACCACCGTCGAGTCGCGCGCTCCAGATGCCGCCGTTGTCGCCGCCACTGCCGAGCCAGAGTGAAGTCATGACACCATCGTGGCCGATGATCGCCAGGGCACCACCCGAGTGACCGCAGAGCAGCCCCGTCGGCGATCGCGGCCCCGTGGGTGATCGCGCCCCCTGGACCGTTCCGATACGGGTCGAGCTTGGGGATGCGGCGAGTAAGCTCACGCCATGTCCGACGTCGCACCGCTCGAAACTTCTCCCGGAACCGCCCTCCCCGCTGCCGAGGCGGCCCCGAGCCGAACAGGGACGGCCCAGACCTACCTGCTCATCGATGGCGAGAACATCGACGCGACGCTCGGGATGAGCGTGCTGGCCCGGCGCCCGGCTCCCGAGGAGCGGCCGCGCTGGGACCGGGTACGGGAGTTCGCCGGCAGCGTGTGGGACAACTCGGCGCGGGGCCTGTTCTTCCTCAACGCCACCTCGGGCCACATGCCGATGAGCTTCGTACAGGCTCTGCTCGCCATGGACTACCAGCCCATTCCGCTGGCCGGCACCAGCGAGCAGAAGGTCGTCGACATCGGTATCCAGCGCACTGCGCAGGCGATCCTGCACCAGAGCGAGGGCGATGTTCTGCTGGCCTCGCACGACGGCGACTACCTCGAAGAACTCGAAGGCCTGCTCGACGCCGGGCGGCGCGTGGGCGTGATCTGCTTCCGCGAGTTCCTCAACGCCGAGGTGGCTGCCCTCACCGAGCGCGGGCTGAAGATCTACGACCTCGAAGACGACCTCAAGGCCTTCAACTCCGTGCTGCCGCGCGTGCGGATCATCCCGCTGGAGTCCTTCGACCCAGCCCGCTACCTGTAAGCCCCGGGCGCTCGGCGCCGTCGGGCCTCGCGGGGGCGGCGGGCTTCCCGGCGCCGTCGGGCCTCGCGGGGGCGGCGGGGGACGGCTCAGGCGAAGACGACGGTGCGGTTGCCGTCGACGAACACGCGGTCCTCAGCGTGCCAGGCGACGGCGCGGGCGAGCACGCGGCGCTCGATGTCGGCGCCGGTGCGGGCGAGATCGGTGGCGCTGTAGGCGTGGGTCACGCGCTCGACGTCCTGCTCGATGATCGGGCCCTCATCGAGATCCTCGGTGACGTAGTGCGCGGTGGCGCCGATCAGCTTCACTCCACGCTCCTTGGCCCGCTGGTAGGGCCCGGCGCCCATGAAGGCTGGCAGGAAGGAGTGGTGGATGTTGATCACCGGCACACCCACAGCCTGGAGGAAGTTCCCGGAGAGGATCTGCATGTAGCGGGCCAGCACCACCAGGTCGACCTGCCCGCGCAGGAGCTCGAGCTGTGCTGCCTCGGCCTCAGCCTTGGTCTCGCGGGTGACCGGCACATGATGGAAGGGGACCCCGAAGTTCCCCACCTGTGCCGCGAGATCGGTGTGGTTCGAGATCACCATGGTGGTCTCGGTGGCGAGCTCGCCGCGCTGCTCTCGCCACAGCAGGTCCATCAGGCAGTGGTCGGCGCGCGAGGCCAGGATCGCCACACGCGCTCGGCTGCCCGCTTCGGCCAACCGCCAGGTCATGTTCAAGGGCCGCAAGGTGTGCTCCAGCGCTGCCTCCAGGGCGGCCCGGCGCTCGCTGAGTTCAGGGAGGTGGAACTCGGCGCGCTGGAAGAACCGGCCACCCTCGGCGTCGGTGGAGTGCTGATCCAGGGCCGTGATGTTGCCGCCCTGCTCGTTCAGCACCCGTGAGACGGCGGCGACGATGCCGGACCGGTCGGCTCCGGACACCATGATCCGGGCGTGCTCACCTGGCACGCGCGCTCCGGCCTGGCCGGGCGCCGGTGTTCCAGCGGCAAGAGGCGGGGTAGTGGTCATCGCGCCATTGTGGGTCACGCCCGTGGACGACGGCGAACCCGTCCGCACCGCGAACCGCCGCCCCCGCCATCCTGCCGAGGGGAGAAACGCCCTCCGGATGCGGGCTGGCTGCCGGGCGCTACCGTTGTTTCAGGCTGGCTCAACGAAGCGCCAGCCGCACCTCTCCCTCACCTTCCCCTTGTCTCACCGCACTGCCACTGTTACCGTCCATTTAGTTCGGGCACTAGATGTAACGCCTCGATCAATACGGCACCACCACGATCAGCCATCACAAGGGAGTGACCATGGCCGATGTTCTGTCCGCAACCCTGCCGCCTCCGCGCGACTGCGCCGGGCCGCCATCGGCAGCCCCACCCACACCGGCGGGCGCCCGGCGGACCTCAGCTGAAAGGACCGGCCCATGCGAGGACGCATGACGCGCCGGATCACCGCGGCGCTCACCGCCGCCGTCCTGCTGGCCCTGGCGGCCTGCAGTGGCGCGGGCGGGCCGCAGGAGATCCGCTTCACCTTCAGCAAGCGCGAGGCCATCTCCTTCATGAACGACGTCGTCGCGGAGTACAACCAGTCGCAGGATCAGGTGCGGGTGGTCATGGACACCTCCGGCGTCGACGTCGTCTCCGCGAGCTTCGTGCGCGGGAACCCGCCCGACCTCATGCTCGCGAACTACAACTTCGAGGTGGCCCGCTTCGTGCAGCGCTGCGCACTCATCGACCTCTCCGAGACCGAGGCCGCCTCGCTCATGCGCGATGACCTGCAGCCGCTGATGGACCAGTACGGCGTGTGCGAAGGCCGCACCCCGGCGCTGCCGTACTCGGTGATGGCGGCCTCGGTCATCTACAACAAGGAGATCTTCGCCGAACACGACCTCGAGGTCCCGCAGACCTGGAGTGAACTGCTCGAGGTGGCGGACACGCTCCAGGAGGCGGGCGTCGATCCCTTCTACGGCACCTTCGCCGACCCGTGGACCATCAACCAGGGATGGTTCGACTACACCGTGGGCGGCTCCCTCGACGTGCTCGAGTTCTTCGATCGCCTGGCCGAGCAGGGCACCGACGTCGGTCCGGACTCGCCCGTCTCCTTCCAGCAGGACTTCCTGGAGCCGGTGGAGAAGATGGTCTACCTCGCGCAGAACTACACCAACTCCGACGCCGGCAGCCGCACCTATGACGCCGGCAACGTGGCCTTCGCCAACGGCGCGGCCGCCATGTACCTGCAGGGCCCATGGGCCCTGGGCGAGATCGCCCTGACCTCACCGGACCTGGAAGTGGGCAGCTTCCCGCTGCCGATGACCGAGGACCCCGAGGATCTCCGCGTGCGGGTGAACATGGACCTCGCTGCCATGATCCCCGAGGGCGCGGACCATCCCGAGGAGGCGCTCGACTTCCTGGAGTACCTCTTCCAGCCCGAGATCATCACCGCCTACAACGAGTCGCAGCTCGGCTTCGTGCCCCAGGAGGACGGCGCCGAACCCACTGATCCCCGCGTCGAGGGAATGATCGAGTACTACGAGCAGGGCCAGGTGTACCAGGGACCCGGCGTGCTCATCCCTGCGGCCATCCCGAATGAGAACTACGCCCAGGCCATCATCCTGGGCGCCGATCCCGCCACCCAGCTGGCCGTCATGGATGAGGACTGGGCACGCGTCGTCTTCCGCGAGCCGGCCCCCGCTCGCCAAACCGAGGAGGACCGGCGATGACCACCACCGCATCGAAGCCGGCGTCCGCGCCGGAGACCACCGCCCCGGACCGCCCCCAGCAGAAGCGGCAGAAGGTCGAACCGCTGTACTACCTGTTCCTCTTCCCCGCCGTCGTCCTGTTCTCGCTGGCGATCACGGTTCCGGCAATCGTGGGGATCTTCTTCAGCTTCACCGACTCGATCGGCATCGGTGAGTGGCAGTTCAGCGGCTTCACCAACTACATCGCCGCCTTCAGCGATCCCGCGATCCTCTCCAGCTTCCTGTTCACCTTCGGCTTCTCACTCGCCACCGTCATCGTGGTGAACGTGCTGGCCTTCCTGCTCGCGGTGGGGCTGACCGCCCGCATCCGGTTCAAGACCGGGCTGCGCGCGATCTTCGTGATCCCGATGGTCGTGTCCGGCATCATCATCGCCTACGTCTTCCAGTTCCTCTTCCAGAACTCCCTGCCCGCGGTCGGCGGGGCGCTCGGCATCGGGCCGCTGGAGACCTCGCTGCTGGCCAACCCGGATCTTGCCTGGGTGGCGATCGTGATCGTCACCGCCTGGCAGGCGATCCCCGGTGCGCTGCTCATCTACATCGCCGGGCTGCTCTCCATCCCGAGCGAGGTCTACGAGGCCGGTGACATCGACGGCGCCAGCAAGCGCCAGCAACTGTTCCGGATCACGCTGCCGCTGGTCTCGGGGTACGTGGTCATCAACGTGATCCTGGGCTTCAAGAACTTCCTGAACGCCTACGACATCATCGTCGGCCTCACCGAGGGCGGCCCGGGTACCTCCACCCGAAGCATCGCGATGACCATCATCTCCGGGTTCAACTCCGGCGACTACAGCTACCAGATGGCCACCGCGACCCTGTTCTTCATCGTCGTGGTCATCATCGCCATCCTGCAGTTGCTGGCGACGCGCGGAAGGAGCTCGTTCTGATGTCCTCCACCAACACGGCCCCCAGCCTCAGCACCGCCACCGTCACCGGCGGCAAGTCCGGCAAGGCCCCGGGCGACCACCTCGACAAGCCCACCCGCCGCAAGAAGCCGCGAGACAAGCCGGAGCGGGTGAACTGGGGCACCACGATCGTCCTGTTCCTGTGCACCGTGACCGTGCTGCTCCCGCTGTACGTGACGATCATGATGGCCTTCAAGACCTCGTCGCAGTCGGTGGACGGCAACGCTTTCTCCGTGCCGACGCCGATCAGCGTGCAGGGCTTCATCGACGCCTGGCAGCTCACGGACGCCCCGGTCGGCTTCGCCATCTCGGTGTTCGTGACTGCGGGAACCGTGATCATCACGATCCTCGTGGCCTCGGCGGCGTCCTTCGCGATCATCCGGAACTGGCACAAGCGGCTCTTCAAGTGGTCGTTCTTCTACCTGCTGGGCGCGATGTTCATCCCCTTCCCGGTGGTGGCGCTGCCGCAGATCCAGCTCACCGGCCGGCTCGGGCTGGACAATCCGATTGGCGTGGTGCTGCTGGCCAGCATGTTCCAGCTCAGCTTCAGCGTGCTGCTGTTCACCGCCTTCCTGCGCTCGATCCCGATGGAACTGGAGGAGAGCGCGCGCATCGACGGCGCCTCCACCTGGCAGGTGTTCTGGCGGCTGGTCTTCCCGCTGCTGGCACCGATGAGCGCCACGGTGGGCATCTTCGCCTTCCTCTACGCGTGGAACGACTTCATGATGCCTTCGCTCATCATCTCCGATCCCGCACTACAGACCCTGCCGGTGCGGCAGAACCTGTTCCAGACCCAGTTCAGCAGCAACTACAACGTCGCCTTCGCTTCGTACCTGATGGCGATGGCGCCCGCGATCATCGCCTACCTGTTCGCGCAGCGCTGGGTGATGGAGGGCGTCACCCAGGGTGCCGTCAAGGGCTGAGCGACGCCGCGTCCGCACATCCCGGGCCGCGCACGGCCCCATCCTCCGATTCACCGATCACCATCACCCCCAAGGAGCACCATGACCTCGGCCGCGCCCGCGACCCACTCCCCCCAAGCCGACACCGCAGAGTGGTGGCGGCAGGCGGTGGTGTACCAGATCTACCCGCGTAGTTTCGCCGACGCCAACGGCGACGGCCTCGGTGACATCGCCGGCGTCACCAGCCGCGTGGACTACCTCGACAGGCTCAGCATCAACGCCGTGTGGCTCTCGCCCTTCTACCCCTCCGAACTGGCCGACGGCGGCTACGACGTGGCCGACTACCGCGACGTCGATCCGCGCCTGGGCACGTTGGAGGACTTCGACACGATGGTCAGCACCCTGCACGCCCGCGACATCAAGGTGGTGGTCGACATCGTGCCGAACCACTCCTCGGACCAGCACGCCTGGTTCCAGGCCGCGCTGGCCGCCGGGCCCGGATCACCGGAGCGGGAGCGCTACATCTTCCGTGAGGGCAAGGGGCCCGACGGCGCCGAACCGCCCACGGACTGGATCGCGGCCTTCGGCGGCCCGGCCTGGACCCGCGTGCCCGACGGCCAGTGGTACCTGCACCACTTCGCCCCGGAGCAGCCGGACTTCAACTGGGACCACCCCGAGGTGCGCGAGGACTTCCTCACCACCTTGCGGTTCTGGTCCGATCGCGGCGTGGACGGCTTCCGGATCGACGTCGCGCACATGCTCACCAAGGACCTCACCGAGCCGCTGCCCTCCAAGGACGAGCTCGCGCTCATCCCCCAAGACGGCAACCACCCCACCCTGGACCGCGACGACGTCCACGACATCTACGCCGAGTGGCGCGCCGTGTTCAACGAGTACGACCCGCCGCGCACCGCCGTGGCCGAGGCCTGGGTGGACCGCTCGCGCGTGCCGCTGTACGCCCGCCCGGAGAGCCTGGGTCAGTCCTTCAACTTCGATCTGCTGCTGGCCGACTTCGACGCCGGGCAGTTCCGGGAGGTCGTGACTGACAACCTGGAGCTGGCCGCGCGGTCGGGCTCATCCAGCACGTGGGTGCTCTCCAACCACGACGTGGTCCGTCACCCCACCCGCTACGGCCTGCCTCGCCCCGAGCGCCTGGAGAACGGACGCCCGGCGGAGCGCCACGGCCAGGCGTGGCTTCGCTCCGGCGGCACCGAGGCACTCGACCGCAGGGGTGGCCGACGCCGCGGGAACGCGGCCACGCTGTTCCTGCTGGGTTTGCCCGGTTCGGCGTACCTGTACCAGGGCGAGGAGCTCGGCCTGCACGAGGTCGCCGAGATCGAGCCCGGACGGCGACAGGACCCCACTTTCTTCCGCACCGAGGGTGAGGAGATCGGCCGTGACGGCTGCCGGGTGCCGCTGCCGTGGCGCGCCGAGGGAGCCTCGCTCGGCTTCGGTAACGGCCACGCCGCACCGCACCTGCCGCAACCGGCGTGGATGGCCGCGGAGGCCGTGGAGCGCCAGGAAGTGGACCCCGCCTCGACGCTGTCGCTGTACCGCCGCGCCCTGGCGCTGCGCGCGCAGTGGCAGACCGGCGAGGAGCTGGAGTGGCTGGAGACCGGCCGTGAGGATGTGCTGCGCTTCCGCCGGCCGAACGGCTGGCAGGTGGTGACGAACTTCTCCGGCGAGCCCTACCCCCTGGAGGGCGAGACGATCGCACTGTCCAGCGCCGGCCCCACAGCCTCCGACGGCGTGGTGGCGCCAGAATCCACGGTCTGGATCGCGCCGCCGGACGACCAGGGCGCCTGACCCGGCACCTCCGGTGGGCGCGACCAGCTCGGATATCGTGCGGGGATGAGCCCGGTGAGAGTGGATCCTGCCCGGCAGCAACGCCTGACCAATGCCACCGGCGTGCTCCACGCGGCGTGGTCGCAGGAATCCTTCACCGCCAGCGACCTCATCGAGGCCACCGGGCTCACCCGCTCCACTGTGCTCGGCCTATGCGCCGAGCTGCTCGACCTGGGGTGGATCCACGAGCTCACCGATACCCGCGTGGCCGGGCAATACAGCAAGGGCCGGCCGGCCCGCCGGTACGCCTTCCACCCCCACGCCGGGCACGTCATCGGCGTCGACGCCGGGCAGCACCGGATCACCGCCTCGGTGGCCGACCTGAACGGCTCGATCCTGGCCACCGCCGAGGACGTCGACGCCGAAAGCGACGTCGCCCCCCAGCACCGCCGCGAACGGGTGATGGAGACGATCCAGGCGGCACTGGCCGCGAGCGCCGAGCCCGCCGCGCCGGTCCTGGCCCTGGTGATCGGGGTGCCCGCCCCGGTCGACGACGCCGGGCTCTCCCCGGAGGGCGCCCGGGGTTACTGGGCACGGATGAACCCCGGCCTGGCCGGCGCCGGGGCGGAGCTCGCCCAGCGCGTGCTGGTGGAGAACGACGCCAACCTCGCAGCGGTCGCCGAGGGCGCCATCGGCGCCGGGCGCGGCCTGCGGTGCTTCGCGGCGCTGCTCTCCGGTGAGCGCTTCGGCACCGGGCTCATCGCGGACGGCGAGCTGATCCGCGGCCACGCCGGCGGCGCGGGTGAGATGCGGCTGCTCGACCTGGTCGAGGGGGTCGGCAGCACCAACGGGCTCGGCCACCTGGCCCGGGAACTGGTGGGCGAGGCCATCGCGGCCGGCACCGTGCCCGCGAGCTCGACGCTGCCTGGTCGCCTCGCGGCCGGCGAATCCCCTCCCGATGCGGTGGCGGTCTTCGCCGCCGCGCGCGCAGGCGACGAGTTCGCCTCCAGCCTCGTGGACCAGCTCGCCGACCGGCTCGCGCGGGTGTGCGCGGTGCTGGCGGCGCTTTTCGACCCCGAGCGCATCGTGGTCAGCGGCGCCATCGCCACCTCGCTGGGCCACCTGGTGGAGGTGGCCACCGAGCGCCTGACCGACTACGCCCAGCACCCGGTGCCGTCGATCGTGGCCTCCACGCTCGGCGCCGACGTCGTCCAGGCCGGGGCGCTGCACCGCGCCCTGGGCGTCGTGCGGGCCGATCCCCTCGCCTTCGACGTCGCCCGGTAGGCGCGGGGAGATAGATTCGTGCGCATGACTCAGAACTCCTCCCAGCGCCCCGTCGCCGTCGTCACCGGAGCCTCCAGCGGCATCGGAGCCGCCACCGCCCGCGCCCTGGCCGCCGCCGGATACGAGGTGGTGGTCGGTGCGCGGCGCGTCGAGCGCATCACCGCCCTGGCCGAGGAGATCGGTGGGCGCGGCTATGCCCTGGACGTGGCCGACGCCGAGTCCGTGGCCGCTTTCGTGGCGCAGATCGACCGCTGCGACGTGCTGGTCAACAACGCCGGTGGTGCGCTCGGCGCGCACTCGGTGGCCGAGGCCGACCTCGAGGCCTGGCGCAGCATGTACGAGGTCAACGTGCTGGGCCTGGTCGCCATGACCAAGGCGCTGCTGCCCGCGCTGCTCGACTCCGGGCTCGGGCACGTCATCAACATCGGTTCCGTGGCCGGCCGGGAGGTCTACGAGGGCGGTGGCGGTTACAACGCGGCCAAGCACGCCGTCTCCGCGCTCACCCGGGTCATGCGCCTGGAGCTGCTGGGCCAACCGGTGCGGATCACCCAGCTCGACCCGGGCATGGTCGAGACCGAGTTCGCCCTCACCCGCTTCGGGGGCGACGAGGAGAAGGCCGCCGCCGTCTACGAGGGCATGGAGCCCATGCAGGCCGCGGACATCGCCGAGGCTGTGGTGTGGGTGGTCTCCCGACCGCGCCGCGTCAATGTCGACTCGATGCTGATCATGGCCACCGACCAGTCCACCGCCAAGACGGTCCACCGGAGGTAGCAGGGCACCCCCCGCATAGGTCGGCGCTGGCCTCGCTCAGAAGTCGACGGCGATCTTGACCGCGCCGCGCCCGCCCTCACGTGCCATCTGCAGCGCCTCGGCGATCTCCTCCAGTGCCATGACCGGCCCCAAGCAGTGGTCCACCACGATGCGGCCGGCATGGATGTCGGCCACGGCGTCACGGAAGGCCACCAGGCCCGGTTCGGATTGCGCGCCGACCACCCACTGCAGGCGCAGCGCCTTGCGGAAAGCCTCGCGCATGGGCACGGGCGCATCGCCGAGGACCTCCGGGTAGCCGAAAAGCCCGACCGTGCCCCGGCGGGCACAGGCAAGGATCGCCTCGGCCCGGGTGGCGTCGTAGCCCGCAGCTTCCACCACGATCTCCGCCCCCGCGCCGTCGGTCGCCTCCAACACCGCCCCCACGAAGGATTCCTGGGGCACCTGGACGACCTGCGCCCCGAGGTTCCGCGCCACCGCGGCTCGCGCCGGTTCCTTCTCGGACACGATCACCTGCTCGAAACCGGCCCGCTGCGCCAGTTGCAGGAAGAACAGGCCTGCGGATCCGGCGCCGATGATGGCTGCCGTGGACCCGGGCGCCACCTCCCGGCCTTCCGGCCAGAAGGATCGCCAGGCGTAAAGCACGGTGCCGTACTGCTGCGCCATGAGCAGACGCTCGGGATCGCCGTCGGCGGGCAGCGGCACCACGAAATCCTCGCTGAGGAGCTGAAGCTCGGCGAAGCATGAGCCGGCCGTACCCGTGGGCACGGTCAGAACCAGCTGCCCCTCGGTGAACTTCTCGGACGTCGATTGCACGACGACGCCAACGCCTTCGTGGCCCGGATAGCCGGGCATGCCCAGGCGTGCCTCCACGTGGAAGCCGTCGAAGATCGCGTGGATATCCGAGCCGCAGATGGAGGCGCGATGCATCCGCATGACCACTTCTCCGGGCTCGGTGGCGACTGGATCGGGGAAGTCGCGGACCTCCACGAGGCCGGGTGAGATGAGGGTGGCGGCGCGCATGGGCTCCTCCAGGGGTCGGGATCCGCGTGCGGATCAGGCCAGGAGCGGCCAGGGCGTGGGGAAGGTCGGCACCGGCAGGTGAATGAGGCGCGGCTCCCGGGCGGCGATCCCCGCCGCGACCTGCTCCCCGAGCTCCTCGGGCGATGCGGCCCGGCTGGCCGCGATCCCGAAGGCCCCAGCCAGCGCCACGAAGTCGGGGTTACGCAGCTGCGAGCCGTATGCCCGACCCTCGAACTGCGCTTTCTGGTCCCGCTGCACGTTGCCGTAGGCGCCGTCGTCGGCCACGATCGCCACCACGGGAATGTCGTACTGCCGTGCGGTGGCGAGTTCGGCGAGGGTCCAGCCGAAACCGCCGTCGCCGTTGACTGAGACGACGGCGCGACCGGGTTGCCCCACCGCAGCTCCGAGTGCCGTGGCGTACCCGTAGCCGAGCGTGCCCTGGTAGCCGGGGGTGATGGTCCCCGAGCCGGTGAAGAAGTCGAAGCCGAGCTGAGCGGCGTAGGAAAGCTGGGTGTACTCCCCCACCACCACCGCGTCACGCGGGATGGCCTGCTGCAGCGCGCGCAGGTACTCCAGTTGTGGGGCGATTCCTGCTTCGATGCGGGACTGCGCCTCGGCCCGCCAGGTGGCGCAGCGTTGGACCAGCTCCTCGTGCGCACCGTCCTGCGGCCAGGACGGAGCCGCCGGTGCCGAGAAGCTCTCCAGCAGTGCCTCGGCGGCCACGGTGGCATCGGCCTTGATGGCCAGATCCGGCACTCGCGGCTCCCGGAAGGCGGCGGTCTCGGTATTGATGAGGGCCACGCGAGCCCCGTGCTCCGCTCCGCTGCCGCCGAAGGGGCCACTGCGGCCGATGAAACGGGTGCCGATCCCGATGAGTAGATCCGCCTGAGCGATCGCCATCTTGCCGGCCAGGGTGCCCAGCGCCAGCGGATGGTCAGCGGGCACTGAGCCCAGTCCATTGGCGGTGAGCGCGATGGGGGCGCCAATGCGGGTCGCGAGCCCGGCGATCGCTTCTCCGGCTCGCCCGTTGCGGCAGCCGCCACCGACGACGAGCACGGGGCGCTGCGCGGCGTCGATTTCGCTGCGCAGGGCCGCGAGTTCGCCCGGCAGGGGCGCTGGAGTGCGGCGCTCCGGCTGGTCGAGGACCGGCACGAGGCACACCTCCGCCTCCTGGGCCAGGATATCCGGCGGGATCTCCAGGGCCACCGGGCGCGGAGTCCCGGTGCTGAGCTGGACCATGGCCTCACGCACCAGGGCAGGGATCTCCTCGGCCGCGCGAGCAATGGCGTGCCACTTGGTCACGGTCTTGAGGGTGTCGCTCTGCCTATTGATCTCGTGCAGGGCGCCGTTGTCTCGCCCGATGGCGCTGGTGGCCAGCTGCCCGCAGATGGCCAGCACCGGGGAGCTGCAGGCATAGGCGGTGGACAGCGCCGCGAGAATGTTCAGCACGCCGGGCCCGGGCACCACCAGACACACCCCGGGCTTGCCCGAGGCGCGGGCGTAGCCGTCGGCCATATAGGCAGTGGCCTGCTCGTGGCGAGTGGTGATGAAGTCGATGCCGGGGGCGTGCGTGCCCAGACCATCGACGGCGTGGTAAATCTGCAGGCCTGGTATGCCGAAGACGGTGTCCACGCACTCGAGGGCGAGCTGGGCGGCGAGGGCCTGTCCGCCGGTCATGGTGCTGCGGGCGCTCATGCGCCGACCTTGCGCAGCGCGCCGGCGATAATGTCCAGCCCGGTGGCCAGCCCTTCGTCCGAGAGCGTCAGCGGTGGCAACAGGCGCAGCACGTTGCCGTAAGTGCCGCAGGTGAGCGCGATGAGCCCTTCGGCCCGGCAGGCCTCGAGCGCGGCCTTGGCGAGTTCGGGTGCCGGTTCCAGCGAGTTCTGGGCCTCGGGGCGCACGAACTCCACGGCCTGCATCGCGCCGCGGCCGCGCACCTCGGCCACGTGTGGCAGCTCCTGGGCCAGTGGGGCGAGCACCCGGGTGAACTCGGCGCCGATCGCAGCGGCGCGCTGCTCCAGGTTCTCGGCCCGCATGGCCTCGATGGTGGCAAGCGCCGCGGCGCAGGAAAGCGGGTTCCCGGCGAAGGTGCCGCCCAGACCGCCGGGGTGGACGGCGTCCATCAGCTCTGCGCGGCCAGTCACTGCGGCGAGCGGCATGCCAGAGGCGATGCCCTTGGCGGTGGTGATCAGGTCGGGCACCACGCCCTCGTGCTCGGAGGCGAACCAGGCACCAGTGCGGCAGAAGCCGGTCTGGATCTCGTCGGCCACCAGCACCGCGCCGGCCTCGTCGGCCAGGGCCCGCAGTCCGGCCAGATAGCCCGGCGCCGGCACGATGAAGCCACCCTCGCCCACGATCGGCTCGACCACGATCGCGGCCACGTTCTCGGCGCCGACCTGCGTCATCACCACGTCGCGGGCAGCCTGGAGCGCCTGATCGGCCGCCACCTCGGGCCCGCCGGGCCAGCGCAGCGGGTAGGCCATGGGAATGCGGTACACCTCGGGCGCGAAGGGCCCGAAGCTCTTCTTGTACGGCAGGTTCTTAGCCGTCATGGTCATGGTGAGGTTGGTGCGCCCGTGGAAGGCGTGGTCGGCCACCACCACGGCGTGCCGTCCGGTGGCGGCGCGCGCGATCTTGACCGCGTTCTCCACCGCCTCGGCGCCGGTGGAGAAGATCGCTGACTTCTTGGCGTGATCGCCCGGGGTGAGCTCGTTCAGCGCCTCGGCCACCGCGATATAGCTCTCGTAAGGGCTGAGCAGGAAGCAGGTGTGCAGCAGCTTCTGCGCCTGCGCGGTGATCGCCTCGGTCACCTCGGGGCGACCGTGCCCCAGGGAGGTCACGGCGATCCCGGAGCCGAAGTCCAGCCAGCGCTTGCCCTCGGTGTCCACCAAGTACTCAGCCTCGCCGTGGTCCATGTAGCGATCCATCACGGAGGCGAGACCAGTGGGCAGCGCGGTGCGGCGGCGCGCGTCGAGCTGCTCGGTGGTGGAGGCCGGGGCGATCGGTGTGGTGGTCATCAGTTCTCCGGGGTCAGGCGGCCGTCGATGCGGCGCGGAAGGTGCCAGGGGTTGCCGTCGTGCAGGGCCGGCGGCAGCACGGCGGGCGGCAGCGACTGGTAGGCCACGGGCCGCACGAAACGCCGCAGGGCGGCGGCGCCCACGGAACTCGCGGTGGGCACGGTGGTGGCGGGGAAGGGCCCGCCGTGGTGCTGGGCCCACCCGGTACTCACCCCGGAGGTCCAGGCATTCAGGCTGAGCCGGCCGACCATGGCCGACAGCGCCTTGACCAGGTCCGGCAGCACGGGCGAGTCCTCGGCCGCGAAGATCGAGGCGGTCAGCGCGCCCTGCAGGCCGGCGATGACATCGATGACGTCTTCGATGTCCTCGTACTCGCAGATCAGGCCCACCGGGCCGAAGCACTCGGCGAGCAGGCGGGAGCCGGGCTGGAGCTGCGCCAGGGAGACGGTCATCAGCGCCGGGTCCACCGACCAGCCCTGGCCCGGGCCGCTCACGCGGGCCAGCGGCTGTGCACCGGCCTGCTCCAGCTCGGTCAGGCCCGCGCGGTAGGACTGCGCGATCTGCTCGGTCAGCGCCCAGCCCTGGTGGTGCTGGGCCTGCAGCTCGGCGGCGGCCTCCTCGGCGAAGGCCGAGCCGCGCGGGGCGAAGACCAGCCCGGGCTTGGTGCAGACCTGCCCGGTGCCGAAGGCCAGTGCCCGGATCCACTGCTGGGCGAGCTCGGCCATCGAGGACGCGGAGTCGGTGAGCACCACGGGGTTGATGGTGCCCATCTCGGCGAAGACCGGGATGGGGATCTCGCGGCGCTGGGCCGCGGCCTGCAGCGCTAGGCCGCCACGCTCGGAGCCGGTGAAGCCGACGGCGGTGATCGCTGGGTGCTCGACCACGGCCACGCCGGCGTCGAAGCCGTAGACCATGGCGAAAGCGCCCTCAGGGGCACCGGCCTCGGCGAGTGCCTCGGTGACCAGCTCCTCCAGCGCGGCGCTCAGCCGCGGGTGCGCGGGATGGGCCTTGACCACGATCGGTGCGCCGGCAGCGAAGGCCGAGGCGGCGTCGTGCCCGAGGGCGCCGTAGGCGAAGGGAAAGTTGCTGGCGCCGAAGACCGCCACCGGACCCGCCGCCTCGCTGACTCGGCGGATCTCCGGTGCGGTTTCGGTAGCGTGCTCGATGACGACGTCGAGGTAGGAGCCCTCCTCGGCGACGGTGGCATAGAAGTCCCACTGCGCTTCGGAACGCCCGGCCTCGCCACGCATCCGCTCCTCGCCCAGCCCTGTCTCCTCGTGGGCGATCTCGCCCAGGCGCTCGGCCTGCGCGCTGATGGCGCTGCCGACGGCGCGCATCCAGTTGGCGCGCAAGGCCGGAGCAGCCCCGCGCATGGCGGACGTGGCCAGCGCGGCACGGGCCACCTTGGCCTCGACCTCGCTGAGCGGTGTGGCGGGGACGTCACCGAGGTGCTCTCCCGTCTGCGGGGAATAGCTGGGCGTGGATGCAGAGTCGTAGATCATGGCGCTCCCCTGGTCGAAGGGCCGAGCGACCGCGCGTACGGCGGACGGCAAGGCCCGTGGTGGCCTTTCCTTTCCATGCTAGAAGGGAGCGCGACCCGAACCACTGGTCACTTCATCCCAAGCGGGAACCGTCTTGTACATTCCAACCCATTAGCTCATGATGAGGCATGGCCATCCCCACGCTCGCCGTCCTCGTCGGCAAGCTCGGCGGAGGGATGGTGCCGGTCTATCCCGCGCGTGGCGACCTGCCGAACGCTCCGATCACCGGCGTGCACGTCAGCGAGCTACCCGACCCCACCCCGTTCGTGGACGCGGGCGAACTGCTGTTGACTACCGGCCTGACACTCGGCGCATCACCCGGGGAATGCGAGGTCTACGTCGAGCGCCTGACCCGAGCTGGCGTCGCTGCGCTGGGATTCGGTATCGGACCGGTGCACGGCTCGATCCCGCCGGCCTTGATCGAAGCCTGCACTGCCACGGGGCCAGCCCTGCTCGAGGTCCCCGAGCCCATGCCGTTTCAGGAGATCTCCCGCGCCTACTGGCACGAGGTTGGCCGCGCCGACCAGCGGGCGCTCGCCGAAGCGCTGACCGTACAGGGCCAGCTGGTACGGGCGGCCGCCTCCGACCAGCCCCGGGATTCACTGCTCCGCAATCTCGCCCGCGGCGTCGGCGGATGGGCTGCACACCATGGTCCGGACGACACGATTCGCGCGGTCTGGCCGGAGTCCGCTCGCGAGCGCGCGGAAGAGGCCCGGCTCGGCGCCCGAAGAGTGATGTCCGGGCGGCACTCCGCGGCCGCCTTGCACGTCGCCGAGGACGCCGTCATGGTCCAGAGCGTGCCGAGCGGCGCACGCTCGGCAGGCCTGCTCTCGGCAGGCTCCACGTCGCCATTCACCGCGGCGCAACGCACACTGTTCTCCACGACCTCGGTTCTCTTGGGCCTGCTGGCGGTGCGAGCCCGGACCGGGCGGGAGCGGGGCCGCGCCCGCTCGGAGGTGCTCGCGCGACTGGTGGAAGCCGGCGAGACGCCTGCCGCGCTGCGGATGGCCGCCGAGTGGGGTTTCCGCCTGAACCGAGGCCCAATGCGGGTTCTGGCGGTGACCGGCGCCCCACCCGAGGATGTCCTGGAGTTGGTCGAGCGCGCCCTCGGTGACGAGACACCCGCCGGGCGTCTGATCGGGCATGCCACGGAAGCAGGCGCGTGGTTCCTGCTTCCCGACCTCGAGATCGAGGAAGGGCTCGCTGAGCTGTCCACGGCTGTGCGCTCGGCTGAGGGCGAATACCGGGCACTGGCGGGCCGTCCGGTTGAGGCGGCCCGCCTCCCTCAGGCCATTCAGGGCCTCTTGCATGACGCCACACAGCTACCCGCCGGCACGGTCCGTGCGGCGGATGCCACGCCAGCGCCGATTCTTCCTGCCCGCACCGACGCCGAGGCGTGGCTGGCACCGGTCCGTGGACACCCGGAACTCATCGATGCCCTCGCGCAGTACTTGCGACATCGGGGCCGATGGGAGGCCGCGGCCCAGGCCCTGGGGCTCCACCGCAACTCCCTCCGGCATCGGATCAACCGCGCCGCACGCCTGCTGGAGGCCGACCTGGAGGATCCCGATGTCGGCGCCCGCCTCTGGTTGAGCCTGCGGTCGCTCGGGTTGGCTTAGTGCCTCTCGATCAATCGGGCCTGCTGCGCCGATGGGTGATTGTGGGTAGTCACACCGCCAGGTCGGTCGGCGTGGTCATGATGGCCTGGAGTCCCGCCGCCCCCACCCGCTCTGTCGGTGGATCGAGGACTAATAGCCGAGGGTCGGCTCCTTCATCGTCCCGACCAGAGGTTCGCCCTTCAAGTAGTAGTCGAGGTTCTCGCAGAAATCGGCGCAAAGTCGATCTGTGTTTCCATCACTGCGGAACGAGGTGTGGGGGGTGATCACCGCGTTCTTGGTCGACCACAGCGGACTGTCGGCTGGGAGAGGCTCGGTGACGAAGGCATCAAGCACCGCGCCGGCAATCTGCTCGGACTCCAGCGCCTCGATGAGCGCATCGTCGTCCAACAGCGCCCCACGTCCGACGTTGACGATCACGGCGGACGACTTCATCCGGGCGAACTGCTCCGCGCCGAACATGTGCCGGGTCTCGGTGGTCAGCGGCATGGCCAGAACCACGTAGTCGCAGCGCGGCAAAACCCCTGCGACCTCTGCACTGGTGACGACCTCCTCGAAGCCCTCCACCGCCACGCCGGAGCGACTCACGCCCACGACCTGCGCGCCCAGGCTGCGCGAGCGCCACGCGACCTCACGCCCGATCGCACCGGTACCGAAGACCCCCACCGTCGAGCCGGCAAAGTCCCGGGCGGTCGTGCGTACCCATTCGTGATCCTCCTGCGCACGCAGCAGCGTGGGCAAGTGCCGCGCCATGGAGAGCATCATTCCCATCACGTACTCCGCGATCGGCACGTTGTAGGAGTTCGCGGATCGGGTGACCTGCATCCCCTCGGCGATCCGCTTGCGCAGAATCGGCCCACCCATCCAGTCGAATCCGGCCGCCGAGATCTGCACGAACGCCAGGTCGGGCGCACCGAGCAGGATCTCGTCGAACAGCTCCGCACTCATCGCGGACCGGAACATCACGTGGGCATCCCGGTACTCCGAGCGCATCTCACCACCCTCCATGGGAACGGTGAGGAAGCGGACCTGCGGATAGCGATCAGCGAGGTAGGGCATGCGCTCCGCGAGATTCTCGCTGACCAGCACGGTGAACGGCTGCACGGGCTCAGCCTCGGCCTGAGTCACGAGGCGTCATTCTCCTGATGGGCCGCGGCGGCCGCTGCATTCTTCTTGCGCTTCGAGTAGGGCAGACCGCCCTTGGCCCACACGTCATAGGACACTTCGTAGAGAATGACGTGGGTGTTCTCCCGGGGCGATCCGAAGTCCACCATCACATCGGTGAGCTTGGCGATGATCTCCTCGCGCTCGGACTGCGGGCGTGCGCCCATTTCCACTCGAATGATAGCCATGTGATTGTGCCTTTCTGTGTGCAGATTCTCAGTTGTTGTGCAATGGACTGTTCGCGAGCTCACCGAGGCCGGCCCGTTCGGATTCGACCGCGATGTAGGCAAAAGCTCCCGATGCGCCCGTATCGAGGACGCCTTGGAACGTCTCCTTGGCCTTTTCGACATCCCCGTTGTAGAGGTACCAGTTGCCCAGTCCGTAACCGACGGTGGCGATCAGCAGGGTGTTGTCCGAGATGGTGGCGGCCAGCTGCTCCGGGGTGATCTTCCCGGTGTAGAGCTCCATCCGGTCGTGGTATCCGACGCCCTGGGGGTCGTACTCCTCGACCAGTGTCACGAATTCTGGCAGTACCTGCTCTGCCTCCTCGGTACGCCCGAGACGGCGCAAGGCCATGTACTTCCAGTCCAGGCTGGCGACCTTGCCCTCGTAGTGATGCGCCGTCCGGTAGGCGTTACTGAAGGCCTCAACGGCCTCGGTCAGCCGGCCGCTGACATAGAGCGCCACTGCGAGGTGGTACCACACCGCGGTATGCAGGGTGGTCATGTACTTCTCCGCTTCGGGCGTGCCCGCCAGCGAGGAGATCGTGGGGTGGTGATCGTTGACGTCGTCATCCCCGACTACGAGCTTGATCGCGTCGGGCTGGACATCCTTTTGGTAGAGCTCGTATTCATCCTCGGAGCCAGGCAGGAGAGCGGCCGCAGCCTGCAGGTCGCTGATCGCGCCGTCAAAGTCTCTCGTGGTGATCCGGCGGTGGCCCCGGAATCGGAGCAGGCGAATGTTCTCCGGATCGTTCTCGAGCGCCTTGGTCAGGAGCGCGACTGCCTTCTCGGGCTCGTTCAGGTATCCGAGAAGCCGCGCGGCGATGATGTAGCGGTCGTTCGTCTTCGGTGCGGGCATGACTGTGCCTTTCTGACGGAGTGCGAATGGGTATGGCGGTCTATTGCGGCCGCCGCGTCACCCAGTGGTCACGCGGTGTGTGCGCCGGATCGGGCGATCCGATGGGCGTACTGAGGGAACTCGTAGAAGGAGTCCACCTCGAAGTCCTCGAAGCCACTGAGGTCCCGGCGTGCGGCGAAGAGGTACTGCGGGTTGGCCAGGGGCGCCATGATCGAGTCCTCGACGGTGATCCTCGAGATCCGGCGGTACAACTCCACGGCCGTGGGGCGGTCCGGTGCATTGACGGCCTCATCGAGGAGCCTGTCGAGTTCCGGATTGGAGTACCCGTCGCGGTTGTATGCGCCGTTCGTCGAGTACCGGATCGCGAGGTTCTCGTGAGGGTCCACTCCGCCACTCCAGCCCACGACGATGCCGTCGTAGCCGGAGTCGCGCAGCCCGGTGGCGTCCATGGCCTGGTACTGCCGCCACGTGATGGGTGTGAGGCTGACCGGGACGCCGGCGCGGGCGAACTGCGCGGCGATGACCTCGCTGGCCACCGCCCGGAAGGTCTCCGTGGCGAGGTAGGCGAAAGTGAGCTCAAGCGGAACCCCGTCGCGTTCCCAGATGCCGGCCTCATTCAGTTCGCAACCGGCCTCGAGCAGCTGCTGCCGGGCGAGTTCCGGTCCTGTGGCCGGCGGAGCAGGTGGGCTCGCCCACGAGCTGGGCGGGGTGGGGTAGTACTGCGGCAACCCGTAGCCGCCGAGTGCCGTGGACACCACCTCCTCCCGGTCGATCAGGGTGGACAGTGCCCGCCGAATCGAGGGGTCGCGGAGCAAGGGGTGGGTCAGACTGAAGGTCAGCGCCCGCCAGACCCGCGTGGCGATGGGATGCACCACCACGTCGGGCACCTCGGTCAGTGTGTCGACGTGCTGCGCTTTGATCTGCGCCAGGTCGATCTCTCCGGCAGCAAGTGCAGCGGCGCGATCACGGTCCTCGGCGATCTGCACCATCTCGATCCTCTTGAGCGCGGCGCTGCCGTGATGAAAGCGATCGTGACGTACAAACCGGCAGGCCTGATCAGATCGCTCCACGACGCGATACGGGCCGGAGCCGATGGGGTCGCGATCGAGCGCGCCCTGGCTGAGTTCATCGGAGGAGAACCGATGCGAGGGGACGATGCAGGTTTTCGAGAGAGTGTGGAGCAATGCCGGCATGCGGCGACTGAGCGTGACCACCACGTGCGGACCGTCGACCCGGACATCGGTGACCTCGGCGATGTGCTGCTTGACCTCACCGCGAAGGCGAGGATCACTGACGAGTCGCAACGACAGCGCCAGATCCTCCACTGTCACCGGCTCGCCGTCGTGCCAGGTCACCCCTTCGCGCACCCCGAAGGCCCAGTGCAGACCATCGGGAGCGGTCTCAAGGAGCACGGCCACGTCAGGTTCCAGGACGCCGTGCTCGTTCACGGCGAACGGCCGGGAGAACACCAGTGAGCTGGCTTCGTTCCACAGGCCGCAGAGCGGGTCGATTCTACTGATGGGCAGTGTCGCGCCGTAGCGCAACAGGTCCGGTGTCGGCGGGGTGGACTCATGCTGAGGCATGGGAGGTCGTTCCTCTGGGAGCCGTAGGGGCAAGCGGTCTGCGCTGAAGACGAGCGGGCTGGGCGCGGGCGCCCGGTGGATCGCCGGGCGCCCGCGCTCATGCAGGTCCGGTCAGTTCTCCATCCACAGGTGCTTGTAGATCGAGAAGCTCGGAGTGGGGTCGCCGCGGTAGCCCATCACGTTCTCCCACACCACGTCGTAGCTGGCGGTCAGAATCGTGAAGGCCGCCGGTCCGCGTTCGGCCAGCACGCGATCAGCCTGCTCGTACAGCTCTGCGCGTTCTTCTTGACTGGAGACGCCGCGAGCTTCCTCGATGAGGGAGTCAAACTCCTCATCGCTCCAGTTGGCATAGTTCAGACCACCATCAGTGGTGAAGGCCGCCGTGAAACGTTCGTCCGGGTCAGCCCGCAGGCCGAAGCCGCTCTGGTACATGTCGAAGTCACCCGAGGCTGTGATCTCGCGCGATACTGCGGCATCTACCGGGTTCAACGTGATGTCGATGCCGATCTCGGCCAGCTGAGCTTGCTCGACCTCGGCCTGCCGGACCTGGAAGGCCGAACTACCGATCACAGTCAACTCGGCTTCGAAGCCGTCCTCGTACCCGGCTTCGGCCATGAGCTCCCGAGCACGGTCGATGTCCGGCTCCCCGTAGACCGGTTCCGTGATCGCACCCCAACGGTCCGGCGGAAGGTAGCCGCCGTTGAGCGGCATTCCCAGGCCCTGGTTGGCGACATCGAGCAGTTCTTGACGATCGAGGGCCAGGAAGATCGCCTGTCGTACCCGCTCGTCATCGAAGGGCTCACGCGACGCGTTGAGCAGTAGGTGAAGCGACAGGGAACCAGAGCCTCCATACCACTTGAGGTTCTCGTCCTCCATCAGGCTGTCGATGAACTCCGGCGCTGGGGAGAACAGCAGATCCACACTGTTGCTCCGGATCGCAGCAGCCCGAGCATTGTCGTCCGGGTTGAAGGTGAAGTCGATCCCGTCGAGGTAGGGAAGCTCCGGGTGCCAGTAGTCCTCATGCGCAGTCAGAAGGAGATTGCGGCCCACGTTGTGCTCCTCGTACATGAACGGGCCGGTGCCCCCGCCCGGAGGCGCGTCCAGGCCGGTCGACTCCACGACCTCGCGGTCAACCACCGAAGAGGACAATGCTGACAGGAGGAACAGCAGCGGAGAGTGTGGCCTCTCGAGCACGATGTCGACCGTGTGCTCATCGACCGCCTCGACCGCAGAGATCGAGGCGTAGCTGCTCGAGTTCGGAGCCAGCGTCTCTGGATCCATGACCCGCTCCAGCGAATAGACGACGTCCTCGGCCGTGAAGTCACGGCCGCTGTGGAAGACCACGTCGTCACGAAGGTTGAAGGTGTACGTCAGGAGATCGTCCGAGATCTCCCACGATTCGGCCAGCAGAGGCTGCACCTCGCCACGCACGTTCTCGACCAGCCCTTCATAGACCAGTGCGCCGGAGATGATGCCGGTGGTGTCGGTAGCCACGTGCGGATCGATCTGGTCGGCATCCAGCCGCGCCAAGAAGCGCAGGGTGCCGCCGTACTCGGGCTCTAGATCGTCGACGTCCGGATCTTCGAGGTACACGTCATCGACGGCCTCGTCGTCGGCCTCGTCGACAACCTCGTCGGCCGTGGTTTCGCCATTCTCGGGTTCGGTGGGCTCGCCCGCAGGCGGTGCACCGCCGGTCGAGCAAGCAGCGAGGACCGTGGCCAGAAGGCCGGATCCCAAGAGGGCAAAGCGGGTGTGACGTCGCGTCATGTCACCACTCCTTATCAGAATTGAATTGCCCAGACCGCCGAGAATTAGTCTCAGGACGTCGGCAGCAGAAGGCGCGCAGAAATATGTATCATTTCTGCATTGAATTGGTGAGGTCCAACAGCAAGAGCGTACGACCAATACGGGACCTTGCCAAGGCCCGTTGCCGCTTCGTTATGGCGAACTAACAAAACTACGAGATTCGCAGTTCTGATCTTCGAACTCGGCAGCCAAATATCCGAGAGTGGTGGGGTCGCCTAACTCAAGAACACGATCGAACGAACGCCGGGCTGCGGCCGTGAAACCGTGACTGAGGTACCAGTTACCTACGCCGTACCCGAGAGTGGCCAGGGCGAGCGAATCTTCAGTATCCCTGCGTAGGAGATCCTCCGGCTTGAGCTCTCCCCTGTACATCCTCAGTCGCTGGACATAGCAGCCCTTCAACGAATTCGGCACACAGGGGGAATCCAGTTGCTCAGGATCGTAGGACACGGCATCGAGATGACTCAGTAGCCAGACCGCTTCGTCGCCCATTCCTGCCCGTTGCCAGGACATGAACTGCCAGTCGAGCGCGGCGACGATCTGATGGTCGTCGAGAGCAGCGCTACGCGAGACCTCAAAGGCCTCACCAGCGCTCACGAAGTCGCGAACAAGGTACCGGGCAACGCCGAGGTGAAACCAGGTACTGGCGTGCAAGGTTCCCCGGGAGAGGTGCTTCGTCGCCGCCGCCGAAGCCTCGTCAACCACTGGATGTTGCGCTTCGATTCGCCCGAGGCGACCGAGAAGTATATTGATCACGTCGCGTTCGATGACCGTCCGATAGAACTCGATTTCGTCCGGCACGCCGGCCAGTCCGGCGGCGGCTTGATCGAGATCTTCGAGCGCTCCGCGCACGTCGCGTGCGATCAGTCGTTTGACTCCTCGCAATTGAAGGAGCCTGACATCTCCGGGCGTGTGATTCAACCCTTCGGTCAGGATTTGAACCGCTTCCCGGTTATGCCCTAGATAACCCTCAAGCCTCGCGGCAAGAAGGAACCGGTCCGCTTCGGTCAGTACGTTCGTCATGCCACTCCCTTGTGCGTCATGAGAGTCCAGTCGGATTCTGCGACCTGGCCGGGACGCCGGGCACGGGCCCCCACCGCCGATCAAGTTCGACCCACGTCGCATCAGTGAATTCGAACTTGAGTTCCAGAAGGCGTTCTCTGGGGAGGTTCAGGGCGGCGACCTGTTCGCGCACTCCGAACGAATAGATGATGATCTTTTCGCTGTCGACGACGTCACCGACCTGGCGAGGGTCGAGATCCTCCTGATCGCCCGAGGCCACCACCTCGACCGGGTTTCGGTCAATACCGCCGTGCGCGTCGATCAGCGCCATGATGGTTGGCACCGCCCGCTTCTCGGTGAACAGTACGTACGAGCGGTCGTCGCTCATAGCCGCGAGGTCTCGCCGTGAACCTACCGACAACTCAGCGCGCACACCGATGATCTCGGCGGCCACCCCGCAGGTGTCGAGTGTTCGCTCCACCTCCGGGACGCGCGGTGCGAAGGTCACCACGGTGTAGGCGGTCTTGAACTCGGCGAGCAAGGACTCGTCCCTGTGCTGCAGATCGGCCACCGAATACGGCACGAAGCGCACAGCACGCGCGGCATAGCGATCGTTGAGCTCTCGGGTGTAGCGGGCCGCATGCGCAGCGGTCACTCCCAGGAAGACGATGCGGACAGGACTGCTGTCGTGCAGTAACGCAGCGTTCAGCCGTTGCTGAACCTCGACCGGCTCGAAACCTAGGGCACGCCCCCTACTCACCAGTCGCCGCACCGCGGCGTCGAGGAGTCGCTCGCGCGCCATCGCATCGGCGCTGCGCCCACTGAGCGTCCGCACCACGGAGCCTCGCCCGCGAATCGATGCCGTCAGGCCCTCTTGCGATAGCTCCCGGTAGGCCTGCATCACGGTCCCCGGGTTGACGCCGAGATGTAACGCCAGTGATCGCACGGCGGGCAACTGGACACTGTCAGCCAGCTCGCCGGTCATGATCAACTGCTTGAGCTGGTGGGCGATTTGCAGGTACAGCGGCATCGCATCGCTGGGGGCGATCCGCAGGCGCAGATCACCCGCGCCGACGGTGACCTGCCCCGTACCCTGACCCCGACTGCGCTCGCTCACACGGACCACCGGCGCGAACCTGAGGTCACGGCAGGCAGGGCGCGGCTCGCGCGGGCGAATGGTGAAGCGCTGCCCATCCGGACGCTCCCTCCGTAGGAGTGTATCGGCGTATCGATTGACCGACACACTAACAGCCGACGAATGCACATGACAGACCTCTATGAAACAAACGTGTTACGAAGTCTCCGGGAAGTGGCAGGCGACTTCATGCCCGGGCTGGATCTGCACCAACGGAGGCTCGATCTCGCCACAGACCTCCTCAGCCTTCCAGCATCGCGTCCGAAATCTGCATCCGGAGGGAGGGCTGAGCGGACTGGGAATGTCCCCCCGCAGGATGATCCGTTCGCGCTCCACCTCGGCAACCGGATCAGGAATCGGCACTGCCGAGAGCAAGGAATGCGTGTACGGGTGGGCCGGATTGACGTACAGGTCGTCACGATCGGCCAGTTCCACGATCTTGCCCAGGTACATGACCGCGATGCGGTCCGAGAGGTGACGGACCACGGCCAGATCGTGGGCGATGAAGAGGAAGGTGATGCCGAACTCGTCTTGCAGGGACTCCAGCAGGTTGATCGTCTGGGCCTGGACCGAGACATCGAGGGCCGACACCGGCTCATCAGCCACTACGAAGTCGGGGTTGACCGCGAGCGCCCGTGCGATTCCGGTGCGTTGCCGCTGCCCACCGGAGAACTCGTGCGGATAACGCTCCGCCCAGTCCGGGTTGAGACCAACCGTGCGGAGGATCTCCGCGATTCGATCGCGGCGATCGCGCGACGTACCAATCCGGTGGACCATCAGCGAGTCGGAGATCGTCTGCCCGATCGTCATCCTCGGATTGAGGGAGGCATAGGGATCCTGGAAGATCATCTGCATCCGGCGCCGCTTGGCGCGCATCTGGGCACCGGACAGGTCAGTCAGTTCCACGCCGTCGAAGCGCACCGATCCGCTAGCCGGGCGGTCCAACTGCAGCAGCCCCCTGCCCGTCGTCGACTTGCCGCTGCCGGACTCACCGACCATTCCGAGCGTTTCGCCGCGGCGGATACCGAAGCTGATGTCATCGACCGCAGTGAGTGTGCGACCGAAGAGCCCACCGCTGCCCCGCAGTCGGAACTGCACCTTGAGGTCCCGCGCCTCAACGAGATAGGAGGGCGCAGAGCTTTGATCTGCCCGGTCGGCGTTCATGGTCCCTACCGCCCCGTCACTCATGGCCCGCCATCCCCTCTGCCCCGACCCGCTGTGCCTCACGCCAGTCCACGTCACGCAACCAGCCGCCTTCGGGAACATCACTAGCCCCCCAGCAGCGCGCAAGATGGTCGGCACCATTCGCCGAGCCGACCGGCAGCAACTCCGGAATGCGCTCGCTGCAGATCTGCCGCGCGAACGGGCATCTTGGCTGATAGCGGCACCCCGGTGGCGGATCCGCCATGTCCGGCGGCGCACCAGTGATCGGGATGAGCTTCTCGGCACGCTCTTGATCCAGGCGCGGAATAGAAGCCAGAAGGCCCCAGGAGTAGGGCATCTTCGGCTGAGCGAAGAGATCCACCGTCGCAGCGGATTCGACGACCTGGCCGCCGTACATCACGTTCACCCGTTCAGACATGCCCGCCACGATCCCGAGGTCGTGGGTAATGAGGATGACTGCAGTGCCGAGCTCCTCGGTCAGCTTCCGCAGCAGCTCGAGGATCTGCGCCTGAATCGTCACATCGAGTGCAGTAGTGATCTCGTCGGCCACGATCAGCCGGGGGTCACAGGCCAGGGCGATCGCGATCATCACACGCTGTCGCATACCGCCGGAGAACTGATGCGGATAGGCGCTCAAGCGACTCTCCGGCTCGGAGATGCCCACGAGTTCGAGGAGCTCGACCGCACGGCGTCGCGCAGCCTTCCTGTTCATCCCCAGATGCAAGCGGAGCGACTCCGTGATCTGACGTCCGACCGTCAGAGACGGATTGAGCGAGGTCATCGGATCCTGGAAGATCATCGCCACACCGGTCCCGCGCAGCGCGCGGACCGCGCGTGGGCTCATCTTCAGCAGATCCTGGCCGGCAAAGACCACTTCACCACCGGCCACCCGAGCCACCGGCCCCTTGATCAGCCCCATGATCGACAAGGCGGTGACCGATTTGCCCGAGCCGGACTCCCCGACCACGGCCAAGGTCTGCCCGGCGTCGACCTCAAGGCTCACGTCATCGACAGCCCGCACGACGCTGGAGCGGTTCCGGAACTCGGTCCGCAGGTTCTTCACTTCGAGAAGCACGAGGCATCTCCATCCTGGCTGGTACGCAACGATCTTCGGAAGCATGCGTGTTTCGTAGTTTAACAGTCTTGCAGATGCGAGTCTCGTAGTCTAGCCTTCGACTCGTTAACGCTATTCGCATCTGCCTACGAGGATCGGAGGTGTCACGAGTGTCTGAACGGTCTAGAGAGATGGATCGGCGGATCATCACCGAACTCCAGCGGGATGCGCGCCAGAGCAACGTTGCGCTCGGGCGTACGGTCGGACTCTCCGAGGGAGCGGTGCGCCGACGGATCGACATCCTCGTCTCGACCGGCGAGCTGCGATTCTCGGTGGAAGCCGAACCGGAGCTCCTCGGCATGAACTCACAAGCATTGATCCGAATTCGCTGCGCACCGCACCTGATCGACGAGGTCATCGAGACGCTCTCGACCATGCCCGAGCTGCAACGCGTCTTCCACTGCACCGGGCAGTTCGACCTCACCGCCGTCGCACACTTCCCCTCCACTCAGGCGCTCCGCGAGTTCACCACCACTCGCCTCGGCGCCATCGCCGGTGTCGTGGAAATGCAGTCCGAAATCATCATGAACGTCATCGAACCGGCAAGGAACCTGCGCGGCTCCTCCGCTGATACCGCCGCCGAACCCCTCGGAGATTCCGCATGATCAAGGCGATCGGGCTGCGACTCCTAGCGGCCATCCCGGTACTGATCGGCATCTCGGTCATTTCGTTCATCATCGTCCGGCTGGTGCCGGGTGACGTCGTCGACACGATCCTGGGTGTCGAGTACGCCAACCCTGAGGTCGAAGCCGAGATGCGGCGCTACTTCGGGCTGGACAAATCCATGCCTGAGCAGTTCGTGGACTGGTTCGGTTCTCTGCTACAGGGAGACCTCGGCTTCTCCTACCGCACCGGCCGGCCTGTGCTGGAGGAGATCCTGACACGGTTCCCCGCCACCGCCGAGCTGGCGATCAGCGCGCTGGTGATCTCCGTGGTCATCGCGATCCCATTCGGCGTTCTCGCCGCAACTCGACGAAACGGCCCGCTCGATGCAGCCACTCGCTTCACCTCACTACTCGGTCTGTCCGTCCCGAACTTCTGGCTCGGGATCCTGATGATCTCGTTGTTCTCGGTACACCTGCGGTGGTTCCCCTCAGGTGGATCGATACCATTCGAGTTCAGCTGGAACTACTTCCAGTACCTGGTTCTCCCCGCCACTGCCCTGGGCACCAGCCTCGCGGCGGTGACAGTACGAATGACGCGTTCGTCGATGCTGGAGGTGCTTGGCCAGGACTACATCCGCACCGCCGACTCCAAGGGCCTGAGGCCGCTCTCAGTCATCGGTGTCCATGGGCTACGGAACGCCCTCATCCCCGTCGTGACCGTGGTCGGCATCCAGGCCGGGGCCTTGCTCGGCGGAACGGTCGTCATCGAGCAGGTCTTCTCCTGGCCGGGTCTGGGCACATTGGTGATCCAAGCGATCGGCAACCGGGATTACGCCGTGGTCCAAGGCACCGTGCTCTTCCTGGCCGCCTTCTTCGTCCTCGTCAGTCTCATCGTGGACATCCTCTACCTCTACCTGGATCCGAGGTTGCGTCATCGTGGTTAATCAGACCGAAGCCATCGCCCCGCCCCCACCCCTGACACGACGGGCTCGCACGAAGCGACTGTTCGGCCAGTTGAGGCTCCTCGACACCTTGCGTCGGGACAAGATCGGTGCGATCGGCGCCGTGCTCGTGGTCGTGATGACCTCCCTGGCTCTCTTCGCGCCGTGGGTGGCCCCATTCGATCCCTTGGCGATGTCCTCAGGCAACCGCCTGGTCTCCCCCAGTACCACCTTCCTCCTCGGATCGGATGAAGCGGGGCGTGACCTGCTGAGCCGAGCGCTGTACGGCGCGCGAACCTCCTTGGTCGTGAGCTTGACGGTTGTGATCATCGCGGGATTGGTCGGTGTGACTCTGGGGCTGATATCCGGCTACTTCCGGGGCATCATCGACGGCGTCACCATGCGATTCATGGACATCATCTTCGCCTTCCCCACGCTGCTCCTCGCACTGGCGGTGGTGGCAACGCTCGGCCCCGAGGTCCGGAACCTGGTCATCGCGCTGTCGATCGTGTTCGTCCCGAGCTTCGCGAGAGTCACGCGCGGGGCTGCCCTGGCCATCAGCGCCGAACCATACGTAGAGGCGGCGCGGTCCGTAGGCGTGGCAAACCACCGAGTCATCAGTCGCTACGTGCTCCCGAACGTGATGGCACCCATCGCCGTACAGTTCACGATCAGCCTTGCCAATGTCATTCTCGTCGAGGCATCGCTCGGCTACCTGGGCCTGGGTGTTCCCCCGCCGACCCCCTCCTGGGGGGCCATGCTCGCCTCGGGAAAGTCCTTCATCGAACTCTCCATGTGGCCGTCGGTAGTGCCCGGGCTGTTCATCATGGTGACCGTGCTCGGCTTCAATCTGCTGGGTGACTCGCTGCGGGATTCTCTGGACCCGAGGCTGCGCCTGCGCAACTGACCTGCCTGTCGAGCCACCGTTGCTGTCGCGTGGGGGGCGGAAGGTTCGTGACATCCGCGCGCTCAACTGCCCTGTGGCGCCGCCTGTACAGATCAGCACCGCCACCGACGTGACTCCCATATACCCCTGGGGGTATTGTTGCGCGCATGACGACACCTTCGATCGGCGCCCGCGTACGCGCCCTGTTCCGCCGCCAGCAGGGCGGCAGCACTCTCGGTTCCTCGGTCAGCGCCACGCAGGCCATGGAGCTGGTCCGCGACGGAGCCGCACTCATCGACGTCCGCGAGAGCCACGAGTGGCGCGCCGGGCACGCACCACAGGCGATCCACATCCCCTTGGCTAAGCTCGACACCGCCCACCGGCGCCTGCCTGCCGACTCCCCCGTGCTCGTGGTGTGCGCGAGCGGGATGCGGTCGCGCACGGGCGCGAAGAAGCTGCGCTTCGCCGGTTTCGAGGCAGCCAGCGTCAGCGGCGGGATGATGGCGTGGGAGCGCTCCGGAGGGGCGGTGCGGCGATGACCGCCACCGCGGCGGCAACGTCACGCCCACGCAAGCGCATCGTCATCGTCGGTGGTGTGGCCGGCGGCATGAGCGCCGCCGCACGCGCGCGGCGCCTGGACGAGCACGCCAAGATCGTGGTTCTCGAACAGGGCGAGTACGTGAGCTTCGCCAACTGTGGCCTGCCATACTCCCTTTCCGGTGAGATCAGCTCCCGCGAGGACTTGCTCCTGCACACCCCGAGCTCGCTCAGCCGCACGCTCAACCTCGATGTGCGAACCGGCCACCGCGTGACCTCCATCGACCGGGAACGCTGCGAGGTCACCGCCAACCGTGCCGGTGGCACGGAGCGGTTCTCCTACGACGCCCTGATCCTTGCTCCGGGGGCGGTAGCCGTGCGCCCGCCGATCGACGGGCTCGACCACCCAGCCGTGCACACCCTGCGCACCATCCCCGATCTCGACGCCGTCCAGGAAGCAGTGGCCGCAGCGCTCCGCGACCGCGAACCGGGAGCTGGTGCGCCGCAGGCCGTGGTCATCGGGGCCGGCTTCATCGGTCTCGAGGCCGTCGAGGCGCTGGTGGGGCGCGGCCTGCACGTCCATCTCGTCGAGCTCGCCGACCACGTCCTGCCTCCGCTGGATGCCGAGCTCGCCGCGCTGCTCGCCCAGGAACTCACCGCACACGGCGTCACCCTGCACCTCGGCGTCTCCGCCCAGGCGGTCACGGACGCCGCGGACGGCACCACCACGGTGGCGCTGTCCGACGGCACGGACCTGCCGGCTGACCTCGTCGTGGTCAACGTCGGCGTCCGGCCCGCCAGCACACTGGCCGAGGAGGCCGGCCTGGAGCTCAGCGCCCGCGGCGCGATCCGGGTGGACGGCGATCAGCGCACCTCGGATCCGCACATCTGGGCCGTCGGAGACGCCGTGGAGGTCCGCCACGCCGTGACCGGCGCCCTGGGGAGTGTGCCGCTGGCCGGGCCCGCCAACCGCCAGGGACGGCGCGCCGCCGACTCCCTCAGCGGGCACCGCACGACGCCGCAGCAACGCGTGCTCGGCACAGCCATTGTGCGAGTCTTCGGGATGACGGCCGCGGTGACCGGGGCGAACCAGTCCACCCTGCGCTCGGCCGGCATCGAATACGAGGTGGTGCGAGTCCACGCCGGCCACCACGCGGGCTACTTCCCGGGCGCCGAACAGCTTCACCTCGTGGCGAGCTTCGCCCCGGACGGCCGACTGCTCGGCGCGCAGGGCGTGGGCCGGGACGGTGTGGACAAACGGATCGACGTCCTCGCCACCGCCCTGCGCGCGGAGATGACGGCCGACGATCTCGCCGAACTCGAGCTCGCCTACGCCCCGCCCTACGGTTCAGCGAAGGACGCGGTGAACATGCTCGGTTTTGTCGCCCAGAACGCGCTGGACGGGACCATGCCGCAGTGGCACCCCGAGGAGCTTGAGCAAGTCCGCGCACACTCCCTCGTGCTGGATGTCCGCTCAGCCGAGGAGTACGCCGCCGGCCACCTCGACGGCGCGCTGCACCTGCCACACACCGAACTGCGTGACCGCCTCGACGAGGTGCGTGCCGCGGCCCGGGGACGTTCGGTGGCCGTGCTCTGCGCGAGCGGCGTGCGCTCCTACCTCGCCGTGCGCATCCTGCGCGGAGCGGGCATCGATGCCCGCAGCCTCTCCGGCGGCTGGAACACCCTGCGCTCCCTCCAGACCGCCCCTGCACCGTCACTCGCGCCCAGAGTGGTTCAACGACCACGTCGCCCTGCGGAACTGCCAGACCTGAGCAACCGAGCAGCCGCCCCGCCGCTCACACCCCAGCCGGACGGCGCCGCGCCCAGAGCAGCACCGGAATGAGCAGCAGGGCCAGCACGCCGCCCGCCAGCGAGAGGGTGCCGTAGCTGGTCGCGGACATCACGGCCCCCGAGGCCACGCCTCCGCCCGCTCCGGCGAGCGCGATCAGCACGTCGATACTGCCCTGGGTGCGGGCGCGATTGGCGGGCACCGTGCCGTCCACGACCAGCGCGGTGCCGGCGATGACGCCGAAGTTCCATCCGATGCCCAGCAGTGCCAGCGCCAGGATCAGCAGGCCGAGGGAGTCACCGGGCGCCACCGCCGCCACGACGCCGGCCAGCAAGAGGGTGACGCCGGAGGCGAGCGCCACAGCCGTGCGGCCGATCTTGTCCACCAGCACGCCGGTGAGCAGGGAGGGCAGGTACATCGCGCCCACGTGGATGCCGATCACCAGGCCTACCTCACCCAGGTCGTGGTGGTGGGCGCGCATGTGCACCGGCGTCATCGTCATGATCGCCACCATCGAGATCTGCGCGAGCACCATGACCGCGGCGCCCACGTAGGCCCCCGTGGCGGGCGGCGGCGACTCTTCGGGCGGCTGGCCCGCCACCGGCGGGCCAGCCGCGATGACCTCCAGCTCGCGCGCCACCAGGAAGGGGTCCGGGCGCAACAGGGCCAGGAGTGCCAGGCCGGCCGCGAGGTACGCCACCCCGGCCAGCAGGAAGGGCCCAGCCAGCGCCGGGATGCCCAGGCCGGTGGCGAGCGTGCCCAGCGGCTCCACGAGGTTCGGGCCCGCGACGGCGCCGAGCGTGGTCGAGACCAGCGCCACGCTCACCGCGGTGCCGCGCTGGGCCGGGAGCGCCAGGTCGGTTCCGGCGTAGCGGGCCTGCAGATTGGCCGCCGTCCCGGCCCCGTAGATGAACAGCGCCAGGAACAGCAGCGGCGCACTGCCGAGCACCGCGGCCACCACCACGCCCGCGGCGCCGAGCGCCCCGGCCGTGAAGCCCAGGCCCAGCCCGAGGCGCCGGCCCAGGCGCTGAGTGAAGCGCCCGATGAGGAAGGCGGACGCAGCCGAGCCCACGGTGAACAGCGCCGTGGGAAGCCCGGTGAGCCCATCCGAGCCGAGCATGTCCTGCGCCAGCAGCGCACCCACGGTGATGCCGGCCGCCAAGCCGGCACCACCGAGCACCTGGCTGAGGACGACCACGGCCAGGGTGCGCCGATGCAGGCGCTGCTGCGCCGCCTCATCGACGGCGAGCGCCTGGGCGATCTGCTGTGTGCCAGAGCCCTGGCTCGGGCTATCCACGGGAGCGCGCATCGTGCTGCATGGCGGCCCGGTAGGCGCCGGGGGCCCGTCCGCAGGTGCGGGTGAAATGGGAGTAGAACGTGCTCTGCGAGCCGAAGCCGGCCGCGTGTGCCACGTCCACGGTGGTCATGGACGTCCCGATGAGCAGGCGCTGTGCCTCGGCCACCCGGCACCGGGTGAGATAGGTGCCGATGGTGCAGCCCACCGTCTGCCGGAAGAGAGTCATGGCGTAGGTGGGATTGAGGTGCGTGGCAGCCGCGACGTCGGCGGCGGAGATCGGCTCGCGGAAGTGCTCGGCGACGTACCGGGCGATGGCCACCGCCGTGCTCATCTGCTCCGGACCGCCCCCGCTGACGTCCTCACCGGTGGACGCCGCATCAGCGTGATGCAGCACCCGCCGCACCAGGGCCTGCACCTCCAGCAGCGCTGCGGTGGCGTCCTCCTCGAGCAGATCGGCCTGCCAGGTGGCGAACTGGGCCGCCAGGTCACACCTGACCACCTCGGCGTCCAGCACCAGCGGCGTCGAGCGCAGCAGCACGGCCAGACCCTCCGCCGGTAGAGACCAGCTCAGCGCGGTGGCCAGGGGGATGTGCACCCAGCTCACCTCGCCGTCGTGCGCCACCGGCTCGGTCAACCGGTGCGGGGTGGCGCCCCAGAACACCGCGATCTCCCCGGGGCCCACGCGCACGTGCGTGCCACCGAAGAGGTACTCCAGCTGCCCGGACTCGACGAAGTTGAGTTCGATGTCGTCGTGGCGGTGCGGGCGTTGCATAGGCAACGGCGCCCCGTGCCGCGCCCACAGGGCAGGGGGCACCGTGACGACGTCGTCGTCGACCGTTCCCATGCCCCCACGCATGGGGCGAGCCTACGGCAGCACCTGAGGATCCTGGAAGATCGCCCACAGAATCCGGAAGGACTGCCCTCTGGCTCATCCCTAGTGTGAGTCGCATGACACATTCGAGGATGAATGGGGTCAAAGTCGCCCTCATCGGTGCTGGCGGCTTCGTGTTCCCCTTCCGGCTCATCGGAGACCTGCTGAGCTTCCCTGCCCTGCGCGACGCCCAGCTGTGCCTGATGGATATCGACAGTGAGCGGCTGGCCAATGTGGCCGGTGCTACCCGCGAGCTCGTGGCTCACCACGGCTTCCCCACCCAGGTGCAGGAGACCACCGACCAGCGCGAGGCGCTACGCGACGCCGACATCGTGATCATCACCTTCCAGGTCGGTGGCGTGGAGGCCTACCGCCACGACGTGGACATCCCGCGCCGCTACGGGGTGGATCAGACCGTGGGCGACACGGTCGGGCCCGGCGGGGTGTTCCGCTTCCTGCGCTCGGTCCCCGCCTACCGGGCCCTGGCCGAGGATGCCCGCGAACTCTGTCCGGAGGCGCAGTTCATCAACTACGCCAACCCGATGGCGATGGCCACCGCGTACCTGAACGCCCAGGGCCTGCGCACCGTGGGCCTGTGCCACAGCGTGCAGGGCACCACCCGGATGCTGGCCCGCACCCTCGACGTCCCCTACGACGAGGTGAGCTACCGCTGCGCCGGCATCAACCACCAGGCCTGGATCCTGGAGTTCCGGCGCGGCACGGAAGATCTGTACCCGCGCCTGCGCGAGACCATGCTCGCCCGGCACCAGCCGGGCCGCGGCGCGCAGGATCTCGTCGCCGACGACGGCGACCATAGCGGGGCCGCCGACGCCGCGAGCACCTACGAGGGCGGGAACGAACAGGTCCGGACCGCGATCATGGACGCCTTCGGCTACTTCCAGACCGAGTCCAGCCACCACGCCTCGGAGTACCTGCCCTACTTCCGCAAGAACCCCGCTCTGGTCGAGGAGTTCATCCCCCAGCGGTGGGACTACTACGAGATCTGCGCCGCCCACGACGTCACCGGGGATCTCAGCGAGCAGCTCACTGCCCTGAAGGACCACCTCGCCCCCTCGGTGGAGTACGGCGCGAGCATCGTCAACTCGATCGTCACCGGGACCCCGAGCGTGGTCTACGGCAACGTGCCCAACCACGGCGCAATCATCGAGAACCTCCCCGCCGATGCCTGCGTGGAGGTGCCGTGCCTGGTCGACGCGAACGGGGTCCAGCCCACCGCCCAGGGCGAGCTGCCACCGCAGCTGGCGGCGCTGAACCGCACCAACGTCAACGTCCAGACCCTGGCCGTGCGCGCCGCGCTCACCGGCGAGGTCGAGCACGTCCACCACGCCGTCGCCCTCGATCCGCTCACCGGCGCGCAGTGCACGCTCCAGCAGATCCGCGCGATGACCGAGGAACTTCTCGAGGCCCACGCCGCCGCCCTGAGCGAGGTCTTCCCCCGCCAGCACGCTGCCCCGGCCGCCGGGCCGGCCCGACCCTGATCTTCTCCAGGCCACTCTCCGAAAGGACACACATGACCATCTCCATCGGTTTCGCCGGCGCCGGGCAGTTCGCCGGGACCTTCATGAACCTCTTCGATCTGCACCCTGACGTCCACGCCGTCTACGCCACCGACGTGCTCCCCGGGCGCGCCGAGGAACACGTGGAGCGCTACGGCCTGGCCGGGACCTTCCCCGACTTCGAGGCCATGCTTGCCTCCGACGTCGATGCGGTGGCCATCTTCACCCAGCGCTGGACGCACGGGCCGCTGGTGCTGCAGGCCCTCGAGGCCGGCAAGCACGTCTACTCCGCGGTGCCCATGGCACTCACCGCGCAGGAGATCGAGGACATCATCGCCAAGGTCGGTGAGACCGGCCTGACCTACATGATGGGCGAGACCAGCTACTACAACCCCGCCGTGGTCTACGCGCGCCAGAAGATCGTCTCCGGCGAGTGGGGCCGGGTCTTCTACTCCGAGGGCGACTACGTCCACGACATGGACAACGGCTTCTACGCCGCCTACCAGTTCAGCGGCGGTGAGGACTGGAAGGCGACCGCCAGCTACCCGCCGATGCTCTACCCCACGCACGCCGTGGGCGGTGTGCTCGGCGCCGTGCCCACCCACGCGGTGAGCGTGAGCTGCATCGGGATCCCGGACGACCGCGGCGACGGCGTCTTCGACCGGCAGGTCTCCATGTTCGACAACGACTACTCGAACATGTCCGCGCTCTTCGAACTCGCCGATGGCGGCGTCATGCGCACCAACGAGTTCCGCCGCGTGGGCCACCCGGCCGCCGCTCACGAGTCCCGGTTCCGCTTCTACGGCACCGACGGCGTCATGGAGCAGACCTCGACCTCCGCGAGTGAGAGCGACCGGAACACCATCAGCGACATCGGCGACCTGTTCCGCACCAGGATCGACGTCGACGCCGATTCCGCGGAGTACCAGAACCTCGACCCCGCCCTGCTGAACAGCTTCCGCAGCGGCACCGCGCCGGTCCACGACCGCAGCCGGCTCCCGCAGTCCTACGAGGGCGCCAGCAACGGGCACGAGGGCTCGCACCACTTCCTGGCCGATGACTTCGTCCGTGCGGTCACCACCGGCACGATGCCGCCGGTGAACGCCTGGGTCGCGGCCCGCTTCACCCTGCCGGGCATCGTCGCCTTCGAGTCCGCGCGCCGCAACGGCGAGCGCCTGCCCATCCCCGACTTCGGGAACGCCCCCGAGTAGGGAGCACCATCCAGCATCCGGTCGTCCGCAGTGTCAGGACGCCGCCGTCGTTGACAAGGGAGTCACCGTGGCCACCACTACCGAAGACGCCGTCCCCCGGTCCGTGCCCGAGGGGGTGAAGAAAAGACGCGACGATTCCCGGCTGGCCTGGCTGTTCATCCTACCCGCGCTGATCGGCCTGCTGCTGTTCTACTTCTGGCCCCTGGTGCGCGGGATCGCGCTCAGCTTCACCTCCTGGGATCTGCTCTCTCCAGCGCAGTTCATCGGAGCAGAGAACTACGTACGGATGGTCCAGGACCCGGTGTTCTGGAACGCCGTGCGCGTGACGCTGTACTACGTGGTGCTGAACATCGGCATCCAGACGGTGGTCGCGCTCGTCATCGCGGTGCTGATGCAACGACTCACGCGCTCGGCGATGCTGCGCTCGCTCATCCTGGCCCCCTACCTGGTCTCGAACGTGGTGGCCGCCCTGGTGTTCTTCTGGATCCTCGACTTCCAGCTCGGCATCGGCAACCAGCTGCTCGAATGGATCGGGCTCAGCCGCATCGGCTTCTTCACCACCGAAGCCTGGGCGATCCCCACCATCGCCGGCGTGAATGTCTGGCGACACATGGGCTACACGGCCCTGCTCATCTTCGCCGGGCTCCAGGCGATCCCCAGCAACCTGTACGAGGCCGGCCGCGTGGACGGGGCCTCGGAGGTACGCATGTTCCGCTCCATCACCGTGCCGCTGCTGCGACCCATCCTCGGCCTAGTGCTGATCATCTCGGTGATCGGCTCCTTCCAGGTCTTCGACACGGTCTCGGTCACC
Source organism: Bogoriella caseilytica (assembly GCF_003752405.1). NCBI lineage: Bacteria > Bacillati > Actinomycetota > Actinomycetes > Allobogoriellales > Allobogoriellaceae > Allobogoriella > Allobogoriella caseilytica. Next base: position 1,855,083 of record NZ_RKHK01000001.1, on the reverse strand, counting down.
ACCGGCGGCGGCCCGGTCAACGCCAGCCGGGTGCTGCAGCTGTACATCTACGAGAACGCCTTCGCCGAATTCAACTTCGGCTACGCCGCGGCCCTGAGCGTGGCAATGCTCGCCATCTTGATCGTGGTGACCTTCGCCCAGTACCGCGTCACCCGCGCCGGCCAGACCGACCTGAACTGAGGGGGCAGACATGACTCAACTTCATGGCACCGCCGGCCTGGGCGCCGAAGCCGTCGCCCGGCGCGAACCCGAGAATCCCGCGGAGCAGAAGCGCCCGCGCCGCCGCCTGAGCCTGGGCCGCGTGGCCGCCTGGGCGGTGATGATCGCGATGCTGCTGATCACGATCTTCCCCTTCTACTGGATGCTCCGCACCGCACTGTCCAGCAACAGCGCCCTGTACGCCAACGCCACCTCGCTGCTGCCCGTCGACTTCAGCTGGGGCGGCTTCGAGCGGGTCTTCGGCCTGCAGACCGTGGACGAGGCCATCGCCCAGGGCGGTTCGGGAGCGCAGCTGAACTTCTGGCTGTACCTGCGGAACTCGGTGATCGTGGCCACCGGCATCACGGTGTGCCAGGTGTTCTTCTCCGCCATGGCGGCCTACGCCTTCTCCCGGCTCCGCTGGAGGGGCCGGAACCTGGTCTTCAGCGCCTTCCTGCTCTCGCTGATGGTGCCGATCATCTTCACCCTGCTCCCGAACTTCCTGCTCATCCGGGATCTCGGCCTGATCGACACCCTGTTCGGCATCATGTTGCCGGGGTTGTTCATGGCCCCCTTCGCGATCTTCTTCCTCCGGCAGTTCTTCATGAACGTGCCGCTGGAGATCGAGGAGGCGGCGCTGATCGACGGGGCCTCCAAGGTGCGGGTGTTCTTCGCCCTGATCATCCCGATGTCGGCCGCCCCGATCGCGACGATCTCGATCCTGACCTACATCACCGCCTGGAACGACTACTTCTGGCCGCTGATGGTCTCCTACACCGACGACTCCCGCGTGCTGACCGTCGCCCTGGGCGCCTTCAGCGCACAGAGCCCGCAGTCGGGGCCGGACTGGTCCGGTCTGATGGCCGCCACGCTGGTGGCCGCCCTGCCGATGATCGTCCTGTTCTCCCTGTTCGCGAAGCGGATCGTCAACTCCATCGGCTTCACCGGAATCAAGTGAGGTTTCAGCCATGAGCTCTACGCGACACTCCCCCGCACGCCGCCCGCGCCGGCTCCGGCGCCACCTGGCGGGTGCCGCCCTCAGCGCCGCAGCTCTCGGGCTCGCCGGTTGCGCCGGCGCCGCCGTTCCCGGCGGCGAGGGCGACGTGGCCATCGACTACTGGCTCTGGGAATCCGTGCAACTGCCCGGCTACCAAGCCTGTGCGGACGCTTTCGAGGCGGAGAACCCGGACATCAACATCCGGATCACGCAGTACGGCTGGGGCGACTACTGGGAGAAGCTCACCGCGAGCATGGTGGCGGGGGCGGGCCCGGATGTGTTCGCCGACCACCTCACTATGTACCCGGAGTTCGTCAGCCGCGGAGTGCTGCTGCCCTTCGACGAGATGGAGGCCACCAGCGACTTCGACGGCGGCGACTTCCAGGAGGGCCTGGCCGAGCTCTGGGAGGGGCCGGACGGCCGGCAGTACGGGATGCCGAAGGACTTCGACACCATCGCGATCTTCTTCAACCACGACGTGCTCGAGGAAGCCGGCATGACGGCGGAGGACCTGGAGGGCCTGGACTGGAACCCGGAGGACGGCGGCACCTTCGAGGAGGTCATCGCCCACCTCTCCATCGATGCCGAGGGCGTGCGCGGGAGCGAGGAGGGCTTCGACCCGGACAATGTGGTCACCTACGGCCTCGCCTCCGGTGGTGCGGGCGGGGACGGCCACGGTCAGACCCAATGGTCCTGGCTGGCTGCGTCCACCGGCTGGGTCTACACCGACGAGCCGGTGTGGGCCGAGGAGTACAACTACGACGACGAGCGTGTGCACGAATCTCTCGAGTGGCTCTTCGGGCTGGTGGACAAGGGCTTCATGCCGTCTTTCGCCGAGGTCGGAACCTCACCGAACCCGACCCAGCAGCTGGGTTCCGGAGCGGCGGCGCTGTCACCGAACGGCTCGTGGACGATCAGCAGCTACACGCTGCTCGAGGGGATTGATCTGGGTGTCGCCCCGCTGCCCGCCGGACCGGTGGGCCATCCGGTCTCCATGTACAACGGGCTGGGCGACTCCATCAGCGCGCAGACCGATCACCCCGAGGAGGCCGCAGAGTGGGTGGCCTTCCTCGGCTCCGAGGAGTGTCAGGTGCTGGTCGGGGAGCAGGGCGTGGTCTTCCCCGCCCATCCGGCCGGCACCGAGGCGGCGATCGAGGCCTTCGGCGAGAAGGGCATCGACGTCGAGCCCTTCACTGACCTGGTCGAGGAGCAGCACACCGTGCTGTTCCCGGTGACCAACTACGGCTCGGAGATCGGTTCGATCCTCAGCCCGGTCCTGGACGCGATGTACATCGGCAGCGCGGACTCCTCGGACCTGACGGAGGCGAATGAGCGGATCGCGCGCCTGTTCGACTAGGCGGCCGATGCGCGTAGTGGGCGGTCATGGTCTTGCGGCGAGCATCTGCGGGACCTTGGATTGGGCTTGCAGGAAGGAATGGAGATCGCGGTCAAGCATGGCAGCGAGCCTCATCGTGTCCTCATGCGCTTCCTGGGCTGTCCGCCGGATGCCCTGGCCCGGTAAGGGGAAGCCGTTGACCAGTGGTTCGTGGTGCGCCACCCGATTGCGAAGCTCGTTCAGCCTGGACACGACGGCCAGCGCGTACTCCCTGTTCCACCGTTCACCATCGGCCTTGGCCTGGGCGCGCCCACCAGGGAAAGCCTTGTCGAGGACGCCCCTCCACAAGACCTCGTAGTCGCATCGGATCCGGCGGGGATGCTTGCCCGCGTGGTCGCCCTTGTCCAGGAGTCCGCGCCAGAATCCGAACATGCACTGGGCCACCAGCTTGCCTGGCGTCTTCGGGCCCCTGATCTGTCCCCACGCCTTGGCCAGAGTGTTCATGGAGCGGTCATCGAGTGGCATGTCGAGGTTCGCGTACCAGCGGGTGCCCCACTTGGCTTCGAGCTGAGAAACCATCGCATTGCGCAGAGCAACTTCGAGGATCGCCAGATCGCTCAAGAATGCCACCGCGAGCTCGCGGTCCCACAAGTAGAGGTCTCGCGCTCGATCTGGATCTCCGGCGACAGCGGCGAGGTACGTCTGCATCCGCGTCGGTGTGATCGAGCGGTCCAACGCGGTGACGTGGTGGGCGGGCATCGACAATGGACGGCGCCTCCTGGTCGTTGTATGCTGAGAGAGAAGTCCCCGGCACACGCCTCTGTCGAACACGAGTCGGCATGCAGCCGGGGTTTTTCTTTGCCCATTCTAGGTGTGATGTTCAGGGAGGTTGGTCAGTCGGGTGACTGGTGGTCGTCCTCCGGTTGAGGAGTGGGGACGGTGGTGATTGTAGAAGTGCAACCACTGCGGCAGGGCGTCGCGGCGCTGGGTCTCTGAGGTGTAGAAGCGGGCGTAGGCCCATTCCTCGGCCAGAGTGCGGTGGAAGCGTTCGATTTTTCCGTTGGTCTGGGGCCGATATGGCCGGATTCTCTTGGCCTTGATGCCAAGCTCGGCGCAGGCGTGAGCCCACAGCCGCGAGCGGTAGGCAGAGCCGTTGTCGGAAAGGACCCGCTCGACGGCGATCCCGCGCTCGGCGAACCAGGCCACTGCCCGGCGCAGCACGGCTGTGGCGGTGGTGGCCTTCTCATCGGCGTGGATCTCGGCGTAGGCGATCCGGGAGTGGTCATCGATGACCGTGTGCACGTAGCCCCGGCCCAGGCGTGGTGAGCGGTGGAGGGTTCGCTGCCCGGTGCGCTGAGCGGTGGATCGGCGGTTCTTCCCTCCCTGTTCACGCCCGAGGTAGCGGTGTCCGCCGCCGTCGGGGATGTTGCCGAACTTGGTGACATCGACGTGGATCAACGAGCCGGGGTGGTCGTGTTCGTAGCGGCGGATCGCTTCCCCGGTGACCCGGTCGATTCGGGAGAGCCGGTTCAGCCGGCAGCGCACCAGCACAGCGTGAACGGTGCTGGCCGGCACGCCCAGACGCCCAGCGATCTGGACCGGTCCCAGGCGGTGACGCAGCCGCAGCGAGACGATCCGGCGCACCACCTTCTGCGGGGTCTTTGAAGGGCACTGACGCGGGCGCGAGGACCGGTCAGCCATCCCGGCCACCCCTTCGGCGCGGTAGCGCTCAGCCCACTTCCTCGCAGTGTTGGGCGAGACCATGAACATCCGCGCTGCCGTCGTGGGGCTCCAGCCATCGTCAACGATCAGACGCGCCAGGCGCGCCCGGGCACGAGGGGTCAAAGCAGCGTTAGCGTGGGACACGAAGGCCTCCTGGTTGTGAAGCGGTTACTCGACATCTCCACTTCACAACCGGAGGCCTTCACCTCTCAGCAGGCCACGCCGCCCCAGCCCGAACAACCTCCCTGAACATCACATCTAGGCCGCCATCACGCGCCACTCGCCGCCCGCGGCTACGCGAGCGGTGGAGCCGCGAGCGAACTCCAGCCGGCCACCGGCGAGGTCCAGCACGAGGGTCGCCTTGGTCTCGGAGCGATCCTGCGGCGGCTTCGCCGGATCGGCGACCACGTTGATCGGGGCGGCGGGCAGCCGGCCGAAGGCCTCGGCCCGCTCGCGGCCCTGCTCGATCGCGGCGAGCTCGAGGGCCCCGCTCAGGCAGTCCAGGCGCTTCCAGGAGGTCGAGGTCGACTCCGCTCGCTCGCCGACGGCCAGCTCCGCGTCCAGGAAGTGGTTGGTGTGCGTCAGGGTCTGCCCCGGCGTCACAGCGATCACTGCCACCCCGGCCGGGCTGATCTCGATGGAAGCGGCCTCCGGCACGCGCCGGCCGGTGCCCGGCTCGGTGCCGTTGGTGGTGGCCACGGTGATGACCGTGGAGGCGCTCACCGGCAGTGACCGGGCAATCTGCGCGGCCTCGGCCACGGTGGCGGCCTGCTCGAGGATCAGGCGGGCGATGACGTGCACCGGCACCCCTCCCCCGCTCACGACGAGGCCGTCCCGGCCGGTCTGGCCGTCGCGCTCGTGCAGCAGGATGTTGAAGTGCACGCCCAGACCGCGGGTGTTCACCCCGATCTTGGCGGGCTGGCCGAACTCGCAGAAGCTCACCACTCGCACGCCGTCTGCGGTGCTGTGCCGCCGCACCAGCATCTCCTGCGAGGTCGACTCCAACCAGTCCCAGGTTTGCAGGGTGCGCGGCGCTGCGTGCTCATCGTCGGGCAGGTGCACGATGGTGGAGCACTCGGCCGCCGGGCGCTGCTTGTGCGCCAGGATCTCGGTGCGGGAGGTGAGCATCCACAGGTCCTCGAGCGCCAGCGGCGCACCGTCGATCCCGGTGGCGCCGGCGGCCGCCGCCCCGGTGGCCATGGCGTCGAGTTCCTCGGCCAGATCTGGGGCGTGCTCCAGGGTGGCTGCCCGGCAGGCGGCAGTGACCTGGGAGACGACGTCGGCGCCGATGCTGTTCAGCTCGTAGAGCCCGCGGTACTCGGCCACCGCGGTGGTGAGCCGACCGGCCCAGGCGCGGCCGTACTCCTCGCCGAGGCGGGCGGGTGAGAGTGGCTGGTCAGCATCGGCGGGCGCGGTCCATTCGTGGATGGTCATGCCGCCCATTGTCTACCGGCTGAAATCGATGACCAGCCGGCCCCGCACGCCACCGGCTTCGAGCCGGGCATGGGCCTGCCCGGCCTCGGCCGGTGCCACCGCATCCGCCACCCGCAGGGTCAGCGTGCCGTCGGCGGCGAGCGCACTGAGGCCGGCGAGCATCTCGCGTTCCTCAGCGATACCGAAGACCCACACCGGATGGACCTGCAGTCCACGCTGGCCGTCTCCGCGATAGCCGCGCACGGTGGCCACCGCGCCGCCGTCCTTGACCGCGGGCAGGACGTGCTCGTCGAGCACGGCGCCGTCGGCCAGGCCGTCCACGCCCTCGGGGAACCGTTCCCGGATCCGGGCGGCGACGTCGGTGCCGCGCCGCACGATCTCGTCGGCGCCCAGGGAGCGGATCAGCTCCTCGTCCGCCTCGGCGGCGTCGGCGATCACGTGCAGGCCCTCGTGCTTGGCCAGCTGGATGACATAGCCGCCGTAGGCTCCGGCCGAGCCGGTCACCGCGAGCACCTGGCCGGGCTCGAGCGCCAGGAGGTCGAGGGTCTTCCGCGCGGTCATCGCGTTCATGGGCAGCGTCGCGGCGGCGATGTCGTCGTGGCCGGCCGGGGCCGCGACCACCGATCCCTGCGGCAGCACCACGTCCTCGCGGTAGGCGCCGTGCTCGTCCTTTGGGACCACCACCGCCACCACCCGGTCGTCGACCTGCAGGCCGGTGTCGACTCCGGGCCCGATCTCGGTAAGGACGCCGGCCACATCCATGCCGGGGACGTCTGCGATCCCCGCCGGGGTGCCGGTATTCGAGCGCGCCCCGTTGCGGACGAAGGTGTCCGTCGGGTTGATCGCCGCGGCGGCGACCTGCACCCGCACCTGGCCTGGTCCGCATTCCGTGGTGGGGAGGTCGAGAACCTGCAGGGCATCGGGGCCGCCGTACTCGGTGACGCCGACGGCGCGGGTCATGCGTGTGCTCATCGTGCTCCGTCCATCGCGGTGCTGGTGCTCCTCCACCGTAGACCGCACTCCCGGCGCTCGCGATACCGTCACAGGAACGCTCGCGCCGGCGAGCGTCAGGGATCGCGCCCCCACGAACGGAGTCAGCTGTGAGCGAGTACGAGACGATCGAGGTCCGCACCGAGAACCGGGTGGGCTATCTGACCCTGAACCGCCCGAAGGCGCTGAACGCGCTGAACGAACAGCTGGTGCGCGAGCTCGCCGCCGCTGCGATCGCCCTCGATGGCGACGAGAACATCGGCGCGATCGTGATCACCGGCTCGGAGAAGGCCTTCGCCGCGGGCGCTGATATCAAGGAGATGGCCCGCAAGGACTACACCGACATCGCCGCGAACGGCCTGTTCGAGGACATCCGCGCCCTGGACCGCCTGCGCACCCCCACCATCGCCGCCGTCTCCGGCTACGCACTCGGCGGTGGCTGCGAGCTCGCCATGGCCTGCGACCTGATCATCGCCGCGGATTCGGCCACCTTCGGGCAGCCCGAGATCAACCTCAGCATCATCCCCGGGCTCGGCGGCACCCAGCGCCTGCCCCGGGCCATCGGCGCCTACAAGGCGGCCGATCTGGTACTCACGGCGCGCACCATGGACGCCGCCGAAGCCGAGCGTGCAGGCCTGGTCTCTCGGGTGGTGCCGGCCGCGGAGCTGTTGAGCACCGCTACCGAGGTGGCCGAGACGATCGCCGCGAAGTCGCTGCCCGCCGTCTATGCGGCCAAGGCTGCCCTGAAGGCCGCCCAGGAGGGCTCCCTCGCCGGTGGGCTGAGCTTCGAGTCCCAAGCCGCAGCGGGCACCTTCGCCCTGGAGGATCAGACCGAGGGGATGACGGCCTTCGCGGAGAAGCGCAAGCCCCACTTCCAGCACCGCTGACCGGGGTGGCGGCACAGGGAGGAACGATGACGCTGACCGTGGCGGTGGCACAGTACGCACCCGGTGAGGACAAGGCCGTCAATCTCTCGACCATCGCGGAGCTCCTCGCCCAGGCGGTGGAACGCGGTGCGGAGCTGGTGATCCTGCCCGAATTCGCCGTATTCGCGGCGTCAGCCATGGACGACCGCTTCGTCGACAGCGCCGAGCCGCTCCAGGGCCCCACCGTCGCGAGGTTGGCCGCACTCTCCGCCGAGCACGGCCTCACCCTGGTGGCCGGCGTCAACGAGGCCGCCGGACGGGGGCGCATCCACAATGCGCTGGTCGCACTGCAGGGCGGTCAACTGGTGGCCGTCTACCGCAAGGCCCACCTGTACGATGCCTTCGGGTACCGCGAATCCGACCGGGTGCTCGCTGCGGACCCGCAGGCCACGGTGCTGGACGTTAACGGGTACGGCGTGGGGCTGCAGACCTGTTACGACCTGCGCTTCCCGGAGAGCTCCCGGGCACTGGTCGATGCCGGCGCGGAGCTCCTCGCCGTCCCTGCGGCCTGGGCGCCCGGCCCGCTGAAGGAGTTCCACTGGAACACCCTGTTGCGGGCCCGGGCCATCGAGAACACCGTCTACGTCCTCGCAGCGGATCAGACCCCGCCCGCCGGCATCGGCAACAGCATCATCCTCGACCCCATGGGGGTGGCCCTGGCCGCGGCCGGCGAGGCCCCCGGGCTGGCGGTGGCAAGACTCGAGCGTGCCCGTCTCGCGCAGGTGCGGGAGATCAACCCGGCGCTGAAGGCGCGCCGCTACCGGGTGGTCCCGCGCAGTGAGTAGGCACGCCGCAGGAGCGGCTCCAGGCTCGGGCTTGGGGTTCCCGGGCTTCGGGAGTGAGCGCTAAGCCCGCAGGCTCGCCAGCGCCTCCGCGCCCTGGCGCAGCACGCTCTCCTGCTTGACGAAGGTGAACCGCACCCACGAGCGCAGCAGCTCATGGGTCGGTGAGCCGGCCGCGCAGAACGCGCTCAGCGGCACGGCGACCACGCCGGCCAGTTCGGGCAGTCGCCGGCACAGCTCGGCGGCGTCGGTGAACCCCAGCGGCGCGGCGTCGGCGGCCACGAAATAGGTTCCCTCCGGGCGCACCGCAGCGAAACCGGCGGCGTCGAGGGCCCCCAGGAGCAGGTCCCGCCGGGACTGCAGAGAGGCGGCGAGCGCGCCGACGTACTCCCGCGTCGCGCCGTCGTCATCCGCGAGCGCGACGGCGACCGCGTGCTGGAAGGGGCCGGAGGTCGCGTAGGTGAGGAACTGCTTGACCGTGCGCACCGCGGTGACCAGTTCCGCGGGGCCGTGCAGCCACCCCACCTTCCACCCAGTGAAGGACAGGGTCTTGCCCGCCGAGGAAATGGTCAGGGTGCGCCCGGCTGCGGCAGGAAGGGTGGCGATGGGGACATGGGCCACGCCGTCGTAGGTGAGGTGCTCGTAGACCTCGTCGGTGACGATGACGGCGTCGTGCGCCGCGGCCTGCTCGGCCAGCAGGGTGAGGTCCTCGGTGCGCAGGACGGCACCGGTGGGGTTGTGCGGGGTGTTGATCAGCACCAGGCGCGTGCAGTCGGTGAAGGCGGCGCGCACCTGCTCGGCTTCGAGGGTGAAGCCCTGCGGCCCGGGGCGCATCGGGATGGTGCGGTGAGTGGCGCCGGCCATCGCGATCGAGGCCGCGTAGGAGTCGTAGAAGGGCTCGAGGGTGAGCACCTCGTCGCCGGGCCCGGCGAGCGCCAGGATCGTGGCCGCGAGCGCCTCGGTGGCCCCAGCGGTGACCAGCACCTCGGTCTCCGGATCGACGGTGAGCCCGTAATGGCGTTCCTGGTGTGCGGCCACGGCGTGGCGCAGCTGCGGGATCCCGGCTCCGGGCGGGTACTGGTTGTGGCCCTCGCGGATCGCGGCGATCGCGGCCTCGCAGAGATGCACGGGGCCGTCGACGTCCGGGAAGCCCTGGCCGAGATTGACCGCACCGGTGCGTATGGCCAGCTCGGACATCTCCGCAAAGATCGTCGAGGCCACGGCGCCGGAGGGCGCGAGCAGGCCGGCTCCGCGGGCGACGTCGAGCCACCGGTCACTGCGCATGCGGCATCCTCCCACGCCGGCTCCGCCCGGCCACGGATCCTTCGGGCCGGGGCGCTGCCGAGGGCTCAGGCCTCCAGCAACAGGGCCTCGCCCTGGCCGCCGCCACCGCACAGGGCCACGGCGGCGCGACCTCCCCGCGCGTGCAGCTGGTGCGCGGCGTGCACGGCCAGGCGGGCGCCGGAGGCCCCGATGGGGTGGCCGAGCGAGATGCCGCCGCCGTGGATGTTCACCTTCTCGTGCGACAGGCCCAGTTCGCGCGCGGAGACGGCGACCACCGCGGCGAAGGCCTCGTTGATCTCCACGACGTCGAGGTCCTCCGGCCGCCATCCCTCCTTGCCCAGTGCCGCGGAGATGGCGCGGGAGGGCTGGGACTGCAGGGAGGTGTCCGGGCCGGCCACCTGGCCCCAGGCGCGCACGGTAGCCAGCACGGTGGACCCTGCGGCCTCCGCTCGTTCCCGGGTGGTCAGGACCAGCGCGGCGGCGCCGTCGGTGATCTGCGAGGCGTTGCCCGCGGTGATCGTGCCGTGCTCGGCGAAGGCGGGACGCAGTCGCCCGAGGGCTTCGGCAGTGCTGTCGGCGCGGATGCCCTCGTCGGCGCCGACCACCACCGGCTCGCCGCGGCGCTGCGGGATGCGCACCTCGGCCAGCTCGTCGTCGAAAGCCCCCGCGGCGGTGGCGGCCGCGGCGCGCTGGTGGGAGCGGGCGGCGATCTCGTCCTGTTCCTGGCGGGAGACGAATGCGGCGCCGTCGTTGTGCTCCTCGGTCAGCAGCCCCATGGCACGCCCGTCGAGGGCATCGGAGAGCCCGTCGCGCGCGACGGTGTCGATCAGGGTCGCGTCGCCGTACCCCAGGCCCAGACGCGCCCCGGGCAGCACGTGGGGCGCGTTGGTCATGGATTCCTGGCCGCCGGCGAGCACCGCGGTGGCCTCACCGGAGCGGATCAGGCGGGCGCCGTCGATGATGGCGGTCAGGCCGGAGAGGCACACCTTGTTCACGGTCACTGCCGGCGTGGCCAGGGGGACCCCGGCCTGGACGGCGGTCTGCCGGGCCGGGTTCTGCCCGGCGCCGGCCTGGAGGACCTGCCCAAGGATCGCGGCGTCGATCTCCTCCGCGGCGAGGCCCGAGCGTTCGATGGCGGTCCGGGCCGCCACTACCCCGAGGTCGACGGCCGACTGGGTAGCCAGCGCGCCACGGAAGCGGCCGAGCGGCGTGCGCGCGGCCGAGACGATGACGACGTCGTGCGGCGTGGTCATGAGTGGTCGTACCAGCCCTTCCCGGACTTCTGGCCGTAGTGGCCGGCATCGTAGAGCCGCTGCACATCGGGGTGGGGGGCCGGGTCGTCGCCGTCAGTCATGTCATGCATGGCCACCTGGATGTCGTGGACGACGTCCAGGCCGACCAGGTCCATCAGTTCGAAGGGGCCCATCGGGTGGGCGAGGCCAAGCTTGGCAGCGGCGTCGATGTCCTCGATGCTCGCCAGGCCCTGGGCCTGCAGGGCCACGGCCTCGTTGAGCAGCGCCATCATCAGACGGTTGGCCACGAAGCCGGGCACCTCGGCGTGCAGGCGGACCGCATGCTTGCCGATGCCCTCGGTCAGGCGCAGCACCGTCTCGATGGTGGCCTCCGAGGTCTGGTCGTTCGGGACGACCTCCACCGCCTGCATCACCAGCGCCGGGTTGAAGAAGTGCATGTTGCACAGCCGGTCCGCGCGGCCGGAGGCCTCGGCGAGCAACGAGGAAGGGATCGAGGACGAGTTCGTGGCCAGGATGGTGTGCTCCGGCGCCGCGGCGCCCAGGCGGGCGAAGACCTCCCGCTTGATGTCGAGGCGCTCCGAGGCCGCCTCGACCACCAGATCGGCGGTGGCGGCAGCGTCCTCGAGATTTGCGGTCCAGCTCATCCTCCCAATAGCGGCCTCGGCGTCGACAGCCTCAATCGCCCCCTTCTCCGCCAGGCGGCCCACACGCTTGCGCACCACGGCCTGCGAACGCTCCAGCGCGTCCTCACTGATGTCCTGCACGGTCACCGGATGGCCCGCCAGGGCGAAGACCGCCCCGATCTGCGTACCCATGGCCCCGGCTCCGACGACGAGTACTCGCTCTTGTCCCATGCGACCAGGATGCTTGCTCGCGCGCGACGGCGCAGGGGAACCGGCGATTGATACCTTGCGGGTATCTCAGGGCACCCGACTTCGGTATGCACGGTCTGAAAGCTCTGCCTCCGGAGCAGAAGTTGGCGAGACTACGAGCAGTCGAATCCCAGGAGGATCCCGTGGCGCACGCCAACCCGAGCGACCTGCTCCATCTCGACTCCGAGTTCTCGGAGTCGGAACTGCACACCCGTGACCGCGTGCGCAGCTTCGTCGATGAGCGCATCCGCCCGCACATTGCCGGCTGGTTCGCCGACGCCGTCTTTCCCCGTGAGCTGATCGGGGAGTTCGCAGACCTGGGTCTGCTGGGCATGCACCTGCAGGGCTATGGCTGCGCGGGACGCTCAGCGGTGGAGTACGGGCTGGCCGTGCAGGAGCTCGAGGCCGGCGACTCCGGTCTGCGCACCTTCGTCTCGGTGCAGGGCTCCCTGGCGATGTCCGGGATCCACAAGTGGGGCAGCGAGGAACAGAAGCAGGAGTGGCTGCCGAAGATGTCGGCCGGGCAGGCCGTGGGCTGTTTCGGGCTGACTGAGCCCGGCGCCGGCTCCGACCCGGGCGGCATGACCACGCGCGCCGTCAAGGACGGCGACTCCTGGGTGCTCACCGGCGAGAAGCGCTGGATCGGGCTGGCCTCGATCGCCGATGTCGCGGTGATCTGGGCCAAGGTAGAAGACGCGGAGACCGGTACCGACCGGGTGCACGGCTTCCTGGTGCCGACGGCCACCGAAGGCTTCCACGCAGTGGACATCGAGCCGAAGCTGTCCATGCGCGCCTCCATCCAGTGCGACATTCACCTGGACGCTGTGCGCCTGCCCGCCGAGGCGATCTTGCCGGGCGGGTCCGGCCTTCGTGCGCCGTTCTCGTGCTTGAACGAGGCCCGCTACGGCATCGTGTGGGGGGCCATGGGTGCTGCTCGGGACAGCTTCCAGGCTGCGCTGGAGTACTCCCAGCAGCGCGAGCAGTTCGGCAAACCGCTGGCCTCCTTTCAGCTCACCCAGCAGAAGCTCGCGAACATGGCCCTGGAGATCACCAAGGGCCAGCTTCTCGCCCTGCGCATCGGCCGCCTGAAGGACGCCGGCGCACTCGAGCACCAGATGATCTCTGCGGGCAAACTGAACAACTGCCGCGTGGCCATCGACATCGCCCGTGAGGCTCGCACGATCCTGGGCGGCAATGGTGTGACGCTGGACCACTCGCCCTTCCGGCACGCGAACAACCTCGAATCGGTGCGCACCTACGAGGGCACCGACGAGGTACACACCCTGGTGCTCGGCCAGCAGATCACCGGCCACGCGGCCTACCGCTGATGGCAGCCGACCTCACCGACCTCGACGCTCTCGCCGCGCAGGCCACCGGGCCACTGGCCGGGGTGGTGGTTGCCGATCTCTCCCGGGTGCTGGCGGGACCGTACTGCACGATGATGCTCGCCGACCTCGGTGCGCTGGTGATCAAGGTCGAGAGCCCGCGCGGTGATGACACCCGCACCTGGGTGCCGCCCGAGCGGGACGGCGAGGGCACGTACTTCCTCTCGGTGAACCGCAATAAGCACTCCATCGCGCTGGACTTCTCCGACGAGGGCGATCTCGCCCTCGCCCACCGGATCGTGCGCCGCGCCGATGTGCTGGTGGAGAACTTCAAACCCGGGGGCCTGGCCCGCTTCGGGTTGGACTACGCCACGCTGAGTGCCGAGCGCGCGGACCTCGTCTACGCCTCGATCACCGGCTTCGGCACCGCCGAGGGAGTGGATCTGCCCGGATACGACCTGGTCGCCCAGGCGGTCTCCGGCCTGATGGATCTGACCGGCCAACCCGACGGCGAGCCCACCAAGGTGGGGGTCGCGCTGGTGGATGTGATCACCGGGCTGCACTGCCTGACCGGGATCCTCGCCGCCCTGCACCGGCGCAGCGCCACCGGGCTCGGTGACCATCTACAGGTGGACTTGCTCTCCTCCGCGCTGTCCGGGTTGGTCAACCAGTCCGCCGCGGCGGTGATGGCTGGGGTGACGCCCTCGCGGATGGGCAACGCCCACCCGAGCCTGTACCCGTATGAGCCCTTCCCGACGGCGGACAAGGACCTGATCATCGCGGTGGGCAACGACCGGCAGTTCGTGCGGCTCTGCGAGCTGCTCGAGGTGCCCGAGCTGGCTACGGATGAGCGCTTCGCCACCATGGGGGCGCGGAATCGGCACCGAGACACGCTGCGACCGCTGCTGGCTGCACGCCTGGCCGCTCGCGGGGCCATGGACTGGTTCGATCGGTTCCGTGCGGCCGGGGTGCCCTCGGCGCCGATCCTGACCGTGGCCGAGGGCGTGGACTTCGCTGCGGATCTCGGCCTGGAGCCGGTGGCGGTGGCCGGAAACGGCGAACGCCGCATCCCCACGGTGCGCCATCCCGTGCGCTTCGACAGCTCCGAGGTGGACTACCACCAGGCACCCCCGCGCCTCGACGCCGACCGGGACCGCGTGCTGCGCTGGCTGGGAGCTGAGACACACTAGGTTTTCCCTGTGCGACAGCAGAGCGAGCAGCCCGACCGATCCCTCCCGATCTGGGCGCTCCTCATCCTCGTGATGGTCCTGGTGGGCATGGCCATGCCGATCCAGAGCCGGGTGAACACTGCACTTGCCGCCGAGATCGGCTCCGCCACGCTCGCAGCGACTATCAGCTTCCTCACCGGACTGCTGGTGATGATCGTGGTCACGACCACCACGTCCACTGGCCGCCGGGCGGTGCGGCGGGTCCGTCCCGCACTGCGTTCGGGTCAGGTGCGTTGGTGGTACCTGCTCGCCGGATGCGTGGGAGCCTACTTCGTCCTGACCCAGACGCTGACGGTCGGCTTCATCGGCGTCGCCGTCTTCTCGGTGGCCGTCATCACCGGCCAGACCGTCGGTGGTCTGCTGTGGGACCGGATCGGCCTGGGACCCGCCGGCAGGAAGATGATCAGCCCGTTCCGCGTACTGGGCGCCATACTCACCCTCGTGGCGGTCGCCTGGACCGTCTCACCCCATCTCACCGCGGCTGGGCGCGGCGTCGACTGGCTCATCCTGGTGCTTCTCCCGGCCGCAGCCGGTTTCCTCAACTCCGGCCAGCAGGCGCTCAACGGCCGCCAGGCCGCCGCCTACGGCCCGGTACCGACCACGTTGATCAACTTCCTGACCGGCAGCACCGTGCTGTTGGCCGTGTGGGGCATCCAAGCCGTCGCCACCGGCATCGGTCCGGCCCTCTCGCCGGTGTGGTGGCATTACCTCGGCGGGCCGCTGGGGATCGTCTTCATCGGTGCCGGTGCGGTGCTTGTCGCCAAGGTGGGAGTGCTGGTGACGGCCATGGGCATGATCGCGGGGCAACTCGTCGGGTCGCTGGTTCTCGAGGTCGTCGTCCCCACCGCCGGCTCCATCGTCGCCTTCGCCACCGTGGCGGGCACGGGACTAACCCTGGTGGCCGTCGTCCTGGCCTCGTTGCCAGACATCCGCCGCTCGCGCGCTCAACCCTGACTACGCTCGCGGCGCCTCGCCGCCGGGCTCGACCGCCTAGGCCAGCTCAGCCACCGCGGCCAGGGCGGGGTTCTCGTCCCCCTGGCGCCAGGCGAGCCGCACCTTCACCTCCCCGGGCTCCGGACCCAGCCGGCGGAAGACCACGTTCTCGGCCGGCACACGGTCGCGCACCCCGGAGAAGGTCAGCGCGATGCCCATCTCGGCACCGACGAGCAGCATGAGCGTGGCGGAGTCCGGAGCTACCTGCACCACCCGCGGGAGGAACCCCCCGGCGACGCCGAGCAGGTTCAGCCGGTTCGGCAAGGTGGCGGCGCTGCGCCCGGGCAGTACGATCCAGGGCTCCTCAGCGAGCTCCGTCACCGGCACGATCTCGAACGTGGCCAGGCGGTGGCCCGCCGGCACGGCGAGCAGCAACTCCTCACGGGCCAGCACACGGGAGTCGACCTCAGCGGGAAGGAAGTCCCATCGACCGATCACCAGGTCCAGTGAGCCGTCGGTGACCTTCTCCAGACCACGGTGGGAGAACTGGGAGCTGAACAGCTCCAGCGCGATGCCGGGGCGCTCCTGGCGCACCCGCCGCGCCAGCGGCCCCACGAGATGGCCCACCGACGGGCCGGCGTAGCCCAGGCGTACGCGCCCGATCATGCCGCCCTGGGTGCGTTGCACGATCTCCTTGATGCGCTGGGACTGCATGACGAGCTCCCGCGCCGGCTCGACCAGCGCCTCGCCCTGCGGCGTCAGGGCGACGCCGCGGGTGCTGCGGTCGAAAAGGGCGGCGCCCAACTCGGCTTCGATCTTGCGGATGAGCCGGCTCAGTGGCGGCTGGGCCATGTGCAGGCGCTGCGCAGCGCGGCCGAAGTGCAGCTCCTGGGCCAGGGTCAGGAAGGCCTGGGCCTGGTGGACGTCCAGGCCCGCTCACCACTCGCGGTGGGTGGGGATGACCTTGCCGGGGTTGAGGTTGCGGCTGGGGTCCACACCGCGTAGCAGCGCGACCATGGTCTCCACACCGGCCTCGGAGATGTCCTCTTCGATCCAGTGCGCGTGCTCCGTACCCACACCGTGGTGGTGAGAGATCGTGCCCTTCAGATCGACGAAGGACTGCTGGATGGCGCTCTTGACCTTCCAGTACTGCTCGATCTGCTCCTCCCACTTCTCGGTGGCCGGGGGGAAGGCGAAGGTGAAATAGAGACACGCACCGGAGTGATAGCTGTGCGAGAGGTGGCACATGATGTAGCCGCGAACGCCCAGAGCTGCATAGGCGTCCTTGGCGGCGCGCACCGTGCCGTTGTAGATGTCGAGCAGGTTCGACCACGGCGTCGCCGTCTCCGAGACGTCAGCCACCGCACCGATGTCGAGCAGGTAGTCACGGATGTAGGGAGTGTCGAACTTCTTCTGGTCGTAGAGCTCACCCGGCCCGGAGCCGAGCTTGATGCCGCCGTGACGGCGCACGATCTTGCCCACGATCGCCTTCTCCGCCTTGACCCGGGCGGAGCCGCCCTCGTACCCCACGTAGGACAGGCACACCGCATCCATGTCCCACCCGCGGCGCTCCAGCAGGTCGAACAGGCCCTTCTGCACCGTGGACTTCAGGCCCTTCTTCGCCTTCTGCGTGGAGAAGGAGAAGGCGGTCTCGCGGTCATCGGACACACGCGTGACCGACGGCGAGGCGTCGGAGGTAGAGATCTCCTGCATCGCGGCCAGCGCCGCAGCCCAGCTCGGGTAGAGGTAGGCGATGATCTCGCGGTTCTCCGGCAGCCGGTGCACCTGCACCCAGGCCTCGGTGATCACACCGAGACGGCCTTCGGATCCCAGGATCATCTCCCGCACGCTCGGACCGGTCGAGGTCGAGGGCAGGGGGCGCAGCACCAGCATCCGGCCGGGCTGGACGGCGCGCAGACCACGGGTGATGTCGGCGATGTCGCCGTACTTGTCGGACTGCATCCCCGAGGAGCGAGTGGCGATCCACCCGCCGAGAGTGGAGTGGCGGAAGGAGTCGGGCTGGTGACCCATGGTCCAGCCTCGGGCCGTGAGCTGCTCTTCCATGTCCGGGCCCAGCACGCCGGCCTGGATCCGCGCCAGGCCGGCCGTCTCGTCGATCTCGAGCACCCGGTTCATCCGCCCGAGATCCAGGGAGACCACGGGACGTTCCTCGGACTCCGGCGGGGTGAGCGAGCCGGAGATGTTCGAGCCGCCACCGAAGGGGATCAGCACGGCGTCGGCGGCCACCACGGCGTCGAGCACGGCCTGGACGTCGCTCTCGTTGCCGGGGTAGACCACGACGTCGACGGCACGGGGCAGGTGCCCGGCGCGGACCTTGATCAGGTCCGGCAAGCCCTTGCCGTAGGTGTGGACGACACGGTCGAAGTCCTCGGTGTAGACGTTCTCCTCGCCGACCGCCTCAGCCAGCTCGGCCAGCAGTTCCTCGCCGATGCGGGGGGCGGGAACATCGATCTCCTCGAAGGCAGGCGGGGGCGTGCCGGGGACGTCGACGTCGACGCCGACCTGGTCGAGCACGAAGGGCCGGAAGTTCGGCTTGTCCCGGTGGTTGAAGGCGACGCCCTCGACGCCCCAGCCCCACCACTTCATGTGCGGGACGGTGTTCTTGTGTGACTGTGTGGTCACGAGGCTTCCTCCTGTGCCCGGCCGGGCCCTTGTGCGTCTCGGGGTCGAGACCTCTTGCCCTGGCGTGTCTCGCCGTCCTCCGCGGCGCTCTCGCGCGCGGCAGGCTTATCGGCAAGCACGTACGGCGTCTGCATGTCGATCATGGTCCGCACCCGTGCGGAGAGTCGTTCGTTGAAGTCCCCCACCGCCTCGCCGCGGCGCGGACGCATCGGGCGGCCCACCAGCACCCGCACCCGAGGGCGGCCGGGCATCGGCCAGCTCCGCCCGGGGGGCATGGCATCGAAGGTGCCCAGGAGCGCCACCGGCACGCATGGGATCTGCTGCTCGGCGCAGATGGCCGCCACACCCGGTTTGAAGGCCGCCATCTTGCCGTCCCGGCTGCGGGTGCCCTCGGGGAAGAGCAGCACAGGAATCTGCTCCTCGACCAATTTGCGCGTCATGCCCTTGCTGCGCTTAGCCGAGCGGCCCTTTGACCCAGGACGATGCACCGGATAGGTGTTGAAGAACGCCGAAGCCGCCATGGAGCGGTACATATGGTTGTAGAAGTAATCCGAAGCCGCGCCCACCGCCAGGTGGGAGGTGACTCGCCACGGCAGGGCAGTCAGCAGCACCGTGGTGTCCAGATGGCTGGAGTGGTTAGCCGCCACGATGAAAGGCCGCTCCAGAGACTCCAGGTTGTCCAGGCCTTCGGCCTTCACCTGCACGGTTGAACCCACCACCGCGCGCATGATGAGGCGCTGAGTGACGTAGCGCAGGCTCCGATGCCATGCCGAGTGGTAGCGCTGTGTGCGCGGCTTCTTTGCCGTCATGATCGCCCCCCTTTGATCTTGGCTGTCGCCCAGCGCACCAGTGGCCGCGGCGCATGGGCCGCTGCCGCTGCGAGGACCTTGAAGCGAAGGGTGGAGGTGGAGTGGATCTTCCCGCGGTCAAGATCGGCCAGCGCGTCCTCGACCACGCGCTCGGCATCGAGCCAGAGGAAGTCCGGGATGGAGGTGGTGCGGATCCCAGCCCGCTCATGGAACTCGGTGCGCACCCACCCGGGCCGCACGCTGAGCACCTGCACGCCATCTCCCCCGAGTTCCATGGCCAAGGACTCGCTGTAAGTATCCACCCAGGACTTGATGGCGGAGTAGGCACCCATGGGGATCAAGCCGGCCACTGAGGCCACGTTGATGATGGCTCCGTGACCGCGTGCACGCATGGCACCTCCGGCCGCGGCGCCGAGGATGAGGACGCTGCGGATCATGAGGTCGATGGAGGCTTCGTGCTCGCTGGTGTCCTCCGCAGCGAGCGGCACGTGCACGCCCTTGCCGGCGTTGTTGACCAGCACCTCGATGGGCCGGTCCGGATCGGCGAGGCGCTCAGCCGCAGCTGCGGCACCCTCGCGTGTGGCGAGATCGGCCTCGAGGGTCTCCACGGTGATGCCGTATCGCCAGGAGAGCTGGCCGGCGGTCTTCTTCAGACGTTCACCGTGGCGGGCCACCAGCACCAGGTCACAGCCGCGCTCGGCCAGTGCCCGGGCGAAAGCCAGACCGATGCCCGAGGTGCCGCCGGTCACCATGGCCTGGCCGTGCAGGACGGGCCGCGCGGGAGCAACCTCCACGGTCGGTCGCGCCCACCGTGCCGCCGCCACCGCAGCGGCGGTAGCTCCAGCGGCACCAGCGACCCCGATCGTCCATGCGGCCCGCGTCATCACGATCCTCCCCGGAGGCTGCGGAGAACCGGGACCACCCGGCTCTCGGCGGTCTCCGTCCAGGTCAGGACCGGCCACCGCCGGGCGTGAGCATACCGGTAGAGCGAGGCGTCGGGGTTGACCGCGTGAGGATTGCCGACCACGTCGAGCCAGGGCCGATCCGCGTAGGCATCGCCGTAGGCGAAGGAGCCCTCGAGGTCCATGTCGTGCTCGCGGGCGTAGCGGCGCAACCAGGCGGCGCGGGCCTCCCCCACCAGCGGGGAGGTCTCGAGGTGGCCGGTCCACAAGCCGTCCTCGCCGACCTCCATGCTCCCGGCCACGACGTCGTCGAAGAGCGGGGCGAAGGGTTCCACGAAGACGTCGATCTCACCGGAGACGAGCACCGTGCGGTGCCCGGCAGCGCGGTGGGCCTGCACGCGCCTCATGGCGTCGAGGAACACGTCGCGGCGCATGGAGGGAGTGACCTCGCGGGCGATGACTTCGCGCAGCACCTCGGGGTCCACGCCGGCGTAGCGGCGCATGAAGGTGCGGATGAAGTCGGCGCGATCGCGGCGCTCGGCCTGCAGGAAGCGGGGCGCGGAGGCCACCAGGCCGGCCAGGGAGCGCGGCCAGCGCGACGGCGGATGGGCGGCCAGCTCCACCCACAGGTACTGCTCCACCAGCGTGGCCGAGGCCAGCGTGCGCTGCAGGTCGAATACGGCCAGCACGTCGGTGCGTTCGGGGAGCGCCGCCGGGGCTGGGGCCTTGCTGGGGCCCCCGCTCTGCCGCAACAGGCCCGGCACGTTGGGGATGTGCACCGACTGCAAGTAGTGCCGCCAGTCGATGTCGGTGACGTCGAAGCCGCGATCGGCGCGCTCTTCCTCGGAAAGAGCGAAGTGCAGCTCGCGCACCCGGGCGTCGTCGAAGGTCACCTCGGTCTGGGTGTAGGGCTGGTAGAGCGAGGTGAACTTCCGCAGGCGGACGAGATCCTTCCGGGTGCGGTCCAGGCCCTTGATCCAGCCGCGCGTGCGCGCCGTGGCCGGCAGCTTGCTCAGGGCTTTGTCTGCCACGGAGACCGCCGACTCGCGGCGGCGCAGGGCGCGCTCGACGGCGCGCGGGTGCGGGAACGACCAGGCCGGCACTGAGACGCGGGAGCCGTCATGATCGGTGAGGGGGTTCTCGGAGAAGTACTCCCGCACGGTGGAAACGAGCTGACCGATGCGCAGGGGGTTCGTGACCGAGGAGGAGACCTGGTAGTACGCGGGTTCCTCCACCGGTGGCGGGGTGGCCGCGGCTTCCAGCGTGGCGTTGACGACGAAGTCGACCGGGATGATGTCCAACACCGTGTCGGCCAGGGCGGGGAACTCGGGGAGCATCCCGCGCCCGTAGGCCGCGATGAGCGGGTCGGCCACCTTGAATCCGTCGATCCAGCCCGGGAAGGGGTGGCGGAGCGCAGACTCGATGATGGTGGGCCGCAGGACGGAGAGGCGGTGGCCGGCGCCGGCCCACATGCCCTCGGCCACGCGCTCACCCATGGCCTTGGTGAAGGTGTACACGTCCGGCCAGCCCAGGGACTGGGCCCTGATTCGCCCGGCGTCAACGAGGCGTTCGGTGACCCATTCCTGGCGCAGAGCCTCAGTAGCAGCGGCGACGGCGCGCGGACCGGCGCGGCGGTGCTCGGCCACGGCCTGCTGGTTCAGGTCGCCGAGGATGGCGGGGGTGCGGGAGTCGTTCTCCGCGGCAGCGCGTGCCGCGACGGCGAAGTCGAGCTCACGGAGATGGTCGATCTCGTGGTCGAGGGAACGCTCCTCGGCCACGCCCTTGCGGGCTCCGGCCACGTAGGCGGTGGACACGTGCACCACGTGCGGATCGCCGCCGGCGGCCTGGAGCGCCTCATAGAGCGACGCCGGGCCGGCGACGTTGGCCACGAAGGCCTCATCGATCGGCAGGTCGAAGGAGACGGTGGAGGCGGAGTGGATGACGACGTCGAGATCACCGGGGAGTTCGGGCACGGCACCGAGATCGCCCTCGATCACGGAAATGCGATCCCGCAGGGCAGCCTCGGCGCCCTCGTTGCCCACCGTTTCACGCCACGGCCGGAAGACCGGCTTGCGCAAGAGCTTGGCCACTCGCTGGGCGGCAGTGATGTCGCCGCGGGGCCGGACGAGCAGGGTGACGTGGGCGTCGGGGTGCCCGGACAGGAGCCGTTCGAGCACGGCTTGTCCTACGAATCCGGTGGCGCCGGTGAGCAGCACGTGCGCCTTATCCAATGGGTGTGGCATTCCGCGCATGTTACCGCGCAACGGCGGCCATGGCTTACCGGCGACTCATGCACAGCTCCTCCCTGACGCGCGGAACCGTCCACATCCGGCCGGCCGGTGGCATCCATTCGAGGTGAGCCGTCCCTAGCGTGCGCAGTACTCGCCAACCACGGCGGGAGCACCCACCGACGCAGACGAGGAGCACCACCGATGACGCAGTTCACCGTAGACAGCGGCGAGATCCTGATCGCCGCAGACCGCACCCGGGCCACGGCCACGGCCATCCGCGGAGAGGTTGCCGCCATGATGGGGCATCTGACCGCCCTGCAGGCGAGCTGGCGGGGTACGGCCTCGCAGACCTTCGACGCCTGTGCTGCCCAATGGCAGGCCACGCAGGCCACCGTGGACACCTCTCTGGAGCAGATCAGCCACGCGCTCGACAACGCCGCGCGGATGTACGAGGAGACTGAGACTGCAGCACGCTCGATGTTCGGCACCTGAGCCTGGGGCCCGAGTGCCTGTACCCGCCGTGGGCACACAGAAAGGGAGGTACCCGCTGCCCTCCGCAGCGGGTACCTCCCTCTTCTCAGGTGCGCTCGGGCCGGGCGTCGCCGCCCGGCCCGAGCAAGCTCCCAGGGCTTCGTCGGAAGCCCCTGTTCATGGGGCCTCTTCCTCAGCTCCGTCTCGGCAGGCCTTCGTACCTCAGGCCTACGCTCGACTTCGCAATCGTCAGAAGCCCATGCCGCCCATGTCGGGCTCGCCACCACCAGCAGCCGGGGCCACGGGCTCCGGCTTGTCGGCCACGACCGCCTCGGTGGTCAGGAACAGACCAGCGATCGAAGCAGCGTTCTGCAGCGCGGAACGGGTCACCTTGACCGGGTCCGCCACGCCGGCGGCGAGGAGGTCCTCGTACTCGCCGGTTGCCGCGTTCAGGCCCTGGCCGGCGGGCAGGTGGCGGACCTTCTCGGCCACCACTCCACCTTCGAGACCAGCGTTGATCGCGATCTGCTTCAGCGGTGCATCCACGGCGACCTTGACGATCATGGAGCCGGTCGCCTCGTCACCCTTCAGCTCGAGGGACTCGAAGGCCTCCTTGGCGGCCTGGATCAGTGCCACGCCACCACCGGCGACGATGCCCTCTTCCACAGCGGCCTTGGCGTTGCGCACGGCGTCCTCGATGCGGTGCTTGCGCTCCTTGAGCTCCACCTCGGTGGCCGCGCCAGCCTTGATGACGGCCACGCCGCCGGCCAGCTTGGCGAGGCGCTCCTGCAGCTTCTCGCGGTCGTAGTCGCTGTCGGAGTTCTCGATCTCCGCCTTGATCTGAGCCACGCGGCCCTCGATCTGGTCGGAGGCGCCAGCACCCTCGACGATGGTGGTCTCGTCCTTGGTCATGACCACCTTGCGGGCCTGGCCCAGCAAGTCCAGGTCAGCCGTCTCCAGCTTCAGGCCCACGGTCTCGGAGATGACCGTGCCACCGGTGAGGATGGCCATGTCCTGCAGCATCGCCTTACGGCGGTCGCCGAAGCCCGGAGCCTTGACGGCAGCGGACTTGAAGGTGCCACGAATCTTGTTGACCACGAGGGTAGCCAGGGCCTCGCCCTCGACGTCCTCGGCGATGATCACCAGCGGCTTGCCGGACTGGATGACCTTCTCCAGCAGCGGCAGCAGGTCCTTGACGTTCGTGATCTTGGACTCGACCAGCAGGACATAGGCGTCCTCGAGGACGACTTCCTGGCGGTCGCTGTCGGTCACGAAGTACGGCGAGAGGTAGCCCTTGTCGAAGCGCATGCCTTCGGTGAGCTCGAGCTCGAGGCCGAAGGTCTGCGACTCCTCAACGGTGACCACGCCTTCCTTGCCGACCTTGTCCAGCGCTTCGGCGATGAGCTCGCCGATGGCCGGGTCTCCGGCAGAGATGGCTGCGGTCGAGGCGATCTGAGCCTTGGTCTCGACGTCCTTGGCCTGGGCGAAGAGCTTCTCGGTCACGGCCTGGACGGCGACGTCAATGCCACGCTTCAGAGCGATGGGGTTGGCGCCGGCGGCCACGTTGCGCAGGCCTTCCTTGACCAGGGCCTGGGCGAGCACCGTGGCGGTGGTGGTGCCGTCACCAGCGATGTCGTCGGTCTTCTTGGCGACCTCCTTGACGAGCTCGGCGCCGATCTTCTCGTACGGCTCCTCGAGCTCGATCTCCTTGGCGATCGAGACGCCGTCGTTGGTGATCGTGGGGGCACCCCACTTCTTCTCCAGCACGACGTTGCGGCCCTTGGGGCCCAGGGTCACCTTGACGGTGTTGGCGAGGGTGTTGAGACCCCGCTCCATACCGCGGCGGGCTTCCTCGTTGAAAGCGATGGTCTTGGCCATGCTCGGTTTCCTCCACTCGGGTGGTGGTGCTGGCTGGACAGTGCCCGCGACGGACGACCCGGACTCCCGGCGGTCACGTCCCGCCGTCGTCCGGGCCTCACTGGCCAACCTGACGAACTTGTCACTCTCGGTTCGAGAGTGCTAACTCGATATTGGCACTCTCTGCCCGAGAGTGCAAGCACGGGCGGCGGCCGGCCGAGGGCACTCCGGACGGTATTCGCTCCCGCGCCGCTGGCCACTCACCACGGTGGCTGAGCAGTTCCCACCTCTCGCCTCAGTTGAGGGAGCGGGACGGCGCCAGCGGCGGGACGTCCGCGAGGCCGAAGCGTTCGCGCAGGGCGTGACGTGCGGCGAAATAGCCGGTCATGCCGTGCACTCCAGGGCCAGGGGGCACCGACTGCGAGCAGAGGTAGACGCCCGGGATCCCGGTGGCGTAGGGATTCCACGCCCACCGCGGACCCGTGGCCAGGCGGGGCACGGTGACGGCACCGGCAGCGAAGTCCCCGCCGAGGTAGTTCGCATTGTGCTTATCGAGCCGTGAGGCAGGTGTGCAGCGCGAGGTGACGACGACGTCGCGGAAGCCGGGCGCGAAGCGTTCGATCTGGGCGGTGACGGTCTCTGTGACGTCCCCGTCGTAGCCGTGGGGAACATGGGCGTAGGTCCACAGCGGGCGCTTCCCCGCGCTGATTCGCCCGGGATCACCGACCGCGGGATCGGAGAGCAGCACCACGGGCCGCTCGGGCATCCGGCCGGCCGAGACCTGCGCCTCGGCCCGGGCCATGTCCTCCCGGGTTCCGCCGATGTGCGCCGTGGCAGCTCCCCCGACCCGTTCGTCGCGCCAGGGCACGGGCCCGGAGAGAACGTAGTCGACCTTGGCGGCGGCATCGCCGCGCGTGAAGCGCCGATAGGCCCGCCGCGTGGCCCCTGGCAACCGGTCACTCCAGATGCTCTCGGCAACCTCCGGTGCGACGTCGAGGAGGTAACTGCGGGCACGAGGCAGCTGCCGCCAGCTGGCCACTCGCTCCCCGGCGTGGATCCTGCCGCCGTGCGCGCGCAGGTCGGCGATCATCGCATCGGCGATGGCCTGACTCCCGCCGCGCGGAAGGGCCCAGCCCACCGAGTGGCCCAGGGAGCCGAGCAACATGGCGGTGCCGCTGGCCGCGAGCGCCGGCAGTGTCGCCACGGTATGGGCGGCAACTCCGGTGAGCAGCGCTCGCGCCTGCTCGGTGGCGAGCGGGTAGTTCCAGGCCCGCGTGCCTTGCAGGAGCACGGAGGCGCCCATCATGGCCGCGGCGTGGAGGCCGGAGATGCTGCGTGCCTCCCGGGGCAAGCCCCGATGATCTCCCAGGGCGAGGGCCACCACTGCCTCGGCGTTCTCCACCAGCGGGCCCATCATGCGCTGCCAGGCCGGGCCATCCCGGCCGAGGCCATCGGCGGTCCGTTCAAGACTGTGCCAGGCCAGGGCTGCCTCGGGCCCATCCAGAGGCTGAGCGTAGGCGAGCTCGGGCACGGCGAACTCGACTCCGCGGGCTTCGAGGTCGAACTCGCGGAAGAAGGGACTGGCCAGGGCCATGGGGTGCACCGCGGAGCACACGTCGTGGCGCACACCCGCCGCAAGGCCGAGATCAAGGGTGCGCGAACCACCACCGAGCGTGTGCTCGGCTTCATAGAGCACCACCTCGAGACCGGCGCGGGCCATGCTCACCGCGGCGGCCAGGCCGCCAGGGCCGGATCCGATCACGACCACGTCGGTCGTCTCGCGAGGCTGGGAGTGGCTCATAAGCTCCTCGTCGGGGCTGGGCGGGTCCGCTTCACACTAACGCCGGCGCCAGGCCCCCACCCGCTGAGCGGGCTGGCCCACGAGAGCGCCACGGAGGTCATCGCGCCGGCTGAGCGGCCACTGGCTCGGCGGGCACCTCTTCGGGCGCCCCACGCCACGCCTCAGGCATCCGGGTACGCCACCGGGCCAGTGCCGGACCGAAGCGCCGCCGGAGCAGAGCCTCGAGAGCCACGAAGGTCGCCGTGGTCACGAAGATCGCGTCGAAGGCGATCATCGAGAGCGAGAACCATGGCAGGCCCATCAGAATCGCAATCCCGATATGCATCGCGATCACACCGACGAGGGCAAGCCGCCGCGTGAGCGGATGGAGCAGGCCGACGGCGAAGAAAAGCTGGACGTAGACCGCGAAGTACGTCGCTGCGGTCAGGATGACCGCATTGCTCGCCATGAGGCTGTTCAGCGTAGGGAAGACGGAGAACTCCGCGGAGGCCAGCGGATAGTACAGCGCAGTACCCGTCTGCCAGATCTCCCCCTGGACCTTGAAGAGCGCTGAGGCGGTATAGAGGATGAAGACCTGCAGCGCCAACGCCATCAGTGCCAGGTTGTGCACCGCGTTGGTCAGCCAGCCGGGGAGGACCGGCAGCCCGAGAAGCAGCCGCCGCGACAAGGACGGCGGTGCCTGCGCTCCGGCGCGCCGTCTGCGCCGGGCATCGATTGACCAGTACTCGGCGGTGCTCATAAAGACCATGAGCAGCAGGCCGATGCGGGCGATGTTGTCGCCGGCATCGCCCACCAGGGTGTTGCGCTCGACAAGCGCGGTCACTCCGATGACCAGGAGCAAGGTGTTCATCCTGGTGCGCCAGCCGACGATGACGGCGACCGCGATGGCCATCAGGAGCAGGTACTTCAGGGTGAAAGTCCAGGCCTGGGAGTCTCCGAAGAGCTCGGGCAGTCTCCCGAAGTTGGTGTCGTCACGGAAGGGCTCGATCCACGTCGAGGCCGGGCCCCAGAGCGCATGCCGCACGGTGAAGTTCGACAGCAGGATGCCCAGCATTGCTGAGCCGATGAGGATCCGGCTTGCTGCCAGACCCCGTTCAGCGTTCTTACGGAGGAAGAACCACTGCTCTACCCACTCGCGGTGGCTCCGCACCCACGCCCGCGCGCCGACCGTGCTCACGACTGCTCCCGTTCGTAGCGAACATAGGGCGCGAACAGATTCTCGAGGTCTTCGTCCACCTCGTGTGCGGGGCGCCACCCGAAGGTGCGGTAGGTGGGTTCGACGTCCTCGATGCGCTGTCCATGCCGGTCATCGAAGGGCGGAATCGCCCGCGTCGCAATCCGGTACTGGACATGGGCGACCTCGCCGTCCCAGACGTTCGCAGCAAAGGACGACGCCAGGATCGTGGCTGCCTCGTCGAAGGTCAGGTACGCCTCCACCGTGTGCTGCCCGGCAGGGGCATCGCCCCCGGCGTTCAGCAGTGCCGGGCCCAGGCCGGACACGGGGTTCGAGATGTAGTTCGCCTGGGCTTGTTCCAGCTGCTCGGCGCTCATGGCGCCACTGGCGGCATTGATCCGATTGGCCACGCGTCGCGCTGCGAGATACATCCTGGGTGGGAACGGATTGTGGCGGATCATCTGGTTCTCGAGACCCACGAGGTCCACCCACTCGGTGAGTTCCGCGTCCCCGTGCTCGTCGATGAGGTTCACGCGGATCTCCAGCGAGTGTTCCCGACGGCGAATGTCCGGAGCGAAGAGTCGCCAGTTCTGTTCGAAGACGGGCACCACGTAGCTGCGCAGCGATTCGGCTCCTATGCCTTGGCGGATCGGCGTCGCAGGGCCCACCCACGTGGCGATGATGAAGGTGTGCGCGAGCACGGCCGCCACGAGCGGCCAGACCAGGAGACGAGCCCACCCAGGCACCCGGCGCATCGCCGTATGGGGCGAATCGGTCGCGTGAGAGTGCTGGCCGGGCACACCCTCGCGCGGAGATACGGCTCTGCTCCGTGGACCACCGCGGTTCGCGCTCACATTCTTCCTTCTCTTGATCGCGTACGCACGCAGTGGCCGACATACGCCCGAAGGCGTATGCGGCCACTGCGTGGGTAGACCGGCCTACTAGACCTCGCTGATCGAACGGCGGCGATTGACGGCCACCACCGCGCCGACTCCGAGGAGTAGGACGATACCGGCGGCGATCGCGAGCCCCGTCACACCCGCCACACCAGTGGGCGGAATGCTCGGCCCAGGCGAGGGCCCCGGTCCGGCACCCGGAGGCGCAGGCGCGGGCGGCGGATCGGTCGGGTCAGTCGTCTCCGAGATCACTCGGAACTGGATCGACTGATCCGCGTAGTCCTCAGCACTCAGCGAGAAGGTATGGATATCCAACTCCGCATCGGCTGGGATCTGCCAGGCGAAGACGACCATTCCATCCTCGTCAGCCACCTCGGTCCCCAGGTCGAGCTCAGGCGAGGAGTTCATGCGTCCATGCACCTCGGTGCCGGGCTCGTATCCCCATCCGTAGCCGACCTGCGTCTCAAGACGCTGGATCACCGGATGCTCGATGTCGATACCGAGCTCGGCGGGGCCGGCGACAACCTGCACGGTGTCTTCGGCCTCACCGTTCTCGCCCGTGGCGACTATGGTCAGCGGACCCAACGGCGTACCCACCGGGACGATGAGCGTGTCCTGGAAGTTGCCGTCGCCGTCGGTCTCGGCCTCGTTCACCGCGATCACGTCGCCATCGCTATCGGTGTAGACCACCGTCACGGTCTCGTTGGGCTCGTACCCCTCACCGTCCACGGTGATGGTGTCGCCCTCCTCGACCTCCTCAGGCGTCGCCTCGATAGCCGGTTCCGTGGGCTCCGTGGGTTCCGTCGGTTCCGTGGGCTCCGTCGGTTCCGTCGGTTCCGTGGGCTCCGTCGGCTCCGTCGGTTCCGTCGGTTCCGTCGGCTCAGTCGGCTCCGTGGGCTCGGTCGGCTCCGTCGGTTCCGTCGGTTCCGTCGGTTCCGTCGGCTCGGTCGGTTCCGTCGGTTCCGTCGGTTCCGTCGGTTCCGTGGGCTCGGTCGGTTCCGTCGGTTCCGTGGGCTCCGTCGGCTCCGTCGGCTCGGTCGGTTCCGTCGGCTCAGTCGGCTCGGTCGGTTCCGTGGGCTCCGTCGGCTCCGTGGGCTCGGTCGGTTCCGTCGGTTCCGTGGGCTCCGTCGGCTCCGTCGGCTCGGTCGGTTCCGTGGGCTCCGTCGGCTCGGTCGGTTCCGTGGGCTCCGTCGGCTCCGTCGGCTCCGTCGGTTCCGTCGGCTCCGTGGGCTCCGTCGGCTCCGTCGGCTCGGTCGGTTCCGTGGGCTCAGTGGGCTCGGTCGGCTCAGTCGGTTCCGTCGGTTCCGTGGGCTCGGTCGGCTCCGTCGGCTCGGTCGGCTCGGTCGGCTCCGTCGGCTCCGTCGGTTCCGTCGGTTCCGTCGGCTCAGTCGGCTCCGTGGGCTCGGTCGGCTCCGTCGGTTCCGTGGGCTCCGTCGGCTCCGTCGGCTCGGTCGGCTCCGTGGGCTCAGTCGGCTCGGTCGGCTCGGTCGGCTCCGTGGGCTCAGTCGGCTCAGTCGGCTCGGTCGGCTCAGTCGGTTCCGTGGGCTCGGTCGGCTCCGTGGGCTCAGTCGGCTCAGTCGGCTCGGTCGGCTCAGTCGGTTCCGTGGGCTCGGTCGGCTCCGTGGGCTCAGTCGGTTCCGTGGGCTCGGTCGGCTCAGTCGGCTCAGTCGGTTCCGTGGGCTCGGTCGGCTCAGTCGGTTCGCCGCCGTCCTCAGTGACCGTCGTCGTGCCTGAGGCGGTCAACAGCGGCTCTTCGTCATCGGTGGCGACGACCGTCAGCGTTCCGAGTGCGGTACCTTCCGGCACCGTGATGGTGTCCGTGAACTCGCCGTCCTCGTCAACAGGTACGCCGGGAGTCACCTCGACGTCTTCATCCTCGCTGTCGGTGTAGGTCACCGTCACCGTCGAGCCCGGCAGATATCCGGAGCCATCAGCGGTGAGCTCGTCGCCGATCTCGACGACCTCCGGTGTGACGACCAGGCCAGGCTCAAGCTGACTCACCCGCACACTGGAGCTCGCCAAGTTCAGGTCAACGCCGCTGACGCCGGGGAGAACATCCACAGATAGTGCCCGTACCGTGAAGGAGTCCGCTCCGAGATCACCCACGCCGTTGACCGGCGGCTCTGTGGGCTGGGCGTTGATCGTGATGCCCACCAGGCCCGGCAAGGCGTCGAAGAGCGGGTCAAGGGCGCTCAGGGTCTCTCCCACGACTCCGCCGACCAGATCGGTGACGATGCCCCCGGCCTCGGTGACCACAGTGGCGACCGGTCCGAGGACCGCGGGAAGGACCGAGGAGACCAACGGCGTCAGGACGCTGGTGATCTCACCCAGGGGAATAGTGGTGACGAGAACCGACACGTTCCCATCGATGTCCACGACAGGGTCGTCGTCAGTCAGCCCGGCAAAGTCGCCCAGGCTCCCGGATATTTCGACATCGAGGTCCCCACTCACCAGGCCACCGATACCGTCCAGTTCCGGATCGAAGGTGATGGTCACCTCCGTTGTCAGCAACGCTTCGTTGACCGCGTCCGTCACGATGTCGACGATGTCGCCGAGGAGCAGCGCCACTGTGTCGCTGATCTGCGTCAGCTCGGCGGAGGTCAGCAGCGAGGTGTTCGCAGGCAGGTTGTTCAGGTCACCGCCGTGCAACTGGGCGAGATCGACCAGAATCTCCCCGGTGTTCAGATCGATGGTGACCAGGCCGGTCTCATCAACGAGCGGCTCCTCCAACAAGCCAGTGGTCACACCATCGAGGTCGACACTCGCATTGAGCGTCGGCGTGCCCAGGTCAATCGTAAGTAGTCCGATCACGGTCACCGGATCGAAACTCAGCCCATCGAGCACCTCCTGGATCGGCCCCTCAGGTCCGAGCAACTCATTGACCGTGCCCTCTGCGGTGTCGACTGCATCGTCCACCAGGGCGGTCACGTCCCCGACAGCGGGGCTGGAGATGCGGAGCTCGGCGCCGGCAACCACGTAGTCACTCTCGGCCGCCACCGGTGCCACCGGGGCTGTCTGGGTGGCACTCGATGCCAAAGCACCCAGTCCCAGGCTGAGCTCGTCAGCGGCATAGTCGAGTCCGTCGAGCCCGAGCTGCGGGAGCAACTCGGTGAGGTCCACCCGCGCAAAGTCGGTATCGGCCGGGTCGCCGTCCACCAGGTCGAGGTCGATCGCGCCGCCATCTCCGACCGCGCCGGAGGCAGCGGTGGAGGTGGCGGGATGCTCGGAGGCCGCGTAGCCGTTCAGCGCTCCCGCTTGGCCCAGGTTCAACAGGCCAGGAGCCGTGCCGTCACTCAGCAGCGGAAGAGTCACTCCACCGATCACGACATTCGCCACGCCCCCCAGCACCTCAAGGTCCACTGGGGCGAAGTTCGGGCCTGGATCCTCCGGAAAACCGGCGGCCGTGCGATTCGCTTCGAGCACCTCAAGACCAAGGGCCTCCAGGTCGACAAGTTCAGCGCGGGACTCGCTGGGCCCTTCCGGATAATCGGCCAGGGCCGGCACGGCGCCGGCGAAAGAAAGGCCTGCGGTCAATCCGAGAGCGGCGGCGGCCGCTAAGGGCCTCGCTGCTCTTCGGCGCGCCGGCGGTGCCGCCGGCTCTGCTGACAGTTTCATTCATGGCTCCCGGGTTTTGGCCGCCCGGAGGGCAGCCTGGTGTGCTGTACCGGCCAGCACCAGACCCATTACCGCTGAGCACGTTGCGCACGCGCGTGTGTCTAGGGTCACAGTGCTGTCCGCCACACCACCTTCCCGAAAGGTTGCCGAATCGGCAACCGGAATAGATCACGATTTGATAACGACATGAACTATTTCGCTCCGCTCCATACATAAGTATGGGAATCAGTTCCCTGCCATCAGACGATTGCCGGAAAAGCCATCGCCGGACACCGACCTGAGTACTCACTCACCGCAGAGGGCCGGGCCCCACCGGGCCTAACACGCAGTACCTCTTACCCCGCCCGCGGGTGATCGCCGAAGAATCCGACGCCGCGAATCCGGAATGCAGCCTCAGCCGGAGAAGTCGTTGCGAAGAACGACCACGACCTCCGCTGAGGCCCCGGGAAGCTCCTGCACGGGACCGATCCCCAGGAGGGACGCGACTTCGGCCGCCGTGGCCTGGAGCGCCGGGTCCCGGTAGTACACAGCCGAGACTGTGGGCTGTGGGCTGGCGTAGTTCCCGGCACTGGCGCCCGTGAAGCCAGCCGTGACCAGATCCTGCGTGGCCTGGGTGGCGAGGCCGCCGACGGTGGTGCCGTTCAGAACTGCGACACCGGCGAAATAGTCGACCTCGGCGGCGGGCAGTTCGTCGCCCTCCGGCGTCTCGTCTGCGTCGGGGTCGGTATCGCCTTCGGGGTCCATGTCCGTGTCGTCCCCGGCGTCGGTGGAGTCGTCCTCGTCACCCCCGGCGTCTGGTGTGGACTCGTCCTGCTCGCCGTCCGCGTCGTCCTCGGTCTCGTCCCCCGGATCCTCGTCGGGGTCGACCACGGTCTCGTTGGCTTCCGGGTCTGGCAGCGGCGAAGGGATGGGCGTGTCCGTGCGGGCTAGCAGCGCAATCGTCGCCCAGGCGAGCAACGGCGCAAGGATGAGCACCGCGATGATCGGGAGCAGCACACGAGCCAGAGACCGGGGACGGCGGTGCACGCCCTGCGGGGCGTTGTCACGCCCGGCGATGTCGAACTCGTCTTCCTCGAGGCTGCTCACGAGTCGAGATTAACGTGATCGACCCGGCCGATGCGCTCGCCGCGACCAGCGCGGCGCGCAGTGCTCAGAGGCCTACGCGGCGCGCAGTGCGTTCGCGCTGACGAGCGGAACGCATGCGACGCAGCCGCTTGACGAGCATGGGGTCCGCCGCGAGAGCCTGTTCGGAGTCGAGGAGACGGTTGAGCACCTGGTAGTACCGCGTGGCGTTCATCCCGAACTGCTCGCGGATGGCGGATTCCTTCGCACCGGCGTACTTCCACCATTGGCGCTCGAAGGCCAGGACACGCTGCTCCAGGTCACTGAGACCATTTGTGGCCGAGTCGAGCGCGGATTCCGGCGTGCTGGCAACCATGGTCCGATGGTACTGCCCGAATCACACCCGTGTCATTAGCTCGCAGCCTGCGGCCCGCATGGCTCAGGCGAGTGACCAATCCACCGGCTCCGCCCCTGCAGCAGACAAGAGCTCATTCGCCTGCGAGAAGGGACGTGAGCCGAAGAACCCCCGCGATGCGGAGAGCGGGCTGGGGTGCGCCGAGGCGAGGATCGGCGTCTCACCCAGCATCGGGCGGAGGGTACCGGCGTCACGGCCCCACAGGATGGCCACCAGAGGCGCCTCACGCTCGACCAGCGCGGCGATGGCCAGGTCGGTGACCGCCTCCCACCCCTTGCCGCGATGCGAGGCAGGCGCGCCGGGCCGCACGGTCAGGCAGCGGTTCAAGAGCATCACGCCGGACTCCGCCCACGCGGAGAGATCCCCGTGCACCGGCGGCTCGACACCGACGTCATCGCGCAACTCCCGGTAGATGTTCTGCAAGGAGCGCGGGATCGGGCGCACCTCACGCTGCACCGAGAAAGACAGGCCCATGGCATGTCCAGGCGTGGGGTAGGGATCCTGCCCCACAATGAGCACGCGAACGTCCTCGAAGGGATAGTTGAAGGCGCGCAGCACGTTCGGGCCCGCCGGCAGATACCCGCGTCCGGCACGATTCTCCTCCCGGAGGAAGTCACCCATGGCACTGATGCGCTCCGCCACCGGCGCCAGCGCGCGTGCCCAACCGGGATCGGGGATCTGCTTCGCCGAACTCGTCACGCCTCGAGACTAGTCGCAGGTGTTTCCGAGACGTGAAACCTGCGAATCCGATCTGTGAAACGAGCCCGGTCAGCCTCGCGCCGTCCCGGCGCGCGAGGCATGATGGGGAGGTCGCCAATGTGGACGGCGGCGTTGCTGTCCGCTCGAGGGGAGATCGACCGACCATGACCCGCCACGATCCTGTCCGTCGACCAGGCCTGGTCACCGAAGCGCTGCGGCACCGCGGCCTCGTGAGCCCGGAGGCGGAGGAGGCGTATGTACGCGATGTGCTCACCGGCGGACGCGCCACCGGCGCTCCTCGTACCGATGCCGAGCGTTTTGCCGCAGATGACGAACTCGTCGGGGCGGGGCCCGAGGAGCAGGAAGACTTCGTCTACGGCCGCGCGGCTTCCCCCGATGCCTGAGCCTGGTCTGCACATCCACCCCTGGCGGCACAGCGGAAGCGACGCCAGCTGAACGACATCCTCCGCGAACGCACCCTGCGCTCCGGTGCCAGGCGGCTCCGTTCGTGGTTCGGCCCCGACATCGATCGGGTCTACGGCTCCACCGACGCCGAGTCGCTTCTCCAGGCCCTCCAGCGATCCCGTCCCGCCAACCCCCCTCGGGAGGCCTGGGAACTCTCGCGCTACCTGGTCATGCATCGCGATGGCCAGCCACTGCGGCGACGGGTGCGCACGCGCCTGGCACTGTCGCTGCTGACCTTGGCCGCTCTGATCGTCTCCGTCGGGCTCATGCTCGTGGTCCACCACGCCGGTGACCAGTTCTCCCACCGCCTGCGCGAGGCGGCCATCGGTGCGGCAGGAGTCTCCTTCGGCGTCATGCTGCTCGCCTCGCTGGCCATACCCATCGTGCTCCACTTCGCGAAGCCTTACGGGTACGAGGAGTGGCAGGCAGCTTTCCGGTGGGCCGCGAACCGTCCAGGCCAAGGGGCCCGCGGGCTCCCGCTCGGCACCCTCACCCCCGCGGGCCGCCACCTCGAGCTGTACAAGCACCTGGTGCGCTACCGGGTCGCCGGTTTCGTCCTGCCGCTCTTCGGCGTGCTGTTCATCGCCGTGGGGATCGCGGCGGAGCAGCGCTGGGCTCTCAGTGGCGCCTTGCTCATTCCGGCGGGCATTGCCCTACACCGATGGGCCACGGGAAGACTCGACGCCCCGGAGGCCGCTCGGTATCTGCTGGAGCAGTATGTCTCCAGCATGCCGCACAATCCCTTCGGTCTCCTCGCGGACGCCGCCACTGACGATCCCGAGATCAGCGAGACACCTGGTCGTCGTCGTGTGGTCTTTCCCCACACGCGGGGACTACACCTCGACGAGCTTGAGCACCGGATCTACCTCGCTCGGCACAACCCGGAGATGGCCGGCACCCTGTGGGGCCGCCCGAGACACATCGGCCGGGGCCGGATCCACTGGGAAGTGACCGGCGACGGCGCGCTGTCCTGCACGGTGGTGGATAGCCGAGGTCGGACCTACCGCCCTGATTCTCACTGAGCCTCCTGCCGGATTCGAACCGGCGACCATTCGCTTACAAGGCGAGCGCTCTACCAACTGAGCTAAGGAGGCAAGGCGCCGACGCTGGCCTCAGCCGCGCATCGGCATTAACTACCAGTGTGCCAGCAATGCTCAGCGCACCGGAGCTGGACCGTTCCAGCCCTGCTGCCGGCATCGCCCCCGCGTGGTGGTGAGCTCGCCCGGCAGCCCGAGGTGGGTCAGTCGTCCTGGGTTTCCTCGGCGCCGTCCTCGCCGCGCACGAGCGACGCGATCGAGCCCGGCTCCGCCCAGCTCCGGCCATCGCCCTCAGGACCGGTGAACACCTGCTCGCCCTCGAAGAAGACGGCCGGCGTTCCGGTGACGTCGTCGTCGTTACGTGCGGACTGTGTGGCGGCGCCCACCCAGGCTTGGAAGGGAGCCTCGCCGATACGGTCGACAACCTCCTGGGGAACCCCGAGGTCGACGGCCACCATGGCGATCTCCGCATCCGAGGGGTTCGGGTTGCCCTCGTGAAGCTCGAAGAGACCTCGCAGGAACTCTTCGGCACGATCCGGGGCGCCGTCGGTGACCACTGCCGTGGCCTGTGCAGCGCGAACCGACCAAGAGCTGGAGTCACCCGCACCGATGAAGGCCACCGGGTAATAGGCGACAGTCATCTCGTCCGCCGCGACGAGGTCGGCGATGTCCTGCCCGTGCATCATCTCGAAGTCGAGGCAGTGCACGCAGGCGAAGTCGAGGTAGATCGCCAGTTCGGAGGCGTCGCTGTCGATCTCTCCGGCCACCAGCTGGGAATCGAAGCGGATCCCTCCGTCGTCACTGACGTTGGCCGGCTTGGCGTTCTCCTCGAGGCGATCGAGCGGGCTGCGTGAGCCCTCCGAGAAGATGAACCACACCAGCACCGCGACGACGAGCAGGACCGCTCCGACCCCACCGATCAGGATGAAGCGGTTGCGCCGTTCGCGCTTTTCCTGGGCCTCGCGCAGCTGCTTGGCCTTCTCCTGCGCGGCCGCACGGCGCTGAGCCTTGGTCATTGCTCCGGACGAGTGGCCGGACGTCGCATTACTCACCGGGTCAGAGTAATCGGAAATGGAGCCCAGGTTGGGGCGCCGAGGCTGTCGCCAAGCACGCCTATGGCCACCACCACAGCGATCAGGAGGAAGATCGCAATGACGAACGCCCGATAGCCGGCGCTCGGGGCGACCACTGCCAACCACACCCGGGCGCCCTCGCGGGCGCTGGTGCTGGTCGGGGTCAGCCAGACCACGGTCAGCGCCACAGCAGCCGCGATCCCCAACACCACCGGCTCCTGCCCCCAGGCGGGCTCCGCGGCGCGGCCGGCGATCTCCGGCGTGACCCACCACAGGGCCGCCGCAGCACCCGCGCCCAGCAGCAAACCGGGCAGTAGGGCCACGAGGCCGCGCAGGAGGGACCAGGGCAGCGCAACGATCATGCGGGCGGTGTCTCCGGGGCGGACTCCGCGGCGCATGCGTGCGGTGCGCCGGGCTCGTGAGGCCCATCCAGTCATGGCGGCGCCGAGCAGCACGACGGCCGCGGTGAGGAGGAACACGCCGGGGAGGATGGGCGCCAGCGCGCTCAGGCCGATGCCCACTGCCAGCACCGTGAAGGGTCGAGGCCGGGGCAGGATCGCCCAGCCGGGCACGGGCTGATGCCCGGGATCGGTGGCGAGAGTCTGGTTCTGCCCGCCGAGTCCGGGCTGCCACGCATTCGGCGCTGCGGGGGCATCGGCGGGCATCCGCCGGGTCGCGTCCGTGCCCGGCTCGATGGGATAGCGCGGGGGCGGCGGAGCCTCATGAGCCGGGTAGCCGACGGCCGGCAGGATCGCCGTGCGCCCTCCGGCCTCGGGCCCGGCATCGGGAGCCGAGTCCGGTGGCGGTGGCGGGCTCGTTGATGGGCCGGGCACCAGCGGTGAGGTGGCAGCGGCATCATCGCTCAGATAGGAGTCGGGATCGGCGGCGACGGCGTCGAGGACCGACATCACCTCCTCGGCCGCCGCGCGCCGGGAGGGGTCCGGGTCCAGGGCTCGCCGCAGCACCCCGGAGACCACTCCGGGCAGGCCGTCGCTGTCGCAGCGACCGGTGGAGACCCGGGCGAGCACGGCCTGGCTGGAGCCGCGACCGAAGGGTGGGCGGGCCGTGGCCGCGTGCAGGATGACGGCGGCCCACGCCCACCAGTCCCCGGCGGGGCCCGGGTCCGCACCCGAGATCACTTCAGGATCCAGGTACCCCGGCGTGCCGGTGACCAGGCCGGTCTGGGTCAGCCGCACATCATCGGCCACCTGGGCGATCCCGAAGTCGATGAGCACCGGACCTTCCGGGGAGAGCATGACGTTGCTGGGCTTGAGGTCGCGGTGCACCACTCCGGAGGCGTGGATCGCCTCGAGTGCCTCGGCGAGCCCATGCGCCAATCCGGCCATCTCGGCGGCGCTGAAGGGGCCACCGGCGGTCAGGTCCTCCTCCAGTGTGGGCCCCTCGATCAGTTCGGTGACGACGAAGGCCTCGACGTCCTCGACCTCGGCGTCGAGCACCTGGGCCACCCCCGTGCCCGAGACGCGATGCATCAGAGCGACCTCGCGGGCCAGCCGGCGTCGCGCCTGGGGGTCGGCGGCGATGTGCGGGTGGAGCATCTTCAGCGCCACCGGGCGGCCCCCGCCGTCGAGCGCTTCGTAGACCGTGCCCATGCCGCCCGATCCGAGGCGGCGCACCAGGCGGTACCCGCCCACCTCGCGCTCCCAGTGTTGCGCGCGCGAGGGCGCGTCCAGAGTCACCGCCTCCCCCGCACTCTCCGGAAAGTCTGGCCCGGCGACGCTCTCGCCCGCGCCGTCGATTCGCCGGGTGGTCTCCGGGCCCGCGCCGTCGCCGCCAGCGCCCTCATGGGCGTGATCCTCGCGCGCGAAGTGGCTCATGTCAGCAAGGTACCTGCCCCGTTCATCCGTCCGCCGCCCGCACCCGGGGCTCAAGTGGGCGCCAGCTGGCTGGCGCCAGTACCGTTACGAGAGCTGAAGACCCCGCCTACCTCCGCGCGGGAGCCTGAATCGAGGAGCTGATCGCTGCTGTGTCTGCAGGTACCCACGATGTCGTCGTCGTCGCCAATCGCCTGCCGGTGGACGTCACCATCGGTGAAGGCGGTTCGCTGAGCTTCGAACGCTCCCCCGGCGGCCTGGTGACCGCCCTGGCACCGGTGATGGAGAGCCAGGGTGGCGCCTGGGTGGGCTGGACCGGCAAACCCGACATCGACGTCGCGCCCTTCGAGGACGAGACGATGACCCTCTGGCCGGTGCGCCTGAGCGAGCAGGAGGTGGCGGGCTTCTACGAGGGCTTCTCCAATGCGACGCTCTGGCCGCTCTACCACGACGTCATCGTCCCCCCGGAGTTCCATCGCGCCTGGTGGAACACCTACTCCGCCATCAACCGGCGCTTCGCCACCGCTGCCGCTCAGGCGGTCGCCCCCGGCGGCACCGTATGGGTGCACGACTATCAGCTCCAGCTGGTGCCCGCCGCTCTGCGCGCGCTGCGGCCGGACGTCAAGATCGGCTTCTTCAACCACATCCCCTTCCCGCCGCTGGAGATCTTCACCCAGCTTCCGTGGCGCCGCCAGATCATCGAAGGGCTGCTCGGAGCAGACCTGGTGGGCTTCCAGCGCCCGGGCGACGCCTCGAACTTCCTGCGCTCGGTGCGCCGCCTGACCGGCCTGCAGGTCCGCGGGCCCCAGGTGACCGTGCCCGGTCACTGGTCGCGCCCCGATCGCACCGTGCGGGCACAGGCCTTCCCCATCTCCATCGACTCCGCCGCCTTCGACCGCCTCGCCCGCACCCCCGAGGTCCAGGAGCGGGCCAAGCAGATCCGCCTCGAACTCGGCAGCCCGGAGGTGGT
This sequence comes from Bogoriella caseilytica, assembly GCF_003752405.1. Classification (NCBI taxonomy): domain Bacteria; kingdom Bacillati; phylum Actinomycetota; class Actinomycetes; order Allobogoriellales; family Allobogoriellaceae; genus Allobogoriella; species Allobogoriella caseilytica. The sequence continues at coordinate 1,815,850 of NZ_RKHK01000001.1, read as the reverse complement.
GCTGCTGGGGGTGGACCGGCTGGATTACACCAAGGGGATCAGTCATCGCCTCAAGACCTTCGGCGAGCTCCTCGAGGACGGCCAGCTCCGGCCACCGGAGGCCTGCATGGTGCAGGTGGCGAGCCCCTCACGGGAGCGGGTCGAGCAGTACCGGCAGCTGCGTGACGAGGTCGAGGTGACCGTGGGCCGCATCAACGGTGACTACGGCACCCTGGGCCGCGCGGCGGTCCACTACATGCACCACTCCTATCCCATGGAAGAGATGGCGGCCCTCTACAGCGCGGCCGACGTCATGCTGGTGACCTCGCTCCGCGATGGTATGAACCTGGTGGCCAAGGAGTACGTGGCCGCCCGTTCCGATCTGGGCGGGGCGCTGGTGCTCTCCGAGTTCACCGGCGCCGCCGACGAGCTCACCCAGGCACTGATGATCAACCCGCACGACATCAACGGCACGAAGGCCAAGATCATGCAGGCCGTCACGATGTCCACGCAGGAGAAGCGGCGCCGGATGCGGTCGCTACGCCGCCGGGTGCTGACCCACGACGTGCAACGCTGGGCGGACGACTTCCTGGGCTACCTGGCCATGTCGGTTCCGACGCCGCCCAGCGACCTGCGCCCAGGACGTCACCATGGCGAGACGACCCAGGGCGATGAGCCGTCGCAGGCCAGGACGACCCGCGAGGAGGACGCGCGATGAACGATGTACAGCCGAGGTTCCTGGCCGCGGTGCACCACCAGCTGGATCGCGCACTGGTGGACTTCAGTAGCCACCGGCCCGTGCTGGTCGCTCTCGACTTCGACGGCGTGCTCGCCCCCCTGATCGATGACCCCACCGCCTCGGCGCCGCTGCCGGACTCGGTGGCCGCGCTCGCGCAGATCGCGACGGTCGAGGGCGTGGAGGTGGTGCTGGTCTCCGGGCGGGACGCCGAGGACCTTGCCGGCCGGTCCGGGGTGCCCGCCGGCACCCGCATCATCGGGTCGCACGGTGCGCAGTGGGCGCGAGTCTCGGAGGAGGGATCGCCCGAGGCGGCCGTCATCGACCCGCTGGAGCTCGACGAGGATCAGCGCGTGCTGCTCGCCGAGTTGAGCCGCCGGACCGAGGAGATCGCCGACGGCGTCGAGGGCGCATGGGTGCAGCGCAAGCCCGCTGCGGTGGTGCTGCACACCCGAACCGCCGGCACCCGCGGCGTGGAGGTCACCGAGGCCACGACCGCCGGTCCCGCCGCCCTGGACGGGGTGCACACCGTGGTGGGCAAGGACGTGGTGGAGATGTCCGTCCTCCACGTGACGAAGGGAGATGCGCTCCTGCGCCTGCGCGAGCAGCTCGGGGCCGAGGCCGTGCTCTACGCGGGCGACGACACCACCGATGAGTACGCCTTCGCAACCCTGGATTCCGGGCGCGGTGACGTCTCCATCAAGGTCGGTGACGGCGACACAGGCGCCGCCTACCGGGTGGACACCCCCGCGGAGATCACCGTAGTGCTCCACCGGCTGCTCGAGCTGCTGCGCGCCGGGTCGTAGCAGGCACCCGCTCCTCACCATGGGCACCACACCTTGGGTTCAAGCCGCAGTAAACTCGAGCAAGGATCCGGTCAGGGCGCCCGCGATACCCGAGCCGCCGAAAGTGTGGCACTATTCTCACGGCAGCTAGTAGCGGGCCCGTTCCACACCGTGGATCACGGTACGGAATGAACTCGTCGCAAGCGGCTGTGTCAGTGCGGACACGCCCCTGGCACCTTTCACAACGGATCGTCCGGCACGTACCTGCCGGTGAAGGGATTGCAGAACCATGGCATCAGTAACTTTCGACGCCGCTACACGCGTCTACCCGGGGCAGGAACGCCCCGCGGTGAACGAACTCAACCTGGACGTCGCCGACGGCGAGTTTCTCGTGCTCGTCGGCCCCTCCGGTTGCGGTAAGTCCACCTCGCTGCGGATGCTCGCCGGCCTGGAGGACGTCAACGCCGGCCGCATCCTGATCGGTGACCGCGACGTCACCGACGTCCAGCCCAAGGACCGGGACATCGCGATGGTGTTCCAGAACTACGCCCTCTACCCGCACATGTCGGTGGCCGACAACATGGGCTTCGCCCTGAAGATCGCCGGCACTCCGAAGTCCGAGATCCGTCAGCGGGTCGAAGAGGCAGCGAAGATCCTCGACCTCACCGAGTACCTCGACCGCAAGCCCAAGGCACTCTCGGGTGGTCAGCGTCAGCGCGTGGCCATGGGCCGTGCCATCGTGCGTCAGCCCTCGGTGTTCCTCATGGACGAGCCGCTGTCGAACCTGGACGCCAAGCTGCGTGTGCAGACGCGTACCCAGATCGCGTCGCTGCAGCGCCGCCTGGGCGTCACCACCGTCTACGTGACCCACGACCAGACCGAGGCACTGACCATGGGTGACCGCATCGCGGTGCTCAAGGATGGTCTGCTTCAGCAGGTCGGCACCCCTCGCGAGATGTACGAGACCCCGCAGAACGTCTTCGTCGCCGGCTTCATCGGCTCCCCGGCCATGAACCTCGGCACCTTCAAGCTCGAGGGCGACCAGGCCGTGCTCGGTTCGGCGCGCGTGCCACTCTCCCGGGCCACCATGAATGCCCTGACCGACGAGAACGACAACCAGATCACCCTGGGCTTCCGCCCTGAGGCTCTCGAGCCCACCAGCGAGGGCGGCAACGGCATCCCCGTGAAGGTGAACCTGGTGGAGGAGCTCGGCTCGGACGCCTTCGTCTACGGCAGCCTCGCCGGCGAGGTAGCTGACGCCGACCTCGGCTCCGGTGAGGACGCCGACCAGATCATCGTGCGTGTCGACCCCCGTCGCACCCCGATGAAGGGCGACACCATCCACGTCACGATCCGCGAGGGCGAACAGCACGTGTTCTCCCACACCACCGGAGAGCGACTGCCGTCCTGACCACGGCCACATGAAACAGGGCGGGATCCATCCGGATCCCGCCCTGTTTTGCCTGTGAGGTGAAGCTAGCGACCGATCACATCGGTTCGTCAGCGACCTGGAAGTCCCACGAGGCGACACCGTCCTCGACAGAGGTGACGGTCAGGCTGACCAGATACTCGTCGGGGTGCCCGTCCTCGGAGAGCACGCAATCCATGGTGGCGCCGACCTCGGCCTCGAGATCGCCAGGACAATCGACGTTCGGGCGCTGACCGACCATCTGCTCAAGCTGGTCGGCGACCTGGGCTTCCACCTCACCCTGCTCGACGACCGCGCCACCGCAACCGGCGAGTAGCAGGCCCGCGGCCACAGGAACAACGGCAGCTTTCATGATCTTACTGATTGTCTGATGCATGAATTCATGGTGGCGGAGCGCATGCTCGAGATCCACGTTCCCGAAGAATATGTGGTCAAGGCGACATGCCAGGATGCTCCCTATCCGGAACACCAGCACAACTCTCCGACATTCTTGTTCACGTCACACTGTCGGTCAGGGTTCTGACCCACTCCTTCCCCACCACACCGCGCACCGATTGCTGAGAGACTTCCCGCATGCCTGCCTCCCTTCAGATCACCGCCGCCAAGGTTGACCCGGCGCTGCTGGACCTCCCCTGGGAGGTGCCCCTGGAGGAGTGGCCCGGCGAGGTCCTCGCCGCACTGCCGCGCGGTATCTCCCGCCATATCGTTCGCTTCGTCAAGCTCTCCGGGCGTGTGATCGCCGTCAAGGAGATCGGCGAGTCCGTGGCCTACCGCGAGTACGAGCTGCTGCGATCGCTGCGCCGCCTCGAGGCGCCCTCGGTGACTCCCCTGGCCGTGATCACCGGCCGGCGATCCCCCGACGGCGAGGAACTCAACTCGGTGCTGGTGACTGAGCACCTGCAGTACTCACTGCCCTACCGCGCGCTCTTCTCGCAGTACATGCGCCCCGAGACCGCCTCGCGGCTGATCGACGCGCTGTCGGTCCTGCTGGTGCGCCTGCACCTGCTCGGCTTCTACTGGGGCGATGTCTCGCTGTCGAACACCCTGTTCCGCCGCGACGCCGGGGCCTTCGCCGCCTACCTGGTGGACGCCGAGACCGGCGAGCTCCACCCCACCCTCACCCCGGGGCAGCGCAACTACGACGTCGACCTGGCCCGCACCAACATCATCGGTGAACTCATGGACCTCCAGGCCGGTGAGGTACTGGACGAGGACGTCGACGTCGTCGAGGTCGGCAACACGATCGTGGAGCGCTACGAGTCACTCTGGCGCGAACTCACGGACGTCGAGCTGTTCAAGACCTCCGAGCGCTGGCGGGTGACCGAGCGGATCAACCGGCTCAACGCCCTGGGCTTCGATGTCGGTGAGCTGACCATGACCACCGACATCGGGGGCACCACCGTCTCGCTGCAGCCCAAGGTGGTGGACGCCGGGCACTACCACCGCCAGATCATGCGCTGGACCGGGCTGGACGTCCAGGAGAACCAGGCACGGCGCATGCTCAACGACCTCGAGGCCTACCGCGCCGAGACCGACCGGCAGGAGGACGACCCCGTGCTGGTGGCCCATGACTGGATGGACGAGGTCTTCAACCCGACGGTCAAGGGCGTGCCGCGCGAACTGCGCCGCAAGCTCGAGCCGGCCGAGATCTTCCACGAGGTGCTCGAGCACCGCTGGTTCCTGGCGGAGCAGGAGGAACGCAACGTGCCGATGATGGAGGCCGTGGAGCACTACGTGGAGACCGTGCTCAAGCACCGCCCGGACGAACGCGCCTTCCTCGACCGCGAGACGCTCTCCATGCCGGCGATCGAGGACTGAGGCGCGCCGGTACCCTGACCGGGTGAATCTCCACCTGTACGACTCCGCGACCCGGTCACTGCGGGCCTTCGTGCCACTCGACGCTGGCAAGGTGGGGATCTATCTGTGTGGGGCCACCGTGCAGGGCTCGCCCCACATCGGGCACGTCCGCGCCGCCGTCGCCTTCGACGTGCTGGTGCGCTGGCTCCGCCGCTGCGGGCAGGACGTCACGATGATCCGCAACGTCACGGACATCGACGACAAGATCCTGGCCAAGTCCGCCGAAGCCGGAGCTCCCTGGTGGGCCTGGGCCTACCGCTTCGAGCAGGAGTTCACCGCCGCCTACGACGCCCTCGGGGTGCTGCGCCCCAGCTACGAGCCGCGCGCCACCGGTCACATCCCCGAGATGATCGCCCTGGTGGAACTCCTGGTCGCCCGCGGGCATGCCTACGCCGGACAGTCGGGCAACGTCTACTTCGATGTACGTTCGCTCGACTCCTACGGCTCACTCACCCGCCAGGCGCTGGAGAACATGGCGCCCGAGGACGAAGCCGCAGCCGGGGCGGGCGGTGACAAGCGCGACCCGCGCGACTTCGCGCTCTGGAAGGCGCCCCGTCCCGGTGAGCCGGAGACCGCCTCGTGGCCCACCCCGTGGGGCACGGCCCGGCCAGGGTGGCATCTGGAGTGCTCGGCGATGGCGCGCAGGTACCTGGGCGAGAGCTTCGACATCCACGCCGGAGGGCTGGATCTGCGTTTCCCCCACCACGAGAACGAGCAGGCGCAGTCCCACGCGGCCGGGTACGGCTTCGCCCGGCACTGGCTGCACAACGCCTGGGTGACCACCGGCGGGGAGAAGATGAGCAAGTCGCTCGGCAACTCCCTCCAGGTCGCCCACCTCCTGGGCTCCGTACCCTCACCGGTGCTGCGCTACGCGCTGGGTACCGTGCACTACCGCTCCACCATCGAGTACACCGACACCACCGCCGCCGAGGCCGCCGCCGTCTGGCAACGCCTGAGCGGTTTTGTGCAGCGTGCTGCCGAGCAGGGAGAGGTGGACGCCGCCGAGATCGCGGCGCTCGGCCCCGCAGACCTGCCCGAGGCCTTCGTGGCCGCGATGGACGACGACCTGAACGTCTCGGTCGCCCTCGCGGCCATTCACGAGCAGGTCCGCCTCGGCAACAACGCCCTCGCCGAAGGCGACGGCGCGGCCGTGCGCAGCGCTCAGCTCCAGGTGCGTGCCATGCTCGACGTCCTGGGACTGGATCCCCTCGCCGAGCCATGGCGTGAGACCGTGGGGGGTAGCGGCACAGGCAGCGGCCGGGAACGTCAGGCCCTGGATGCCCTGGTGCAGGCAGCGCTCGCCGAGCGTGCCGAAGCACGCGCCGCCAAGGACTTTGCCCGCGCGGACGCTCTGCGCGACCGGCTGACCACAGCCGGAATCGTCGTCGAGGACTCCCCCGCCGGCGCACGCTGGAGCCTGGGAGGGCCCAGCTGATGGAAGAAGGAGCAGGCTGATGGCCGGGAACTCACAGCGCCGCGGAGCGGTGCGCAAACCAGGATCGAAGAAGGGCATGCAGGTGGGCTCGGGTGGCCAGCGCCGCCGCGGGCTCGAGGGCAAGGGCCCCACACCCAAGGCCGAGGAGCGTGACTACCACCCGGCAGCCAAGAAGAAGGCGGCCGCCGAGAAGCGCAAGGCTGCGGGTGGGCGCACTGCTGCCGAGACCGGGCCACGGGCAGGGAGCGGGGCACGCAGCTCGGGCGCGCCGATCTCCGAGGCGAAGGTGCGCCGCATTCGCGCCGCCGCCGGGATCGAAGCCGGCTCGGACCTGATCGCCGGGCGCAATCCGGTCACCGAAGCCGTGCGCGCGGGCGTCCCGCTGCGCCGGGTGCTGCTCTCGGGGGGCAAGCCCACCGACGAGCGCCTCTCCGAGGTGGTACGTACCGCCACCGCGCTGGGTGCGCCGCTGATCGAGATCTCACGCACCGACCTGGACGTGCTCACCGAGAACGCCGTCCACCAGGGTGTGGCCATCGAGGTCCCGCCCTACGACTACCGCGACATCGAAGACCTGCTCGAGGCGGCCGAACGCAGTGGCCGCCCGCCGCTGATCATCGCGCTGGACCAGGTGACCGACCCGCACAACCTCGGCGCGGTACTGCGCAGCGGCGGTGCCTTCGGCGCACACGGCGTCGTCGTACCCGAGCGCCGCTCTGCGGGCGTGGGGGCCACGGCCTGGAAGGTCTCGGCCGGCGCTGCGGCGCGGGTACCGGTGGCGCGGGTGACGAACCTGGTGCGTTCCCTCGAAGCGCTGAAGGAGGCCGGTTGCTTCGTGGTCGGCCTCGACGGCGGCGGCGAAGTGCCGGTCCGCGACCTGCAGGTGGCCACTGAGCCGCTGGTGCTGGTCACCGGCGCGGAGGGCAAGGGGCTCTCCCGGCTCGTGCGCGAGAGCTGTGACGTGATCGCTTCGATCCCGATCGCCTCGGACGTGGAGTCCTTGAACGCCGCAGTGGCCACCGGCATCGCGCTCTACGAGGTGGACCGCCTCCGAGCACAGGCGTAGGGCGGAGGCGGGGCGCGCCGGCACCGGAACCGGTGCCCACGGCGCGCTAACCGAAGGCGTCGATGATGTCCATGACAGCCGGCCCGAGCAACACGATGAACAGCACGGGCAGAATGCACATCATGAGCGGGAAGATGACCTTGACGGGGATCTGCATGGCCTTCTCCTCGGCGCGCTGACGGCGTTTGACGCGCATCTCGGCGGCCTGGGTGCGCAGCACGTCGGCCACGGCAATGCCATAGGCATCGGCTTGGATGAGGGAGCGCACGAACCGGCGGAGATCGGGCACCTCGGTCCGCAGAGCGAGGGATTCATAGGCTTCGCGGCGTGATTGGCCCAGCTGGATGTCCTGCAGAGTGCGGATGAGCTCCTCGGCGAGAGGGCCCGTGCCGTTCTTCCCTGCCCGGGCCATGGCGGAATCGAAGCCGAGACCGGCCTCGACCGCGATCGTCATCTGGTCCAGGGTGTCGGCCAGCCCCAAAGCGATCTCCTGACTGCGCTCCTGCCCGCGGCTGTGCAGCAACAACTCGGGCAAGAAGTAGCACACCACGGTCGCGCCACCACCGACCAGCACCGTGAGCGGTCGGGGCTCGCTGCTGATGAACAACAGGCTCAGCGTGGCGCTCACCCCGGCCCCGAGGAGCTTGGCTGCCGCCAGCCGCTCCACCGGCCAGGCGGGAGGGCGTCCGGCGCGCATGAGCAGGCGCTCCAGTTGGCGGAGGGAGGCGCTGGGCGTCAGGCGGCGCGTGATCGCGGCCAGCACCCCGCTGCCGGAACCCTCAGCAGACGAAGCGCTCTGCTCCGGGCGCTGGTGCAGCCCGCGGTGCAGATTGTCCAGCGTGCGCTCGCGCCCCCGGTCGGGGCCGGCCAGGACGGCCCAGGTCAGCGCACACAGTGCCATCGCGACGAACGCGACGGCGATCATGATCAGCGGTGGCACCGTGACCTCCTTCCGGCCGGGAACGGGAACATCAGAACCTGAAGCTCACGACCTTGCGCAGCCACACCCCACCGGCGATCAGCAGCACGATGGAGAGGGCGATCAAGGCATAGCCGGCCAAGCTCTGCGTGAACCTGGCCAGGTACTGGGGGTTGGCCCAGGAAAGGAAGGCCGTGATCCCGAAGGGCAGGGCCATCAGGACGTAGGCCGAGAGCTTGCCCTCGGCGGCGAGTGCCTTGACCTGGCGGCGAATCTGGTTGCGCTCCCGGATGGTCTCGCCGACGCCGTCGAGAACCTCGGCGAGGTTCCCGCCCACTTCACGGTTGATGGCGATGGCCTGGGTGACCCAGACGAAGTCCTCGCTGCCCATGCGCGCGGCGGTCTCCTCCAGGGCCTCACCGAGTTCCCGGCCCACACGAGTCTCGTTGATCACCCGGGCGAACTCCTCGGAGGTGGGTTCCTCGGCTTCGCGGGAGACCGAGGCCATGGCCTGGAGCAGGCTGTGTCCGGCCCGGAGGCTGCTGGCCATGAGCTGCAGGGAGTCGTCGAGCTGATCGGCGAAAGCGGTCCGGCGGCGGCTGGCCCGGATGACGAGGAGGATCCTCGCTCCCACGGGTACGAGGAGCGCCAGCACGATCGCGAGCAGCGGGCCGGAGACCACCAGGCCGAGGGCACCGGCGGCCAGGGCTGTGACCATCACCAGGAAGACGAAGTCCTGCAACCGCATTCTTATCCCGGCCTGCTCCAAGGCGCTGGCGCCGGGCGCGCCGCGCCACCTCAAGGCACGGCCGACCAGCGCCGTGGCCGCCGTCGCGGTGCTGGCCAGCACCGTGGGGCCGGCCTCATGTGCAGGACGACGCCGATCACGCGGCACCCGCACCGGGCCTGGGCTCAGGAGCAGGTAGCCGCCGATGAACAGGGCCAGCGCACAGGCCGTGATCCCCATGGCGGCCGCGGACGCCATCGGGGTCACCGGAACCCCCCGGGTGAGTGGTCGGTACCGAAGACCCGGGGGGAGAGGCTGATGCCGAGCTCGGCGAAGCGGTCGGTGAAGCGCGGGCGGACCCCGGTGGGGAGCGGCCTGCCCAGGAACCGCCCGGCGGCGTCCACGCCTGCCGAATAGTCGAAGAGGAAGGCGTCCTGCAAGGTCACGGTCTGGCCCTCCATGCCCTGGACCTCGGTGACGGCGGTGACTCGCCGGGTGCCGTCGCGCAGGCGGGTGAGCTGGACGACGACGTCGACGGCCGAGGCGATCTGTTCCCGGATCGCGCGCAGGGGCAGGTCCATCCCTGCCATGAGCACCAGCGTCTCCAGGCGCGCGATGGCATCGCGGGGTGAGTTGGCGTGCACGGTGGACAGAGAGCCGTCATGGCCGGTGTTCATCGCCTGGAGCATGTCCAGCGTCTCGCCGCCCCGGACTTCCCCGACCACGATCCGATCAGGCCGCATGCGCAGGGAGTTGCGCACCAGGTCACGGATGCCGATCTCGCCCTTGCCCTCGACGTTGGGCGGGCGGGACTCCAGGCGCACCACGTGCTCCTGCTGCAGTTGCAGCTCGACCGCATCCTCGATGGTCACGATGCGCTCGCCTTCGGGGATGAAAGAGGACAACACGTTCAGCAGAGTCGTTTTCCCGCTGCCGGTGCCGCCGGAGACGATGATGTTCAGCCGCGCCTGCACGCAGGCCCGCAGCAGCTCGGCCATCTCTGGAGAGAGCGTGCCGAAGTGAATGAGATCGTCGACCTGAAAGGGATCCTTGGAGAACTTGCGGATCGTCAGTGAGGAACCGTTGAAGGCCAGGGGCGGGACCACAGCGTTCACGCGCGACCCGTCGGCCAGGCGGGCATCCACCAGTGGGGAGGACTCGTCGATCCGGCGGCCCACACGCGAGACGATTCGTTCGATCACGCGCCGCAGGTGATCCTCGGAGGCGAAGCGTGCTGCGCTGCGGGTGAGCTTCCCGCTGTGCTCGATGTAGATCATGTCCGGGCCGTTGACCATGATCTCGGTGACGCTGGGATCGGCCAGGAGCCGTTCCAGCGGCCCGTGGCCCAGCACGTCGTCCTGCACCTCGCTGATGAGGCGCTGGCGCTGCTCGGGAGTCAGCGGCACCTTCTCCCCTTCCACCACGTGGTTGAGCTCGCTGCGCACCAGATCGTGGAGCTGCTCCTCGCTCAGGGAGGGGTCGTTCAGGCGCGCCCCCATCCGCTCGAACAGGGCCTTCGCTGCGCGATCCTTGAGCCGGGTCAGCGCATCGGCCCCCGCTGTCGGCGTAGCCGTGGCCTGCACCGTGGCCGGTGGCGAGGTGGCGGGTGCGCTCTGGCGGGCAGTCAGGGTCCGGCGGCCCGTGACCGGTTCCGGCGGAGCCGGTGGTGGCGGACCCAGCACCGGGGCAGGGCTCGCTTCGGCCACTGGGCTCAGGTCGGCCGCGGCGCCGGCCTCGATGTCCGGGCCGATTCCGGCCGATGGGGGCTGGTCGCCCGGGGCACGTGCTGCCTGCAATCGCTGGGAGAGGTTCATCGTCTGCCTTTCCGGGTGGCGCGATGCCGACCGCGCGGACGCCCCGCCCGGCGATCGGGTTGCGCGGTACGCGACGCCGCCGGGGAGAAAAGCCCCACGAGTTCGCGCAGCCTTTTGGTCACCGGGTCACGCGCGTCACTCTGCAGGAGCGGAATGCCTTGATTGACCGAGGTCGCTGCGCCCTTGGACCGCGGCAGCATCAGATCTACCGCGGTCCCCAGGGTGGCCTCGACGTCGCTCCGCGAGAGGCCGGCGCGGGTATCCGCGAGGTTCACGAGGATGTGCCGGGTCTCGGTGGACAGGTTCAGGGCGGCCAACGTGTCCAGTTCCTTGCGCAGACCCCGGATGCCGGGGACGTCCATGCTGGTCACCAGCACCAGATCACTGGTCTGGTCCATCACTGTGAGGGTGTGCTCCGACAGACCGGGGGCGGTGTCGACCACCACGTAGCGGAACTCCGAGGCCAGCATCTGCAGCAGGCGTTCGACATCCTCGGTAGTGACGGCGTCCGCAGCAGCCGGCGTCGGAGGCCCGCACAGGACATAGAGCCCGGTTTCGTGCTGGGTGAGGAAGGTCTTGAGGGCCATGGTGTCGCGCACCGCCGGGCCTCGCACCGCATCAGGCAGGCTGAACTCAGGATCCAGGTTCAGGGCGCTCGCGGCGTCGCCGAACTGCAGGTCCAGGTCGACGAGCACCGTGGCATGAGGGGCTACCCGGGCCAGGCCGACGGCAAGATTGGTGGCCACGGTGGTCTTACCGACCCCGCCCTTGGCCGAGACCACGCTGATGATCCGGCCCGTGGGCGCCGGACCATCAGCGCCGTCCTGGCTCGCGCGATAGGCCTGCGCGTATTGGTAGGCCCGGCTGAGCACCCGCCGGATCTCGAGCGAATCCTCCACAACGGGCAGGATGTCCCGCACACCGGCACGCATCGCCGCCAGGCTGATCTCTGCGGCCTGATCGCTGACCAGCACCACGGCGATGCCCGGGTGCTGCTGCTCGAAGCGCGCGGCGAGACTGAGCACCTCCTCGCTGCCCGAGAGCGCTGTGTCGAGCACGACGACGTCGGGGCTGCCCGCGTCGCCGAGCTGCTCGAGGAGGCGGGCGGGGGTGGCCGGTAGCGGCCCGGGCAGCAGCGACAGAAGCCGCACGCCCTCGACGGCGTCCTGGACCCGCCCGCTGAGGTCCGCTGAGGCACTGGCCAGGACGATGTGGCTCATTCGTGCACGGTGTCTCGGGCGACGATGCGAGTACCGGACTCTGGTGCCTCCGGGCCCTCCAGGGAGAGCCATACCCTCTCGAACTCGGCGGCGAAGACGAGCTTCTCCGCCTCATCCGGGCTGAGCGCCAAGGTCACCATCACGCTGCCTTCCGGCATCGGCGCCGGAGCCGGAGGAGCCGAACCGTCCTCTGCCTCCGGGGAGGCGGAGGTGATGCCGCCTTGCACCCTGGTGACCAGCACCTGGTGCAGGGTCAGGTGTGTCCGTGGGTCTTCGCCATCCACGGAGATGATGACCCCCACGGCGGCGCCGGGGGCCAGCTGCCCGCCCAGCACGCGTTGCGGCTCCAGCAGGATGGAGACCTGGTGCAGATCGTCGGGGACCTCGACCTCGGCGGTCTCAGCCAGCTCCTCCGGGAGGATGAAGCGGCCGGCGAGCACCTGTTCGCCCGGTTCAAGAGCGGTGGCCGTCACCTGTCCGCCGAGCTCATCCAGGCTGGACAGCGCCCCGGGGCCCACCGCGGTCGCGGGAACGAGCTCACTGGAGACCGACTCGGCGAGGTCCTCGGCCGGGGTTCCTTCGGCGATGGCTTCCGTGGTGACCAGCACCCGGACGGGCTCGAGGCCGGCCACGGCCCGTTGATCAGCAGCGGAGACGTACTGGAGAAGCACGAACGAGCCCACTGCGGCCAGCAGAAGGGCCACGACGGCGGCCAGGACACGACGATTCATGGCGCACTCACTCGGGGCCGGGGAGCAGGGAGACGATCGCCGCGCCCAGCTCCGGGGCGGCCGGACTGTAGTCGAAGGCGTCGGAGAGGTCCACAAGTTCTGTGAAGTACCCCCGGACGCAGCGCGCATCACCGGAGCACGGGTTGTTCCAGCGGTACTGACCGCCGAAGCTGTAGCCGGTGATGGTCAGGGCAGCGTAGCCGTACACGCGATATCGAGCGCCGGAGCCCGTTCCCTCGGTGCGGTCGAAGATCGGGAGAAGCACCGTGGAGTTCTGCAGCGCGACGAAGTCCGCCGGGGTACATCCCGACGAGACCGAGACGCCGGTGTCCGTGGGCAGGGTCTGCATGATCGCAGTGGTGACGTTGCAGGTACCCGGGTCGGTCCGGAGCCAGCCAAAGCCCCCAGGCACAGTGCCCGAAGGGCCGGGGCATCCCGGGGTGGGGCCGGTGCCGGCGAGGTAGATGGTCCGGGCGGTGCTCCCGGACGGTGTGCCGCCGCCGGTCTGGTTCCACCATTCGCAGTACGACAGGGCCAGCGGCAGCATCGAGGTTCCGCCGGACGGCGCTCCCCAGCCGGCGCTGGCTGAGGCGGTGATCGCGGTCTCGTCAAAGCCGAGGACGGGAGCGAACCAGTGCCCACGCAGCCCGGAGTTCTGCACCGTCACCTGTCCTGAGGCCGGCGTGGGGACCGGATCCACGGTGGCGGTGGCCTCACTGTTGGTATTGGCGGTCGCGAACTCCTGCGCCGTGTGGCCCGGATCCTCGCAGGCATCGCGGGCGCAGTCCTGGGCGATAGCGAGCGCAGCGGCGTCCGCACCGGTCTGGAGCTGCTGCCGCTCGGCATGCATGGCCGCGATGTCGATGGCGATGGCCGCGAAGGCGATCAGCGGCACGATCAACAGCGCGACCGTGACGCTGACCGCGCCGCGTTCCTGCCTCAGCCGTTGCATCGCATGGTCCCCTGACCTGTCACTGTGAAATCGTCGATCGGCAGGAAGCCGCCGATGAGCCGGAAGGGATAGGTCACGGTGACCGTGGCCGTCCCGGCCGAGGTGGTGCCGATGGCGGCACAGCTGGCCGGTGTGACACTGATCTGCTCATCGCTGAGGGTCAGCGGGCTGGCCGAGGCCCGTGCGGCCACACGGGCAGCTACCGGATCGTTCTGCAGGGCCATCACCCGGACGCCGTCCCGAGCGGCATTGGAGAGCGTGGTCTGGACGTGGTACGCCCGGCCCAGCTCCGCAATCCCGAGGACCAGGGCCACCAGCAGCGGCAGCACCAGCGCGAACTCCACGGCAGCGGCGCCGCGATCGCGATGCTGTTCCCGCATGGTCGCCCTTTGCTCTGGTCGCGCTCGGTCACGCTGGTGGTCAGGCCCGGCTTCGGCGCAGCGCCCCAGGGTGCTGCGCCGAAGCCAGACTCACGGGGGGAAGGTCAGCCCTCCGTGCCCTCGCCGGTGAGCGCGGTGTTCACATCGGTGAACATGTCCAGGAGGTTCTCACCGAGGGCGATGACGGCCACGATGATGACCACGGCAATGAGGCCAACCATCAGGCCGTACTCCACGGCGGTGGCGCCGCGCTCATCACGGCGGTCTCCGAGGCGGTCGCCCACGAGGGTGAGGAGGGTGGCGAAGTACGCGGCTGCACGGCTCATGGGGATCAGTTCCTTCACTGGGGGCTTGGGGGCAGGTGCCCCGGGGGCGACCCGATTCGGGGTGAACCGCGTCGTACGGTTCAGTATTGGCTATTTTTGCACGGTCCGCAAGGTTCTTGATTCGGACTTCACTGCGTCCGCAATTCACCCGATTCGCACTTTTAAGACACGCGCACGTGTCGGAAGGGCAGGTCGCTGCGCAGAGCCCGCCCTGAGGGCCTGTCCCGCCTGGCAGAACGCGGTAATCTCAACGATGTGACGGAACCTGAGATGGGGCTGCGGGAGCTCAAGAAGCAGATGACCCGCCAGGCGATCACGAACGCCGCCCTTCGGCTGACCCGCGAGAAGGGGCTCGATTCCGTCACCGTCGACGAGATCGCACGCGAGGCCTTCGTCTCACCCCGCACGGTCTCGAATTACTTCACTTCCAAGGAAGAGGCCGTCCTCTCGGCCGGGGCCCTCGACTGGCGGAGCGTCATCGAGGAGTTCGCCAGAGATCCACGCACCGAGCGCCCGCTCGAGGTGATGTGCGAGCTCATGTGCCAGTTCATCCGTGCCCGGCCACGCGACGAGCTGGAACTGCTCCGCCAGAGCATCGAGCTCGTTGATGCCAATCCCTCCCTGCGGTCTTACCAGTCCGCGGCGATCACCCGGCTCGAGGACGTCGTCCGGGATCTCATGGCAACCCGGACCGGCATCGACCCGGCCACCCATATGTATCCCTGGCTGGTGGCCGCCGCCGCCGGCTCGGCGGTCAGATCCGCCCTGCGCCTGTGGGAGCACTCGGGGGCGGACGCCGATCGGCTGCCTGAGCTCATCGAGGAGGCCTTCGGCCAGATCAGTGCCGGCCTTCCCGCTCCTCAGGAGTGATGGGGAGCAGCACGGAGAAGGAGCCCGGGTCTTCCGCGCGCCGCAACGCCAGCGGCTGGGCTGGGCCGTCGAAATCGAGCCGTACTGCCTGCTCCTCCAAGGCTTGGAGGGCATCCGCCAGGTAGTCGCGATTCACCAGTGCCGCGTCCTCGGGCACTGCCGATCCGGCCGGCGTGAGGGCTCCGCCCGGCGCGAGCCACCAGGTCTGCACTTCGGGCGTGGTGGCCAGGGCGCGGGCCAGTGCTGCGCCATCGACCATGGCGGATTGCCGTGCCTTGGGGATGGCATGGCTGAGATCCGGGAAGGCCGCCTCGGGTAGGTCTTCCTCAAGGACGGTCTCGATCCCGGCCCGCATGCTCAGCCGCGGTTTCCGCCACCTCAGCAACAGCTCGGCCTGCCCGCGCATGTCGGCGAGCCGCGCCACGAGGGCATCGACTGCCGCGGTGGGCAACAGGGCTCGGAACCGCCCGGTGACCGCTCCGGGCACCTCGGCGAAGGCGGCGCGCGTGCGATCGGTGGCGGCGAGGCGCAGGGCGCCGGTGATCGCGACCAAGAGGACGCCGTGGATGGCCGGCATGTCCGGGTCGTCGCCGACAGCGTGCCGGACGGTGCGGAGACCATCGGCGAGCGCCGAGGCGGTCACGAGGAGCGTGGTGGGCTCACCGGAGTCAGGGGTCCGGCGGTTGTTGCCGCCTGCCGCACCCCCCGCGCCGGTGCGGGTCGCGCCCCACCGCCGTCCGATCGAGCTGACCTGCTCCCGGGCGCCGGTCAGCTCCTCCTCGAGGCGATCCAGGTGCGCGGCTAGCAGTGAGGCGGACTCGCCGGGGCGGGCCAGCACCGCGGCCATCTCCGCAAGTGGCAGGCCGAGCGTGCGCAGCGCGGCCAGGAGCTGCGCCTCCTCGATCTGGGCGGCGGCATACCAGCGGTAGCCGGAGTGAGCGGAGACTTCCGCCGGGCGGAGCAGGCCCTGACGGTCGTAGAAGCGCAGCGCGCTGATGCTCAGGCCCGAGGCGCGCGCCAGCTCCCCGATGCTGAGCAGCGCCAGGTCTCCTGCGCCATCGCGTGCCATGCCGCCGATCTTCCACCCTGGAGTGGGTCGAGGGTCAACCTGGGCCGTCACTGCGGGCGTCGCATGCGCCGCAGGGCCGTGCTGGTCAGCGCCAGCACGCCGACAACCACCGCGAGGCCGCCCCACACCGCCACGACCACCCCCGGCGGGAGTCGCTCGGCTGCCACGCCCAGGCCCGGATTGACCGCCAGCAACGGCAGTGACTGCGCCATGAGGAGCACCGCCGACACCCGCGACATCGCCTCCGGCGGTGCGGCGGCCACGAAAATCGGGCCCAGGTGCGTCACGAAGAGACCGGTGCCTACGCCCACCAGGAGGCCCGCGGCCAGCCCCGCCTCAACCGCCGGGGCGAAGGCGAAGGCGACCATGCCGATCCCGGCGAGGCCCATCCCGCCGATGACGGCCAACCCGGCGCGCGCGAAGCCACGGCGCCACATCACCAGCACCGCCACGAGGGCTACACCGCCGCCGTAGGTGCCCGCGATGGTTCCCGCCGCTGCGGCGTCCCATTCCCGCGCCCGGGCGAGGACCGGCACCAGCAGGGCCGCGAAGGGAATCACGAAGGCCGCGAAGGCCGCGACCAGAACGGAGATCCCGCGCAGCACTGGAGTGCGGAGCACCACGGCCAGGCCCGCGCGCATCCGCGACCACAGGCCGGGCTCGCCGGCCCCGCCGTCGGGACTGTGCGGTGCGCGCATGGGCATCCGGCGCCTCAGGGCCAGCAGGATGACGGCCATCCCCGCGAAGCCCGCCGCGCCCAGGGCGAAGGCCAGGGGCAGCCCAGCGAGGCCGACCGCGAGTCCGCCGAGCACCGGGCCCACCAGCTGTGATCCATGCGCCACGAGCTGGCGGGCCGAGATCGCACGCGGCAGGGCAGCCGGGGGGACGAGGAACTTCGGGATGGCGCCGGCCGCCGGCTCGTAGAAGGCGAAGGTCACCGCTAGGGCCGCGGCCGCGAGGACGAGCAGGGCCGGTGAGGCGTCGCGCCCCAGGAGGAAAACCGCCACCGCAGCCATGACGGCGGTCATGAGCACATCCGAGCCGAGCATGATCCGTGCCGGCCCGTACCGGTCGGCGACGGCGCCGCCGAGGAGGCTGAGGGTCACCCGGGGGATCGTGCTGATCAGGAGCAGCGGTCCGGCCAGTGCCGCGCTGTGGTCGGTAGCCGCCCAGACCAGGCCGAAGGAGAGCAGATTGACGCCCACCGAGGTCCAGGCCACGCCGGCCAGCCAGGCCCAGTAGGTGCGGGATAGCTGCGCTGAGGCGGCCGCAGGGCCACCGGACTCTGGTGCCGGCCGCTCGTGTCCGGGGAGCTTGGTGGTCATGCCGCGACTCTCGGACCTCACCTGGGTCGAGGGTCAAGTAGCACCCGGCACGGGCACCGGCGGCGATCGCGGAAGCTCGCGGCCGGCCTACTCCTGGAAGGCGATACTCCCGGCCCGCCGGCCCCGCTCCGCGAAGATGGTGAAGAGTCCCGCGGCCGCCGCCAGCCATAGCGCGCCCAGGCCCAGGGTCACGCCGGTGCCCGTGAGGACCGAGGCGGTGCTCGCGACGCCGGCCTCGAGGTCGCGGATGGCCTGCAGCCCATGGGTCAGCGGAAGCGACTGACCGACGGCCTGCAGCCAGCCCGGCCAGATCGCGGTGGGCACTGTGACTCCGGCGATCAACATGATCAGCGTGTGCCCCACATTGGACACCACATTCCGCCATCTCGGTCCCTGCAGCACGAGGGCCGCGAGGGTGAGCGCCACCGGGTACATCGCCATCCCTGTGACCGCCAGCACCGCCCATGCGGCCGTACCCGAGCCCAGGCTCCAGGTGAGGCCGAACAGTGGACCGAGGGCGAACAAGGCCACCGTCGAGGTCGCCAAGCCACTGGGTAGCCACTGCAGGGATCGCCCGACGAAGACCGGCCAGAGAGCCGCCGGTGCCGCCACGAGCAGCGGCAGCGTGCCGCTCCCCCGCTCCCACGTGGTGGAGGGCACGGCGAAGAACAGCTCGGCGACGAGCACCATCACCGCCTGGCCCAGGAACAAGTACTGCACCGCGCCGGCGTCTTCGAGCAGCACCCCGATCACCGCGAAGAACACCACTTGCACCAGCACCCGGCTGAGCCAGCCGAGGCTCCACGTGAACACGGTGTGGGTGGCGCGCATATCGGCGGCAGCGACCAGGCCGGCAGCGCGGATCGTGGTGAGTGCGCGTGGCCGGCGCACGGTCTCGGTGTGCAGAGTGTCAGGCATGGGTCAGCCTCCCGGTGGCACGCACGCGGCGCAGCGTGCGACTCAGTAGCACCGCCGTCAGCGCGTATCCGGCCCCCGCAAGGACGGCGAGCGCGGCCAGTCGCAACGGCAGGTCCAGTACCGGCTCGGCGGTCAGGGCATCGCGCAGCAGGTCGGAGGACCAAGACAGGAAGACCAGGCGGGACGGCACCTCAGCCCAGGCGGGCAGGAGTGCCACCGGCACCAGCACGCCGCCGAGCAGGTAGAAGGGGTACGACAGCGAGTTCTGGAAGGTGCGGGCCGAACGGGCCAGCACGAACACGCAAGACATCACCCCGGCCCACCCGGTCATGGCGACCGCCGTGAGCGCGACCGTGACGGCGAAGACTTCCGGGTGGGCGATCGGTACCGGGGTGCCGGTGAGCACCCAGCCCACCAGCCAGGACTCGGCGAAGCCGACCATCGAGATCGCCGTGACCGCGGCGATGCGTCCCATGAGCAGTGCCGCAAAGGGTACCGGGGCGGCCAGCAGCGCCTCCAGCGAGCCGTTCTCCCGCTCACGGGAGATCAGCTCACCGGCGGTCTGCAGCGACATCTGGAACAGGCAGATCAGTGCCGGGGCCAGCACGCCGTAGGCGGTGAGGTCGCCCCGGTCGGCGGCGAGGAAGATCGTCACGAAGACCGCCGTGAGCAGTGGCGCGGTGAACATTGCCAGGAACCAATCCGGATTTCCCCGCATTTGGCGCACCTGACTCGAGGCACCGACGGCGAAGGCTCGCACCACTTCAGCGAAAGTCGGATTCCAGCCGGCGTCCGCTCCCCTCATGCGACCGGCACTCGCCCTCACAGCTGCATCCCGCGATCGCCGGCGCCAAGTAGCCCGAGGTACACCTCTTCGAGCGAGAGCGGTGCGGCGGTGATCGCGGTATGCCCCGCCTGCACGATCGCCATGAGCACCTGAGCGACGGTCTCCTCCCCGCCGGTGACCGTCAGGAGGACGGACCCCGCGCCCTCCTCGTACTCCAGGCTCACGGCATCCTCGGGCGCCGCTCCCACCAGCGCCTCCTCCAGTACGGCGAGCGCCGAGGCGTCGATCCCGTACACCCGGATCCGCTGCCCGCGCTCGAGCAGGCGCCGCACATCTGACGGGGTGCCGGCGCCCACGATGCGACCGCGGTCGACAAAGGTGACTGTGTCGCACACTGCCTCGGCTTCGGCCATGTCATGTGTGGTGAGCAGGATGGTGCGCCCTTCGGAGCGCAACTGTCCGATGAGCCCGCGGAAGTCGTGGGCCGAGACCGGATCCATGCCCACCGTCGGCTCGTCGAGCAGAAGCACGCTCGGGTCCGCCACCAAGCCGCGGGCGAGATGGAGACGCTGCTTCATCCCGCGTGAGAAGGTCTCCACCCGCTCCCGGGCCCGGCCGGCCAGCCCCAGGCGTTCGAGCAGTTCCGCGCTCCGCCGTCGGGCCGCCCGGCCGCGCAGGCCGTGCATCGCGGACCAGAAGTGGAGGTTCTCCTCGGCCGTGAGCCGCTCGTAGAGGCCACGGTCACCGCCGAAGACGATGCCGATCTCCCGGCGGACCCAGGCGGCGTCGGCGACAACATCATGACCGAGGACGGCGGCGCGGCCGGCACTCGGCAACAGCACGGTGGACACAGTCCGGCACAGCGTCGTCTTGCCGGCCCCGTTCGGGCCGAGCAGGCCATGGACCCCACCGGCGGGGAGCACCAGATCGATGGCGTCGAGCGCCGTGCGTGGGGCGGAACGCCGGCGGGTGAAGGTCCGGGTCAGCCCTTCGAGGGCCAGGGCGGGAGTGCTCACACCGGGTAGTCTGCCGCGGCGAGATCTTGCTTCGAGTAGTCATTTATGCGTAGATCACAGCATGCACACCGTCGACGAGCAGGGCGACGTCGGGCCCGCGGAACAGTGCCGTGCCCTGATCGCAGAAGCCCACGACGCGTGGCTACGCGGCGACGGCGCCGGCACGTGGCGGGCCCTCGACGCCGCCGAGCGAGCGGCGGCACACACCACCCGGCCGTCACGGCTACGCGCCGAGGTCGCCGCGGCGCGTTCGGCCGCCTTCTTACGCGCCGAGCGCACGACGGAGGCTCTGGCCGCGGCCCGTGAGTGCTTGCATCTGGCCGGCCGGGCCACTCACGGGCATCGCCTGCGGCATGCGGTCAGTCACGCTCGTATCACCTTGGCTACCTACGAACCGCCCGACGACGGCAGTGGCCAGGCGCCCGCGGCCGCACTGGCTGTCCTCGACGAGATCGCCGAGCTTCGCGACCCAGGCCTGGAAGACGTCCGCTCGCGCGCCATCACCAACGGGCTCAACCGCAGGCTGGTGGCGGCACATCGCCATCTCGACGATCCCGAGGCGCAGACGGCGGCATGGATCCAGGTCTCCCGGGCCCGAACCCTCAGCGAACAGCTACGCGCCCAGGGCAGCGTGGTGCGGCAGGCGATCGACCTCGCCGAACGCACCGGTCAATGGGAACGCGGCTGGGACTATGCCAACCTGCCGCTGCCCAGCGGTCTCGAACGCAACGAGCGTGTCGCCATTCTGGCCAAGGCCGCTCGACTCGCCTGGCATCGCGGACTGACCTCCGAGGCCCGTGAACTCGGCACTCGGGCTCGCCAGGCCTCAGTGGCCATCGATCACCCCTGGGTGCGGGTGTACGCCTATCTGGGTGGCGTGATCGCCGCCGCTGCGGGCACCGGATCGATCCGCGCCGCTCTGCTGGCCTACCAGCGATGCACCACCAGAGCCGGTCACGACAGCCGCAGTCACCGGGCCTGGGAAGTGGCCCAAGTGGCGCTCGAGTTCGGCCTGTCCGCCAATGCGGCACGTTCCTTCCTCGCGGCCACCGTGCCGGGCGTGTGGGCCGAGCGCCCTTGGGCGCCCTTCGCTCGGGTCGTCCTGAGTGACGCCGCGGGTGAGGAGCCACGCACCGAGGACCTCGCCGCCATCGACCTCAGAGAGCACGGGGCCGCCGACCAAGCCCGTGTTCATCTGGCGAGGGCGAGAGTCGCAGCCCGGAGTGGGCACCGGGTCTCCGCAGTACTCAGCCTGCAGCGTGCGCGCCTGCTACTGCGCTCCTGGCCCGGGCGGGTGGCCGAGCAGGTGGAGCGGGAGGCAGCAACGCTCACCGGCACTCTCCCGGCCACCGCGGCGCAACGGCGCGTGCTGGACCTCGTCATCGAGGGCCACACCAACCGGGAGATCGGGCGGGCGCTGGGATGTGCGGAGCGTACGGTGGCGGTCCACGTGGCGGCGCTGCTGCGCTCGTCCAGCACCACCTCGCGCGCCGCTCTCGCCGCACAGGAGGTGGCTCGGCGTGCCCTGATGGTCGCCCCGGAGCTCTGAGGTCTGCCTCAGGGCTCGCCGCGCAGGGTCACGGTCACGCTCTCAGGTGACGCGATCGGCGCCGCGTTCGCCCACCGTTCACCCGGGGCGGTCTAGGCTCCGCGTGTGACAAGTGACGCGCAGCACGGGGACGACCACCAGGCCCCCCGCCCACCAGCTCCGGTGATCGGCGGGCTCCCCGAAGAGGCCTCGCCACGGCGCACGGTGCGCTCGTGGATCCTGTGGGACCTGGGCTCGAACGCCTTCAACACCACGATCCTGTCCTTCGTCTACACCGTCTACCTCGTGGACCAGGTGGCGGCGACGCCGGCCGAGGGGCAGCTCGTGTACTCCCGGGCACAGCTCATCGCCGGCATCCTGGTTGCCCTCCTCGCCCCGCTCATGGGCGCCTGGGCCGATCGAGTGGCCAACCGGCGCAGGCTGCTGACCCTGACCTCACTCCTGGCGGTGGTCTGCATGGCCGCCATGTACTTCGTGCCCCCGGAGCCGAACTACCTGATCCTTGGCGTCACCCTGGTGGCGGTCTGTTCGCTCATCACCGAGATCGCCGGCGTCTTCTACCACGGCATGCTGCATCAGATCTCCACGGCCAAGACCGTGGGCCGGATCTCCGGGATCGGCTGGGCCTCGGGCTACGTCGGCGGCATGCTCACCCTGGTGATCGCGGTGGTCTTCGTGCAGTTCGGCGGCCAACTCGGCCTCCCCACCGACAACCTCGAGAACGTCCGCATGGTCGGCTTCATCTGCGCCGGGTGGATGCTGCTCTTCTCGCTCCCCATCATGTTCTGGGGGCCGACCACCGTGCGCAGTGAAGCGCTGGAACGCAAGCCTCTGCGCCTCCTGGGCACCTATCGCGACATCGGCCGCACCATCGCGGGCCTGTGGCGCTCGGACCGCCCGCGCCTGCACTTCCTCATCGCCGCGGCCATCTACCGCGATGGGCTCTCCGCCGTGTTCGCTTTCGCCGGCGTCATCGCCTCGGCCTCCTACGGCATGGACCAGACCCAGATCATCATGTTCGCGATCGGCGCGAACATCGCCGCCGCGCTAGGCGCCTTCTTGCTTGGCGGGCTCGATGACCGCTTCGGCCCCAAGCCGGTCATCGTGGGCGCTCTGGCCGCGATCATCGTCTTCGGCGCGATCATCGTGGGATACACGGTGACCATGGTGGAGGTGGAGGAGCCTCCCATTCCCTTGACGTGGGTCTTCGTGATGTGCGGGCTGGGACTCTCCAGCTTCGTCGGTGCGGCACAGTCCGCCTCCCGCACCCTGCTGACCCGGATGACTCCGGCCAAGGACATCAACGAAATGTTCGGCCTGTACGCCACGGTGGGCCGGGGGGTCTCTTTCATCTCCCCCGCCCTGATCGCCGCCTTCACCTCACTGGGGATCGCGGTCTACGGCACCGAATCCCGTGGGCAGTTCCTGGGCATGCTCGGCATCGTGCTCACCTTGGTGCTGGGGTTGCTGGCCTTCCTGCCGCTGAAGGCACGGGACACCCCGCCGGCCCCGTAGTGGACGGGGCCACGTCCGCCGGCACGCCGTGCTCACACACCCCCAGGGGCCCCGGACCTGCCACTCTTAGGACTCGCGGGCCAGCAAGGCGGTGGCGATCGCGGCCACGCCCTCACCGCGGCCGGTCAGTCCGAGGCCATCGGTCGTGGTCGCGGAGACCGAGACGGGAGCACCCACCGCGGCGCTCATCGCCGCCTCGGCCTCGGCGCGGCGCGGCCCGATCTTCGGCCGGTTGCCGATGACCTGTACCGCCACGCTGACCACGTGCCAGTCCTGCGCCACCACCCGCCGCACAGTCTCCGCGAGGAAAGCCTCACCCGAGGCACCGCTCCAGGCCGGGTCGTCCGTGCCGAACTGGGAGCCGAGGTCACCGAGGCCGGCGGCAGACAGCAACGCATCACAGGCGGCATGGGCGGCCACATCAGCATCGGAGTGCCCGTCCAGGCCCGGCTCACCGGGCCAGCTCAGGCAGGCCATGCGCATCGGACGCGGGGCAGTGGCGTCACCGGCAGGTGCGAAGGCGTGCACATCGGTGGCGATGCCGGTGCGCAACTGCGGGACTGCCATCAGGCGCCTTCTTCCGTGGAGAGGAGCAACTCGGCGAGCGCGAGGTCCACGGGGGTGGTGATCTTCAGTGCGCGCTCATGCCCGGGGACGACGTAGACCTGCTCGCCCATCGCTTCGACCAGCCCGGCATCATCGGACAGGGCAGTCGCTTCATCACCGCCGTGCTCAGCGCCCGCGGCGTGGGCGTCCTCCAGCAGCAGACCGGCAAAGCCTTGCGGCGTCTGGACGGCGCGCAGGGCCGCACGGTGCAGAGTGGCCGTCACCGCCGCGGCGCCGTCGGCCTCAGTCGGGCCGGTCTGCTTGATCGTGTCGGTCACGGCCACGGCCGGCACGACAGCCCGGCGCCCGGCGCGCACCGCGGCGTCGACGGCGCGGATCACCTCGGGTGGGGTCAGGCAGCGGGCGGCGTCGTGCACCAGCACCACGTCCGCGCAGGCCCCGGACTCGGACGTGCTTCCGGTACTGGCCAGCAAGGGGCGGATGCCGCGCAGGCCGGCGGCCACCGACGCCTGACGAGTGGCTCCCCCCACGACCACAGCGACGGGGAGCGCGGACCCGGGCACGACGTCGCCTGGGAAGAGCGCTCGGAACTCCGCCAGCGAGCCGGCCGGCACCGTGACCACCACGCCATCGAGACAACCGGCCGCAGCCAGGCCACGCGCGGCGCGCAAGACCAGCGGCTCCCCGGCAAGCGGGACGAGGCCCTTGGGCAGCCCGGCACCGGCCGGGCCCAGACGCGTGCCGGAGCCGGCGGCGGTCAGCACGGCGACCGAACTCACCATGGGTGGCTCGCGCTCACCGCACTGCGCCGCACAGGTCGATCGCTCCGTCAGATCGCTCGGTCAGGAAGCCTCGGAAGCCTCGGACGCCTCAGCGGCCTCGGGAGCTTCCGGCACCTCGGTTGCCAGGACCTCATCGAGAATGCCCTCGGCCGCTTCCTCGTCGGTCTTCTTGGCCAGAGCCAGCTCCGAGACGAGGATCTGCCGCGCCTTGGCGAGCATGCGCTTCTCGCCGGCGGACAGGCCACGGTCCGTGTCGCGGCGGGAGAGGTCGCGCACGACCTCGGCCACCTTGATGACGTCACCGGAGGCGATCTTCTCCACGTTGGCCTTGTAGCGGCGCGACCAGTTCGTGGGCTCCTCGGTGTAGGGAGCGCGCAGGACGTCGAAGACCTCTTCCAGGCCTTCACCATCGACAACGTCGCGAACGCCGACAAGGTCGACGTTCTCCGCCGGCACCTGGATGGTCAGATCCCCCTGCGCGACCCGGAGGTGGAGGTAGGTCTTCTCTTCACCGCGGATCTTGCGGGTGGAGATGTCCTCGATCAGTGCAGCCCCGTGGTGGGGGTAGACGACGGTCTCGCCAACGGCGAAGGTCATTGTGGTGTTCTCCTCGGGTCGTGAACACACCTATTCTAGCGCGTCTCGGGTAACCTCCTGCTGGGCGGCCTATGCGCCCCCGCTGTGCCAGAGAAACCGAGGAGACCACCGCCGTGACCCCCCGCCGTTCCCAGCTCGCCGCCGTTGCCCTGACCGCGAGCGCAGCCCTGGCCCTGGGTGGCTGTTCCTTCACCAACCCGGTGATGACGCTGCAGCCCTATTCCGGCGGGGACGGCGTGCGCGCCGAGCTGCGCGAGGGCGCGGTGATCGTGGAGAACCTCATGCTGCTGACCGAGGCGGAGGGCGAGGCCGGCTTCGTCCTCGGATCCCTGGTGAACCGCACCTCCTCGGACGTCGAGATCACCCTGGATCTGGACGGCCTGGTCGAGAGCTTCGAGGTGCCGGCGGCCGGCACCGTGAATCTCATGGAGGAGAACCTCACCATCGCAGAGATCACCGTGGCGCCGGGCGGGAAGCTGACCGGGACCTTGTCGACGCCCGAGGACGGATCGATCCAGGTGCAGGCCCCGGTCCTTGATGGCACCGTCCCGCCCTACGACGAGTACCTCGACGCAGTGACCACGGGCGAGACCTGGGTGCCCCGCAGCCAGAACTGAGCGGAGCTCGACCCGGGCGTCAGCTCTCCGGGCTGACCAGTTTGTAACCCAGTCCGCGCACGGTCTGCAGCAACTGGGGGCGGGCGGGATCCGCCTCGATCTTGGCGCGCACGCGCTTGACGTGCACATCCAGGGTCTTGGTGTCACCCACGTAGTTCGAACCCCAGATCCGGTCGATGAGCTGACCGCGAGTGAGCACCCGGTCAGGATTGCGCAGGAAGAGCTCGAGGAGCTCGAACTCCCGCAAGGGCATCGGCACCGGAACGCCGTCCACGGCCAGTTCGTGGCGCTCCACGTCCATGCGCACGTTCCCCACGGTGAGCACCGCGGGCTCGTCGAGGTCATCCTGAGAGCTGCCCCGCCGGAGCACCGCATGCACCCGCGCGACGAGCTCACGGTAGGAGTAGGGCTTGGTGAGGTAGTCGTCGGCGCCGATCTCCAGGCCCACCACCTTGTCGATTTCGGAGTCCTTGGCGGTCAGCATGATCACCGGCACCTTGCTGCGCTGGCGGAGCTGGCGGCACACCTCCGTGCCAGACAGGCGCGGCAGCATGAGGTCGAGGAGCACGATGTCCACACCGCCGCGGTCGAAGGCGGTCAGCGCCGCCTGCCCGTCGGCCACCGGCACCACCTCGAATCCGTCACGGCGAAGCTTGAACGTCAGTGGCTCTCGGTAGGAGGCCTCGTCCTCCACGAGAAGAATGGTCGTCATCGGTGTGTGTCCTCCATAGGTGCATGCTCGATCGGAGCTCGGCGCCCCGCGGCGGCAGGCCGGGACGCTCCGCCGGTGTGGTGGTGGGTCTCGACGTCGGCCATGGGAGCGACGTCGGTGATCTGCGCCTCCGGGAGCACGATCGTGAACGTGGAGCCGGTACCGGCAGTGGACCACAGCTCCACCCGGCCACCGTGGTCGGCCACCACGTGCTTCACAATGGCCAGTCCCAGGCCGGAGCCGCCCGTCTCCCGCGACCGTGCCTCATCGCCGCGGTAGAAGCGTTCGAAGACCCGGTCCTGATGTTCGCGTGCAATGCCCGAGCCCTGGTCGACGACCGCGATGCGCACCTCATGTGACTCGGCCGCGTAGGAGACCCCGACCGCGACCCTGCTGTACGGCCGGGAGTAGCGAACGGCGTTGTCCAGCAGGTTCCGCACTGCGGCGGTGAGCATCGTCGGATCCCCGAAGACCTCAAGGCCCGTGGTGCCACCGAGCACAAGCTGGACATTGCGGGACATGGCCTCGACCTGCATGCGATCGATGGCCTCGTCGACCACCTGATCGACGGAGATCAGCTCAGGCGCCATGAGGGCGTTCGCGCGCTGCAAGCGGGACAGCTCGATCAGGTCCTGCACCAGCTCGCCCAGCCGCCGGGCTTCGCGCCCCATCTGCGAGGCGAAGTGCCGCACCGTCTCCGGCTCGTCCGCCGCTTCGGTGACCGTCTCGGCGAGCAGCGACAGCGCGCCGATCGGCGTCTTGAGTTCGTGGGAGACGTTCGCGGTGAAGTCCCGGCGAATCTCCTCGAGGCGCCGGGCTTCGGTGCGATCCTCGGCCAGCACCAGCACGCGCCCTTCACGCAGCGGTGCCACGCGCACACCCAGACGCAGCTCATTCCCCGCTCCGCGGGCGACGCTCACCTCCTGATCGTGGATCTCACCATCAGCGCGATGGGCGCTCAGCATCTCGAGGATCTCCTGATGCACCAACGTGTCGTTACGGACCAGGCCGAGCGCATGCGCTCCGGCCGAGGCGAGCTGGACCTCGTCATCGGACTCGAGCACCATCACCGCTTGGGGCAGCACCGACAGC
Organism: Bogoriella caseilytica; assembly: GCF_003752405.1. Classification (NCBI taxonomy): domain Bacteria; kingdom Bacillati; phylum Actinomycetota; class Actinomycetes; order Allobogoriellales; family Allobogoriellaceae; genus Allobogoriella; species Allobogoriella caseilytica. Next base: position 1,788,078 of record NZ_RKHK01000001.1, on the reverse strand, counting down.
ACCGCGATGTCGTCCTGACCGGAGGTGGTCGTGGCCGCCGAGGCCTGCTGGCGGCGTTGCGAGCGAGCACCGAGGAGGTAGGCAATCACGCCGACGACGGGTGCGACACCCAGGGCGAGAAGGGCCAACCAGTGCTCCATGGCGGCCAGCCTAAGCGGCTTCCGGGGCGTTCACCGTCCCTACCTCGACATGTCACCGGGTAGACGCCCGGAAGCCACCGTTCGTACACTCTGCCGCACTTGGCTACGGTTGGCAGTTCAGACCTTGGCGCTCCTGCGCCTGGGCATCGCCCGTGATACCGCCTCGCGGCGGACCCCGAGACCGAGGAGACGTGTGGCCATGCGCACCATCTTCAAGCAAGAGATCGAACAGCTGGGCAACGATCTGATCGCCATGGCCAAGGACACGTCGACTGCCATCTCCGCCGCCGCCACGGCGCTGGAGCAGGCCGACCTGGACCTGGCCCAGCGAGTGATCGACGCCGACAAGCGTATCGATGAGAGCCAGCGCAGTGTGGACGAACAGGCTGTCTCGCTCCTGGCTCGCCAGGCACCGGTGGCCTCCGACCTGCGCGTGGTGGTCACCGCGCTGCGCTTGTCCTCCACCATCGAGCGAATGGGTGACCTGGCCCGGCATGTGGCCGACGTCGCCCGCGGACGCTACCCGGAGACCGCGCTGTCCGGCCGCTCCCACGAGGTGGTGCTCAAGATGGCGCAGCAGGCCGCGAAGGTGGCCGAGCAGGTGGTACGCCTGCTCGAGGACAACGACCTGGACCTGGCCGCCTCGATCGAGCACGACGACGAGATCATCGACGCCATGCACCGTCAGACCTTTGAGCTCGTGCTGGACGAGAACGAGCCACTGACCCGGCAGGAGGTCGTCGACCTGGTGCTGCTGGGCCGCTACCTCGAGCGATTCGGCGACCACGGCGTCTCCGTGGCGCGACGCATCTCCTACCTGGTGACAGGCGACCTGACCAACGCGGTCGTGGAGGTCCCCGAGGTCTGAGCCTCACCACACGCAACGACCAAGGGAGGCTCCCCCACTGCGGGGGAGCCTCCCTTCAGTCTGTTGGCGCTGAGCGCTCCCTCAGCGACCCTGCTCGATGTCGCCGCGTACCGCGCCCCAGCTCGGCAGAACCTCGCCCCTCGGCCCCACGCTCACCGACGCGCTCCCTCAGCGACCCTGCTCGATGTCGCCGCGTACCGCGCCCCAGCTCGGCAGAACCTCGCCCCTCGGCCCCACGCTCACCTACGCGCTCCCTCAGCGACCCTGATTGGCGACTGCGGCGATGGCCTCGGCTGCGGCGTCGGGGTCGAGATAGGTGCCACCGGGCTTGGTGGGCTTGAAGTTCTCGTCCAGCTCGTAGACGAGGGGAATGCCGGTGGGCACGTTCAGACCGGAGATCGTCTCGTCGTCGATGCCGTCGAGGTGCTTGATGAGGGCGCGCAGCGAGTTCCCGTGCGCGGCGACCAGCACCACCTTGCCATCCTGGAGATCGGGCACGATGGCCTCGTCCCAGTAGGGCAGCGAGCGCTCGAGAACCTGCAACAGGGCTTCGGTTCGCGGAATCGGCTCCCCGGCGTAGCGCGGATCGGCATCCTGGGAGTAGGTCGAGCCCAGCTCGATCTCCGGCGGCGGAACGTCGTAGGAGCGGCGCCAGGTCATGAACTGCTCCTCGCCGTACTCGTCACGGACCTCCTTCTTGTTCTTGCCCTGCAGCGCACCGTAGTGGCGCTCGTTGAGGCGCCAGGAGCGCTTGACGGGGATCCAGTGCCGCTCAGCCGCATCGAGCGCCAGGTTGGCCGTGGAGATCGCGCGGCGCAGCAAGGACGTGTGCACCACATCGGGCAGGAGGCCGTTCTCGGTGAGCAGCCTGCCGCCGCGAGAGGCTTCCTCAATGCCCTTCTCCGACAGGGGCACATCCACCCAGCCGGTGAAGAGGTTCTTCGCGTTCCATTCGCTCTCGCCGTGGCGAAGCAGGATGAGGGTGTAAGTCATAGTCCCATTCCATCATGGGCCGCCCCGGAGAACGAGCCCGGAGCAGGTGTCCGCGCACAGACCACTGGCCCGACACCTTCGCAGGTGCCGGGCCAGTCAATCAGGAAAGCGCTACAGGCCTATCAGCCGTTCGCCTTCGCGTACGCCTCGCGGATGTCCGCAGGGATGCGTCCGCGCTCGGAGACCTTGTAGCCGTTGCTCTTTGCCCAGTCGCGGATCTTTCCGGCGTCCGACGCGGAACCGCCAGCGGCGCGCGCCCCACGACGTCCGGTGGTGCGCCGGCCGCCGGAGCGACGGGCGTGTCCCACCCAGGTGGACAGCGCTTCGCGCAGTTCGCCGGCGTGCTTTTCGTTCACATCGATCTCATAGCTCACGCCATCGAGGCCGAAAGTGATCGTTTCCACAGCGGGAGTGCCATCGACATCGTCGATGAGCTGGATCTGAACCTTCTGTGCCATGTTTGTTGCTCCCCGGTCTTTCGTAGTCGGAGTCCTGTCACTGCCGCGCAGAGTCTCAAAGGCGGCTCAGCACTCTCGCCACATTAATCTTCCGGAAACGTTTTGTCACCTCGAGCGGATTTCTCGGCGCGTTCCTCATCGAAGCGTTGTTGCGCGGCCCGCTCGTGGCGATCCGCATTGATGATCCCGCGGAGCACGATCCAGAGGAGGATTCCAACGCCGATCGACGGGACCAGAGCGATCAGATGATCCATGACACATCCTGTCCGAAGCCCGCGGTGCGGGCTGATCACGAGGAGATAACGCTCCGAGATGGCAGGCGGTTCCATGCTGGTTCCGCACTCCCTCATGGAGCCGCCTGTGGGAATCGAACCCACGACCTATTCATTACGAGTGAATCGCTCTGCCGACTGAGCTAAGGCGGCCTGCTCGCAGCAGCGGCAAGCATCGGCCAGTCTAGTCATCCTCAGGCGGCCCCTCAAAGGCGGGCACCGTGAGCCGTGACACGCCACGCCGGCGCACCACCACGCCGGCTAGCAGACCAGACCGTCTTCAGGGATCTCCCCGCGGATCAGGAAGTCATCGACACGCTCGTTCACGCACGAGTTCGAGCGGCCATACGCGCCATGCCCCTCACCGTCGTAGGTCAGGAGCACACCGGATTCCAGTTGCTGAGCCAGGGACTCGCTCCAGTGATAGGGCGTGGCCGGATCACCGGTGGTCCCCACCACCAGGATGGGCGCCGCGCCGGCGGCCGTGATCTCCCCCTGAGTGCCCTCGGAGTCGGCCGGCCACTGGGCGCACAACTCCTCCCCATAGGCCAGAGCCGGTCCGAAGGTCGGTGCAGCGTCGATCATGGCCTCGGCGCGCTGGTCCCAGTCGCCCGGGTCGCCGGTCACTGGTCGGTCAAGGCAGTTGATGGCCCAGTTCGCCTCGGTCTGATTGTCGCGATAACTGCCGTCCTCCTCCCGGCCGGCGAAGAGGTCGGCCACGAAGAGGAGGTAGCTGCCGTCGCCGTTCAGGGCGAGTTCCAGCGATTCGGTGAGCACAGGCCAGTCGCCCTGGTTGTAGAGCGGACCGATGATCCCTGAATACGCCAGCTCGCGCGTGAGCACCCGATCACCGTCTCCCGTGGGAAGCGGAGCGGCCTCAGCCTCGTCGAGAAGAGCACGAATCTGCTCGAATGCTGTGTCGAGATCGCCGGCGAGCGGGCATTCGGTCCAGGCGAGGCAGTCCTCGATGTACGCCGTCATGGCGCTTTCGAAACCCAAAGCTTGGTCATGCGCCACCTCATGGCGCTCCAAACTCGGGTCCATGCCGCCGTCAAGAACGAAACGGCCGACACGTTCCGGAAAAAGTTCCGCATAGTGGGCGCCCAGGTAGGTGCCGTAGGAATACCCGAGGTAATCCAGCTCCGGCACCTCCAGCAATACGCGCAGGACTTCCATGTCGCGGGCAGCGCTGATCGTGTCCACGTAGGGGAGGAGATCAACGCTGCGCTCCTGACATCCCTGGACAATCAGCTCGATATCCTCCGCCGCCGCGGTCTCGCCCTCCGGGCCCTCCTGGTAACCAGCGGCCCGCAGTTGATCAAGGTCCGCGTCATCCACGCAATCGATGGCGCTCGATTGACCCACACCGCGGGGGTCGACGCCGATGATGTCGTATGCCTCGATCAGATCCTCGGTGAACATGTCTGCCGCGGCCTCGGCCATCTCGATTCCCGAGCCTCCCGGCCCGCCGGGGTTCACCACCAGCGGGGACTCGCCGTCGGCCAGGAGACGTGCCGCAGCGATCTCCAGGCGCGCACCTCCGGGGTCGTCGTAGTCGGCGGGCACCTCGAAGGTCGTGCACTCCATCGTCCCGCATTCCACCCACTCCAGCTCCTGGGCGTAGAAGTCTGCGAGTGGCCCGTCGGCTTCCTCCGGCTCTCGCTCACCAGGGCCGGCTCCCGGGTCTGAGCCCTCCTGCATGCCGTCCTCGGCATCGGACTCCTCCGAGTCAGAGAACAGGGCGCAGGATCCGAGCGTCAGCGCGGCCGTCAGGAGCGCAGCAACAGGGGCGGTTCTCCGCCGTCCGGACGAGGATCGGCGACTCTGGCGCGCCGTGACCGGGCGGCCCCAGACGGGGCGGGTGGTAGCGGTGTGCACCCCACTTACGCTACCGGCTGCGGGCGGAGAGCGACCATCATGGCCTCGACCGCCAGCAGGGGGGCGACATTGCCGGCCAGACGCTGGCGTGCCTCCCCGACGGCGTCCATGCGCCGCACCGTCTGCTCCGTGCTCGACTCCTGGGCCAGGCGACGGATCTGCGCGTCGAGATCGGCGTTGATCAGAGCCACCCCGGCGCCGTTCTGGACGACGAGGACATCGCGGTAGAGCGAGAGCAGATCGACCATGGCACGGTCGAGCACGTCACGCTGAGCTCGCGTGGCGCGGCGCTTCTGGTCTTCTTCGAGTTGACGCACCTGAGCCCGCAGCGCAGGCGGGAGGCGCTTGGCGTCCTCCTCGGCACCCAGCGTGCGCAAGAGGTCCGCGCGCTCAGCTGCGGCGCGCTCGGCGGTGGCCGCCGCGGCGTCCTGTGCCGCGAGGTCGACCAGCTCGGCCGCGGCGAGCACCGCGTCGCCCACGCCGCGGATGGTCGCTCCGGCGGTGAGCAGACGGCGGCGGCGATCGCGGGCGGCGGGGTCGTGCGCCAGGCGGCGTGCCATACCCACGTGCGACTGCGCAGCCCGGGCCGCCACGATCGCCTCCTCGGGGTCCACGCCGTCGCGGCGCACCAGCAACTCGGCCACGGCGTGAGCGTCCGGCACGCGCAAGTGGACCGGACGGCAGCGGGAGCGGATCGTGGTGAGCACATCCTCGGGGCTGGGAGCGCACAGTAGCCACACGGTCCGCGGCGGAGGCTCCTCGATGGCCTTGAGCAGGACGTTGGAGGTGCGTTCGACCATCCGGTCGGCATCCTCCATGAGCATGATGCGCCAGCGACCCCCGGCCGGGGCGCGCTGCGCCTCCGACACCAGCGGCCGGATCTCCTCGATGGAGAATATGACCTTCTCGGTGGTCACCAACGAGACGTCGGCGTGCGAGCCGTTCATCGTCGTGGTGCAGGCATGGCACCGACCGCAGCCGGGCTCGTTGGCACCTGGCCCGCCGCCCTCGGTGCACTGCAGGGCTGCAGCGAAGGCCCGGGCGGCCACCGAGCGCCCCGAACCGGGCGGCCCGGTGATCAGCCAGGCGTGGGACATTGCCTGCGGATCCCGGGCGGCTCCCTGCAGGACGGAGACGGCGGACTCCTGCCCGATCACGTCATCCCAGACGCTCACGAAGGCTCCTGCAAGGCACGGCGCGCGGGCACAGCGCATGGATTGCGCGGACGGCGGCGCTCCGGCAGCAGAGGCTCAACCCGGGCGCGGATCTGCTCGTGCACCGCCTCGGGCGAGGCTGCGGCGTCCACCACGACGAAGCGCCCCGCCTCGGCGCGGGCCAGGGCGAGGAACTGCTCGCGTACCGCCAGATGGAAGGCGTCGGGCTCGCGCTCGAGGCGATCGGGGTCCTCTGACCGGCGCGCGGCTCCCACGGCCGGATCAATGTCGAGGAGCACGGTGAGTTCCGGGAGCAGACCGTCGGTGGCCCACAGGCTCAGGTCGCGGATCTCCTGCGGGCCGAGGGATCGGGCCGCTCCCTGGTAGGCCACGGAGGAGTCCAGGTAGCGGTCGGTGATCACCACAGCGCCGCGACGCAGCGCCGGGAGCACCAAAGAGGCCACGTGGTGGGCGCGGTCCGCGGCATACAACAGCGCCTCGGTCCGCGCGTCGATGTCCTCGCCGTGCAGCAGCGCCTGACGCAGGGTGTGCCCCAGCGCGGTGCCACCGGGCTCGCGCGTGAGCACCACCTCATGGCCCAGGCTCTCCAGCCACTGCCCGAGCAGAGCACGCTGGGTGGTCTTGCCCGCCCCTTCACCGCCCTCGAGGGAGAGGAAGAGTCCTGGGTGTGCGCTCACCGGTTCAGCCTAGCTGCGGCCACCGACGCGCTACTCACCCGGTAGGACCACGCCCAGCTGGCGACGCACCTCATCCATGATCTCCATGACCTCGATGGTGGCCGTCCAGGGCAACGTCTCCGACTGCTGCCGGCCGGCGCTCACACAGCGAGCCACCTCGGCCGCCTGGTACTGGAACCCACCGGTGATGCTGCGCTGCGGGAAGGTCCAAGGCTCCCCCTCGCGAGGCACCACCGTGCAGATCCCCGGAGCATAGAAGCCCGAGGCCAGTTCCACCCGGGCCTCGGTGCCCACCACGATGCCGTCGGTGGCCGAGCGCGCCAGCATGCTGGCGGTCGCCACCCCGACGGCGCGACCGTAGGAGAGCGTGACGGCCTCCTGACCGTCGACGCCCTTCTCGGTGAGGGTGCCGATCGCATGCACTGCCTGCGGCACGCCGAGCAGGGAGTGGATGAAGGAGAGCGGGTAGACGGCCAGGTCCAGCACGGCGCCCCCGGCGAGCTCCGGCTCGGTCAGGCGCGGAACGTGCGGGAGGTACTGGCCGTGGTCCCCGCGCACATGCAGGACCTCACCGAGCGCGCCGGAGTCGACCAGCCCACGTAGGGCCACCATGTGCGGCAGGAACCTGCTCCACATCGCCTCCATGGCGAACAGGCCCCGCTGCTCAGCGAGGTCGAAGACCGAGCGCGCCTCGGCAGCGTTACGGGTGAAGGCCTTCTCCACCAGCACGTGCTTACCGGCCTCGAGCGCGAGACGAGCGTGCTCGGCATGGTGGCTGTGCGGTGAGGCGACGTAGACGACGTCCACCTCGGGATCCGCCACGAGTTCCTCGTAAGAGCCGTGCGCAACAGGAACGCCGTGCTCCGCGGCGAAGGCCGCAGCTTTCTCCGCGCTGCGCGACCCGATGGCCACGATGCGTTGCGCGCTGTGCGCGGGCACCTCGGTGGCGAAGCGTCCGGCGATTCCGCCGGCGCCGATGATGCCCCACCGCAGCGGCGGGGCGTCATGCGGATCGAGAGGCTGAGGAAGCGTGTCAACGACGGCAGTGTCCATGCCGTCAATCTACGTCAGCGCGCGACCGGGGAGCCTCAGCGTGACTTTTTGGCGGCCGGCTTGCGTGCCGCGGGCTTCTTCGCGGTGCTGCGTGCACTCGAGGAACGGGACTTGCCCTTGGCCGGGCCCTTGGCACGCTTCTCCGCGAGCAGCTCATGGGCGCGCGCGTCGGTGAGCTGCTCCACCGAGTCGTCTCGTCGCAGCGTCGCGTTCGTCTCGCCGTCGGTGACGTAGGGGCCGAAACGCCCGTCCTTGACCACGACCGGCTTACCGGAAACCGGATCCGCTGCCAGCTCCTTCAGAGGCGGCCGCGCCGTCTGCCCGCGGCGCTGCTTCGGCTGGGCGTAGATGGCCAGCGCCTCCTCCAGGGTGATGGAGAAGATCTGCTCCTCGGACTCCAGCGAGCGCGAGTCGGTGCCCTTCTTCAGGTACGGGCCGAAGCGGCCGTTCTGGGCGGTGATCTCCTGCCCCTCGGCGTCGGTTCCCACCACCCGGGGTAGCGAGAGCAGCTTCAGGGCGTCCTCGAGCGTGACTGATTCCAGGGCCATGGACTGCAGGAGTGATCCGGTGCGCGGTTTGGGCTGCTTGGGCTTCTTCTTCGGCTTGGGCTTGCCGTTCTTGTAATACTCCGTGGGTTGAGCATCCAGATGGGCCTGGATCTCCTCCTCGGTCATCTCCGGCACGACCTCGGTGACGTAGGCGCCGTAGCGGCCGTTCTTGGCGATGATCGTCCGGCCGGTCTCCGGATCGGTGCCGAGTTCGCGCCCGTCGTCGGCCTGCTTGGCCAGGAGTTCGCGGGCTACCTCCACGGTGAGCTCGTCCGGGGCGATGTCATCGGGCACCGAGGCGCGGCGGGACGTGCGCTTCTCGCCGTCGGAGTCGGTAGCGTCCTCGTCCTCTCCTGCGGGCTCCTCGATATAGGGCCCGTAGCGACCCACGCGCAGGGTGAGACCTTCGCCGAGGTCGATGCTGTTCACGGCCCGGGCGTCGATATCGCCCAGATCCTCCACGAGGGCCTTCAGGCCCTGTCGCTGGTCGTCTCCGCGGTAGAAGCTCGCGAGCCAATGGGTGCGCTGCTCGTCTCCGGCAGCGATGCGGTCGAGATCGGCCTCCATGGCGGCGGTGAAGTCGTAATCCACGAGCTTGGGGAGGTTCTCCTCCAGCAGCCGCACCACCGAGAAGGCCAGCCAGGTGGGCACCAGCGCTTGGCCGCGGCGTTCCACATAACCACGGTCAGTGATCACCGAGATCGTGGCGGCGTAGGTGGAGGGCCGGCCGATGCCGCGCTCCTCCATGGCCTTGACCAGCGAGGCCTCGGTGTACCGCGGCGGCGGGCTGGTCTCGTGCCCTTCGGCAGTGACCTCCTGGGTGCTCACCGCATCACCCTCGGCGAGCTGGGGCAGCCGGGTCTCCTTACTGTCCTTGCCGGCGTTGTCCTCGTAGCGCTCGGCGTCGCGGCCTTCCTCGTAGGCGGCCAGGAAGCCCCGGAAGGTGATCACGGTGCCGGAGGCGCTCAGCTCGGCACGCCGGTCGCCACTGCCCGGCAGGGAGGCCACCTGCGCCTCAGGCAGGTCTGCGCCCAAGCGCACCGTGGCGGTCTGGCCGCGCGCGTCCGCCATCTGGGAGGCGACTGTGCGCTTCCAGATGAGGTCGTAGAGCTTCAGCTCTTGCGGGCTGAGGGAGGAGGCCACCTGCCCAGGGGTGCGGAAGGCATCGCCGGCGGGGCGGATGGCCTCGTGCGCCTCCTGTGCCCCCTTGGACTTGCCGTACGTGCGTGCCTTGTCGTGCACGTACTCCGCGCCGTACAGCTCGGCGGCCTGGCTGCGGGCCGCCGCGATGGCCTGGGCGGAGAGCACCGGCGAGTCGGTACGCATGTAGGTGATGTAGCCGTTCTCGTACAGGCCCTGCGCGGTGCGCATGGTCTCCCGAGCGCTCCAGCGCAGCTTGCGCGAGGCCTCCTGCTGCAGCGTGGAGGTGGTGAACGGCGCCGCCGGACGGCGGGTGTAGGGCTTGGTCTCCATGGAGACCACCTGCGCAGCGGCCTGCTCCAGAGCGATGGCCACCTCGCGGGCGTTCGTCTCCGCGAGGTGCAGCACCTCGGCCTTGGTGGCGGCGGGCTTGAGTTCGCCGTCGTCGGCGAAGTCGCGGCCAGTGGCCACACGCCGGCCGTCCAGGCTGACGAGGCGGGCGGTGAACTGCCGATCCTGCTCGGTGTCGGTGGAGTCTGCGCCGCTGAAGAGGCCGCGCACATCCCAGTAGGAGGCCGAGCGGAAGCTCATCCGCTCCCGTTCGCGTTCGACCACCAGGCGGGTGGCCACGGACTGCACTCGACCGGCGGAGATGCCGGGCTTGATCTTGCGCCACAGCAGCGGTGAGACCTCGTAGCCCACCAGGCGGTCGAGGATACGACGGGTCTCCTGGGCGTCGACGAGCCGGTCATCGAGCTCGCGGGTGTTCTCCAGGGCGCGGGTGATGGCTTCGCGGGTGATCTCGTGGAAGACCATGCGCTTGACCGGTACCTTGGGCTTGAGCACATCCAACAGGTGCCAGGCGATGGCCTCGCCCTCGCGGTCCTCATCGGTGGCGAGGTAGAGCTCGTCGGACTCCTTGAGCGCCTTGCGCAGCTCGGCGACCTTCTTCTTCTTGCCCGCGTCCACCACGTAATAGGGATCGAAGTCGCCCTCGACATCGACGGCGAACTTGCCGAACGGGCCCTTCTTCATCTCCTGCGGCAGTTCGGAGGGCTGAGGAAGGTCGCGAATGTGCCCCACCGACGCCTCGACATCGAACTCCGGCCCGAGATAGGCGCCGATGGTGCGCGCCTTGGCAGGAGACTCGACGATCACAAGCTTGCGGGTTGTGGCCACGTGGACCTTCCTTACTGGCCGAACTGGCTGACTGTGGGGGATTGCTGCGCCGTCAGGCGTTGACACACCCATTGTTCTGGGGCATCGCCGCTGACCGTACCTGGTCCTGGACAGCGCTGCAGACCGTTCCCGCCCGGTGGCGCGCTCTCGCGGCACCGGGCGTGCCCGAGAGCCAATGGAAGCCACACCTCACCGTGTGGCGCCAGCGCGTCGCGGATCGCTGCGTGGGGCGGAGAGCACCAGTGCGAGCAAGGTGGTCAGGCAGGTGATGGCGATGATCGCGGCGATCGCGCCGATGTAGGCCACGGGAAGGTCGAAGCGCTCCGGCGGCTCGGCTCCGATGGCGCCGCGCGTGGTGAGCAGGGCAAGGAAGCTGACGAGCGCGGCAACCGCCATCGTCAATCCGAGCAGTGCCCTCGTGGCGACATCGGCACCGCGCGCCCAGGAGGGCATCCTGCCCCCATTCGTCGCCACATCCTCCCGCCGCAACAGCGCCAAAGCGCACAACAACCAGGCGCCCACCACGAGCACTGCCGCCACGACGTCACCGGGCCGGTGCCAGCTCACCACCATCGTGGCGACACCTGTGGCGGCCGCATAGATCGCTCCCGTTCCGGCCACGAGCCAGCGCCATCGCGGGGCCACAGCCAGGAGCCCGGCGGCCAGAGCGCTGACCGCCGCGGTGGTGTGGCCGGAGGGGAGGGAGTTCGCCATGGACCAGGTGACCCCGAGGTCGGGGCGGGAGAACACGTACTCCTTGAGCACCTGGGTAGTGATGTTCGCACCCCCCACCACCAGGGCGATCGCGACGACGTGCACCCACTGGCGGCGTAGCGCGGCGAAGAGACCGGCCACGGCCACCACCACGACGAGGAAGGCCTCCGAGACGATCCCCAGGAGCTGGTGAGCCCTGCCGTACAGGGTGCTCTGGCCCAGTGCTGAGCCCTCCAGGGCGAGCTGGTCGATCCGCTGCCCAGTGGGGGTGGTGACGAAGAACCACCACACGAGCGCGACTGCGCCAGCACACAGCAGGGCGAAGGCGGCAGCGACGACACGGCGTGCGCCGTCCCTCGGGTGATAGACCACGCAGGAACGTTAGAACACCTGCGCGGTCTCGGGTGGTCAGAAGACCGGGCTTAACAGGTTTACTTCCTCACCTCCGCCTCGGCTGGACCTCGCCCCTCGGCCCGGCACTCGGCTGCGCCTTCGTCAGAAGACCGGGCTTAACAGGTTTACTTCCTCACCTCCGCCTCGGCTGGACCTCGCCCCTCGGCCCGGCACTCGGCTGCGCCTTCGTCAGAAGACCGGCTTCCCGCCGGTGACGCCGAGCACGGTGCCCGAGACGTAGGAGGCCTCGTCCGAGGCGAGGTACACGAAGGCCGAGGCCACCTCGATGGGCTGGCCGGCCCGGCCGAGCGGGGTGTCGGCACCGAAGCCCTCGACCTTCTCGCCGTCGAAGGTGGAAGGGATCAGTGGCGTCCAGATCGGGCCCGGAGCCACAGCGTTCACCCGGATGCCACGCGAGCCCAGCTCGGAGGCCAGGTTCACCGTGAGGTTGTTCAGCGCAGCCTTGGTGGCGGCATAGTCCAACAGCGGTTCCGATGGCGAGTAGGCCTGGATGGAGGTGGTGTTGATGACCGTGGAGCCCTCGCCCAGGTGCGGCGTCGCCGCCTTGGTGGTCCAGAACGTGGCGAAGACATTCGTAGCGAAGGTGCGTTCGATCTGATCGCCGGGGAAGTCCGGGAAGTCCGGCTGGGCCATCTGGAATGCCGCGTTGTTGATCACCACGTCGAGGCCGCCCAGGCCGTCAACCGCCGTCGCGACGGCGTGGGCACAGGCCTCCTCGGTGCGTAGGTCGACCTCGATGACCACGCAGGTGCGGCCGGCCGCCTCCACCGCTTCCTTGACCTCGGCGGCGTCCTTGGATTCGTCGGGCAGGTGCGTGATGGCCACATCCGCCCCCTCCTTGGCGAAGGCGATGGCGACCGCGCGCCCGATCCCGGAGTCCCCACCGGTGATCAGGGCCTTCTTGCCGGTGAGGCGCTCGCGCCCCACCCAGGTGGTCTCGCCATGATCGGCCGCCGGGTTCAGGGCCGCCTCCGTGCCGGGCCACTGCTGGTCCTGCGCGGGGATCTCGGACAGCTTCTCGGTGTTCTTCCACGTGGTCATAGGCCCATGGTGTAACGGGCGTCCTGGCTGCGCATCCCGTAGCCGAGGCGCCCGCCGCCCCTCCCCCGCAGACACGGCCGCCGATCCCCGCGGTCACGGCCGCCCCTCCCCCGCGATGGTGATCAGAAGACGTCGCTCTAGCGGGCCGGATCCCCGCTCAGAGCGACATCCAGTGAGCACAAACGCTGCGGGCGGGCGCCCGGGTGGGGCCGCCCCGAGGGCCGGCAGGGTCAGCGCGCGGCCAGGCGCAGGGCGATGTCGGCGAGCGCCCGGATCGCGGCCACGGCCGAGGGCCAGTCGGGGAAGTCGCGGGTGCACACCCCCAGCACCAGCGCCCGCGGGCCCGGCTCGCCGATGTAGGCGACATCGTGGCGGATACCGTCCACCCAGCCGGACTTCGAACCCCACGGGGTACCGGCCGGGACGACTCCGCCGATGACCTGGTCCTGCTGGCGGGAGAGCAGGTCGGTGACATACCGCGTCCACTGCGCACCGATGAGGTCGCCGCGCACCGTGGCCCCCATGAGCGTCGCGAGATCTCCGGCGGTGCAGTAGCTGACGCGCCCGAAGTGCTGGGCCGCGAGCATGTCGCCGTACTTCCGGCCCAGGGCGGAGTGGGTGCAACCGGCGTCGGCGAAGACGGCGGCCACCGACTCCTTGCCCACCAGGTCGTAGGCCATGTTGGTGGCCTCGTTGGAGGAGACGGTAATCATCCGCTCCAAGATGTCGCCGACCGAGATCGGTGTGCCCTCGGCGGGCCAGGCGTTGTCGACCTCATCAGCGTCGTAGCTGAAGTCGAAGGGAGTGCCGTCGAAGTCGCTCGGCCACGAGCTGACCACGGGCACCTCGTGGTCCAAGCTCAGCGCGCCGCCTTCCAGTGCGCGCGCCACGGCAACCAGGATGGCGAGCTTGAGCGTAGAGGCCGGGATGAAGGTCTCGTCCGGGTGGTTCTCGGCGAGAATCGCCCCCTCAGCGGTGGCAAGCCGGTAGGCCACGAAGGGCGCCGGCCCCTCACCAGAGGTCAATGTGCCATCACGTCCGGCGGCCGCCTTCTCACCGGCAGTGCGCGGATCGCTCATGCGGCCGGCCTCCGCTGGGCCGCCTGCTCGCGCACCACCGCGGCGAAGTTGGCGAGCAACTCGCGGGACTGGCGCACATTCACCGGGGCATCGACCTCGGCAGCAGCCGCGAGTGCGTCGCGATCCACCCCGACCTTGGCCAGAGAAGCCTCGTTCCACTTCTTCAATCGCGAGGCATCCACCTCGGGATGGAACTGCAGCCCCCAGGCCACGCTGCCCACCCGGAAGGCCTGGACCTTGCATGCCTCGTTGGTGCCGAGCAGCACAGCCTCCTCGGGCAGGCGGGTGACGGAGTCCTTGTGGTTCTGGATCATCCGGAGCTGCTCTCCAGCCAGGGAGGAGAACACCCGGTCCTCGGCGGCCGCCTCAGTGAGGTCGATGCCCACCGAGCCGCGCTCGGTCTCGCCCGAGGAGGCGGTGACCTCGCCGCCGGCCACCAGGGCGAGCACCTGCTCCCCCAGGCAGATACCGAGCAGCGGAATCTCCTTGGCGATCGCCTCGCGAGTCAGGGCGCGCTCGCGGTGCAGCCAGGGCGCGTGCTCGTCGTTGTCCGGCATGAACCCGCCGCCGAGGAGGACCACACCATCCACGCCAGCCAGCGTGGGGGGAAGTTCGTCGCCGTCCACCAGATCGACGGAGAGCCCCTCCTCCACGAGCCAGCCGGACAGCCGGCCGGCGCCCGAGGACGGCGAGTTCTGGACGACGAGGATACGCATCTGTGCTCCAGGGAAGGTTGTGGCCCGGATCGGCGGGCCCAGCGGTGATGGCCACGCCCGAAGCGGCATGGCCATCCTCGAACTGATTCCTCAGTTCGAAGCTTGCACGGTATCGCGGACCTCTTCACGGCCGCTCACGTGTGCCACGTGGCAGGCGGCCTGCCACTGGCGGGTCTCACTGCCCAGCACGTTCAGGTCCACGGTGGTGCACTTCTCCGCCACACCCACCTGCTCGGCCACGCCGGAGTTGTAGACCGGGCACCGCGAGTGGAAACGGCAACCACTGGGAATCGCCGAGGCGTCCGGAGCTTCCCCGGTGAGCACCTGGGGCTCCCCCACCGGGGACTCCGGTAGGACGGAGACCAGCGCGCGGGTGTACGGGTGCTGGGGATCGAGCAGCACCTGCTCCACCGGGCCCTGCTCCACAATGCGCCCGAGGTACATCACCGCGATCCGGTCGGCGATGTTCCATGCGAGGCCGAGGTCGTGGGTGACCACCAGCGCGCCGAGACCATAGTCGTCTCGCAACTCCTTGAGCAGTGCGAGGATCTCGCCGCGCACGGAGGCATCGAGAGAGGCCACCGGCTCATCCGCCACGATGATCTTGGGTGCGAGTGCCAGAGCCCCGGCAATGACCACACGCTGCCGCTGACCGCCGGACAGCTCGAAGGAGTACCGCATCAGGTAGCGCTCCGCCGGGCGGAGGCCGGCCTGGGACAGCGCCCGGACCACCCGGCCGTGTTCGTCGTCGTGAATGCCGTGGATACGCAAGCCCTCGGCCACGGCCTCGTAGACCGTCTGACGGGGGTTCAGGGCGCCCGTGGGGTCCTGCAGCACGAGCTGGACCTTCTTGCGGAAAGCACGCAGCTGCTTGGTGGTCGTGCCCAGCGGCTTGCCGCCGAAGGTCACCGCTCCGGCCGTCGGCTTCTCCAGGCCGAGGAGCGTGCGCGCCAGGGTGGTCTTGCCGCAGCCGGACTCCCCGGCCAGGGCCACGATCTCCCCGGGCTTGACCTCGAGGTTGACGCCGTCGACGGCGCGGGCCTCGCGCCCGCCCGGCAGGGAGAAGGCCACGTGGAGGTCGGCGGTGGACAGCAGGTTCTCGTCGCTCACAGCGCAGGCTCCTTCGTGGGATCGCCCGCCGGGACGATCGGGTCGCCGTCTTGCGCCACCAGGCATGCGCTCAGGCGCGCAGGATCGTCGGGGGCGGGGACGGTCAGCAGTTCGGGCTTGACCGTGGAACAGTCCTCGCGGGCCACCGGGCAGCGTGGGTGGAACGGACATCCGGACGGCAAGTCGGAGGGGTCGGGCGGGTCGCCGGCGAGACCACGCGGATTGTTGCGTGCCGACATGTCCCCGATGACCGGGAAGGCCGAGCCGAGTGCGTGCCCGTAGGGGTGGCGCGGAGCGGTGAACAGGGCATGGCCCTTGCCGAGCTCGACCACCTCACCGGCGTACATCACGGCCACCCGGTCGCACATGTCGGCCAGGACCGAGAGGTCGTGGCTGATCATGATCAGTCCGACGTTGCGCTCATAGACCAGGTTACGGAGCAACTGCAGGACCTGAGCCTGCACCATGACATCCAGCGCGGTGGTCGCCTCGTCGGCGATGATCAGATCCGGCTCGCAGGCCAGGGCCATCGCGATCATGACGCGCTGGCGCTGCCCGCCGGAGAGTTCGTGGGGGTAGCTGTCCTTGCGCCAGGCGGGCATGCCGACCTGGTCGAGGAGTTCGACCACCCGCTCCTCCAGCGCGGAGCCGGTGAGCTTCTGGTGCAACTCCAAAGGCTCGGCAATCTGCTGACCCACCCGGTAGACGGGGTTCAGGGCGTGCATGGCGCCCTGGAAGACCATGGACAATCCGGTCCAGCGCACGGCACGCAGGCGGCCCCACTTCATGCTCAGCACGTCCTCGTCGTCGAGCAGGATCTCCCCGCTGACGTCGGTGCCCGGGGGAAGCAGCCGCAGCATCGCCATGGCCAGGGTGGACTTCCCCGAGCCGGACTCCCCGGCGATGCCGAGGGTCTGGCCGGCCTCGAGGGTGAGGTTCACGCCCCGCACGGCAGGCACGGTGCCACGCAACCCGCGGTAGGTGATCGAGACGTCTTTCAGTTCGAGCAGGGGCATGCCACTCACTTCCTCAGGCGCGGGTTGAGGGCGGTCTCCAGGGCGCGGCCACACAGGGTGAAGCACAGCACCACGAGCAGGATCATGAATCCCGGCGGGAGCATGTACCACCACGCCCCGGCGGACATCCCACCCGAGCTCCAGGCGCGGTTGAGCATCATCCCCCAGGAGAGGCTGTCCGGGTCGTACAGGCCGAGGAAGGCCAGGGTGGACTCGGAGAGGATGGCGCCGGCCACCGCCATGATGGTGGAGGCCATGACCAAGGGCATCACATTGGGCAGCACGTGGCGGGACATCTGGTGCCCGTGACCGGCCCCCAACGCGCGAGCCCGCTCGAGGTAGGGGCGGCCCTCCACTGCTCGGGTCTGCGCGCGGATGACCCGGGCTGTTCCCGCCCAGGACGTCACACCGATGGCGATGATCAGCACGAGCATGCCGCGGCCCAGAATGACCACCAGCACCACCGCGAGCACCAGGGTGGGCAGGTTCATGAACCACTCGGTGATGCGCATCAGCACCCACGAGATCTTGCCCTCGAAGTGACCGGCGATGATGCCGACCGTCGTGCCGATGAACATGCCCATGAACGCTGCGGCCACGCCGATGATCAGAGTGACGCGGGCGCCCATGAGCGTCAGCAGGGCCACGGAGCGGCCGAACTCGTCGGTGCCGAGGATGTAGCCGTCGCCTGGCGGGGCCATCCGGCCACCGGTGGCCTGGGTGACGCTCAGGGCGCTGGAGTCCACCAGGGCCGGGCCGAAGATCGCCAGGAGGATGAAGAAGCTCAGCCCGATCAGACCGGCCATGCCGCCCTTCTGCGAGCGGAACTCCTTCCAGGTGGAGCCGGCGGAGCGCTTCCACCGCGCCAGGCGGACGGCGGTCGGGCTCGGCGGGGTGGAGGGTGTGGCTGTCTCGGTACTCATGCCTTACGCGCCCTCGGGTCGATGAACCAGTACATGATGTCCGCTGCCAGATTCGCGAGCACGGTCGAACCGGCGAAGATGACGAACAGGCCTTGCAGCACCGGATAGTCGGGCACGGATATCGCCTGATAGAACGTATAGCCGAGCCCTGGCCAGGAGAAGATCATCTCCGTGATCAGCGAACCGTTGATCAGGTTGCCGATCGACATGAACACCACCGTGGTGGTCGGCAACATCGCGTTGCGCATCGCGTGCTTGCGCTGCACCACGTTGTCGCGCAAGCCCTTGGCCCGCGCGGTGGTCAGGTAGTCGTTCCCCATTTCGTCGAGCATGGCAGCGCGCATGGTGAGCAGATAGCCGGAGTACATCATCAGCGTCAGCGTCACCGTCGGCAGGATCATGTGATAGCCGACGTCGAGGAACTGGGCGAAGAAGTTGTCCCCGGCGCCCGCCGAGCGCATCCGCCCGGTGGGGAAGAGCCGTAGCTCGCGGGAGAAGATGATGATGGCGATCATCGCCACCCAGAACGTGGGGGCGGCGAAGAAGACCAGGGCCGTGTAGACCGTGCGCCGGTCGAAGCCGGTGCCGTGGCGCCAGGCTGCCTGCGCTCCCAGGCCGTAGCCGAGGATGACCGCCAGAATGAGAGCCACGCCGCCCAGGAGCAACGTGGGGAAGAGCCGGTCTGCGAAGAGCTGGTTGACCGGCACGCCGAACTGGATCGAGGTGCCGAGGTTTCCCTGCAGCAGGCCGGTGAGGTAGTTCCAGAACTGCACCGGAAGCGGGTCGTTCAGGCCCCATTCCTCAATGAGTGCGGCCTGGAGTTCCGGGGAAGGGTTCTCGAACTCCGCCATCAGGTTCTCCACGGGGTTACCCGGGAGCACGCGGAAGATGAAGAAGGCGGAGAAGACGATCGCGATCAGCGAGACGATCGTGCCGCTGATCCGGTTGATGAGATAGCGCCCGAAGCCGGAGGAGGAGCGGGGTGCCTTCTCCCCCGGGGCGTTGCCGGCCGACTCAGAGCCGGCCGGCAACGCCGCGGTGGTGTGTGAGGTCATGGACGAATCACTCGCGATCCTCGGCGGTCTTCTTGCGCTTGACCAGGACCGCGACGACAACGCCGGCCGCCACGATGACCACGACACCGGTACCGATCAGGACGCCGGTGGACACGCCGCCGAAGGTCTCGCCGGTGGGCTGGGCGGACCAGTAGGCCCACGGACCCGACTGGCCCATGATCATGCCCTCGTCCTCGGGCTGGGTGGTGACGTCAGTGATCTTGACGTTGTTGTACGCCTCCATCACGTGGGGGTACCACAGGAAGATCATCACGTTGTCGGTGTACAGAGTCTCCTGCAGCTCGTGGAAGAGCTCGACAGAGCGGTCCTCGTCCAGCTCCTGCTGGGACTCGGCGATCAGTGCGTCGAAGTCTTCGTTGCAGTAGTAGGTGTCGGTACCACCATCGCCCGGTTCGACCGGGAGCTGGCCGCAGGACTGACGGTTGAGGTTGTACACCGGGTTGGGCTGGATGCCCCATCCGGTGAAGGACATCTCGACATCACCATTGAGGAACAGGTCCTCGACGTCCTCGGTGATGACGCGCTCGAGGTCGATGCCGATCTCGGCGAGCCACTCCTGGATGAAGAGGGAGGTGTTCTCACGCTCGGTGTTCCCGGCATCCACGGCGATGCGCAGCTCCAGCGGTTCACCGTCGGGGGTGGTGCGGAAGTCCGCGCCGTCGGCCCACTCGTAGCCGGCCTCATCGAGGAGGGTGTTCGCGGCGTCGAGGTCGAAGTCCACGCGGATGTCGTCGCTGGGCTCCCACCAGATGTTGGTGAACACGTTCGGCACGATGGAGGTGGCCGGGTCGCCGAATCCGCCACGCACGCGCTCGATGAGCTCCTCGCGGTCCAGTGCGTGATGAATGGCCTGGCGCACCGCCGGGTCGGTCACGGCCTCGCGCAGGTTGCCGAACTCCTCACCGTCGCGGGTCTGCGGTCCGTGGTTGAAGCGCATGGCGAACCAGCGCCGGTCGGGGGCGGTGTTCGTGGTGACGTGCTCGATGCCTTCCAAGCGGCGGATCTGCTGCTCGTTCAGGCCACCGATGAGGTCCACCTCGCCGGCCTCCAGGGCCGCGATGGAGGTGTCGGGCTCGGTGTAGTACTGGAAGACGAGCTCGTCGAAGCCCGGTGCGCCGCGGAAGTAGTCCTCGTTGGCGGTGTATCGGATGTAGGAGTCCACCGAGAACTCGGAGGCCTGGAAGGGGCCGATGCCGACGATCGGGAAGTCGTCGTTGTCGTACTCGCCCCAGGCGCCCTCGTGCTCCTCCCAGATGTGCTTCGGCACGATGACCTGGTCACTGGCCTCGATGCCGATGTCCGGGAAGTTGAGCTCGAAGACCACGGTGAAGTCGTCCTCGGCGCGTACGTCGGCGATGAGCTCGTTGGTCGGAGCGTTCCGGGCTGAGATGTCCGGGTCTTCGCGCATGATGTGGTAGGTGTACACCACATCCTCGGCGGTGAACTGCTCACCGTCGTGCCAGTACGCGTCCTCACGCAGTTCGAAAGTCCAGGTCAAGCCATCCTCTGAGGCTTCCCAGTCTTCAGCAAGGCCCGGCTCCGGGGTGTAGTCCTCGGCACTGAGGCGCACCAGGGGCTCATAGGTGATCTGACGGAACTGGTGCTCGATGACGTACGTCTGCTGGAACGGGTTCCAGGTCTCGATGGACTGCGAGGTCCCGACGACGAGGGTGTTGGGGTCATCGCTGTCGACCTCGTCGGCCGACTCGACCCCCTCGTCGGTGTCGGTCTCCGCCTCATCGGCATCGGCCCAGGCTGGCACCGAGAGCGTCGCGCCCAGCAACAATGCGCCGGCGGCCGCTGCGGCCCTCGGGAGCAGCTTGTGTGGAGTCATGTGCGTCGTTCCTTGTCTGATGGGGACCGGGATCGTGGTCCTGCGACCACGGTGGGTGAGAGGAAGTCTCACAGACTGATGTCACAGCCGTGTAAAACTCCATTGGTCAGAGGTAACAAACCGAAAAAAAGTTCCCTTGGCTACCCCCACGGCCGGAATGTCACCAGATCGATATGGGTCATGTCACTTCCTGGACGCGCCCTGTTCGCATGCTGGACATGTGGCCAACTCGCTGAACGGGCTGTTGCAGGTTCGTGAATGACCGGTACCGTGCCCCTGCACACCGGCTGGCGCGCAGTCGTGGAAACACGTCCTCGCGTCTGACCCCACGACGATCAGGAGGATTCGTTGAGCGCTCCCCCCAGGCCCCCGCACGGCGCATCGGCTGCGCCGAGCGCGCAGCCCCGCAAGCGACGAGGGCGGATCCCCGCGCCCCGCGTCTTCATTCCTGCCCTGATCATCATTCTGGTGATGACGCTCGTCCCCTTCGTCACCTCGGTCATCGTGCCGCAGATCTGGAGCGGTGACGTCGCCGAGTCCGTGGAGACCGGGCTCGCCAACACCATCGAGACCACCATGCAGGGCGTGGTCTCGGGTCTCGGCCCCTGGATGGTCGTGGCCGTGGCCGGCTTCGTCCTCTTCTCGCTCGTCATGGGCCTGAGCCGTTTCGGCGACATCAAGCTCGGCCAGGACGACGACAAGCCCGAGTTCTCGCTGCTCTCCTGGTTCGCGATGCTCTTCGCCGCCGGCATGGGTATCGGACTGGTGTTCTGGGGCGCGGCCGAGCCTCTGGAGTACTTCACCTCACCGCGACCTGGCGTCAATGGCGAACGTCTCGACGGTGCCGCCGAGGGATACAACCACTGGGTTGAGGGCGACATCGCCGGAGTGGCCGAACAGGCCATGAACCAGACCTTCCTGCACTGGGGCTTCCACGCCTGGGCGATCTACGCCGTCATCGGCCTGGCACTGGCTTACGCGATCCACCGCAAGGGTCGTCCGGTCTCGATCCGCTGGACCCTCGAGCCGCTGCTCGGTGACCGGGTCAAGGGCTGGATCGGCGACGTCATCGATGTCATCGCCATCGTCGGCACGGTCTTCGGCGTGGCCACCTCCCTGGGCCTGGGCGTCAGCCAGATCGCCGCCGGCTTGAACCACCTCGGCCTGATCCCCTCCTGGGGCTTCGACGAGGACGGGTCCGTGGGCAGCATCGCACTGATCCTGGTGATCGTGGTGGTTTCGGGCATCGCGCTGATCTCGGTGGTCTCCGGGGTGGGCAAGGGCATCAAGTGGCTCTCGAACGTCAACCTCGGCATGGCAGCCATCTTCCTGATCGCCATGCTGCTGCTCGGCCCGACCCTGTGGCTGTTGCGCACCCTGGTGGAGTCCATCGGCGACTACCTCGGAGCCGTGGTCCCGCTGACCTTCCACACGGCGGCCTACACGGGCGAGGAAGGCTTCTCCTTCCAGCGCTGGTGGACGGTCTTCTACTGGGGCTGGTGGATCTCGTGGGCGCCGTTCGTCGGCGTCTTCATCGCGCGCATCTCCAAGGGCCGCACCGTGCGCCAGTTCATCGGCGGTGTGCTGCTGGTCCCGACGGTGATGAGCTTCGTGTGGTTCACCGTGATGGGCGCCGGCGCGATCTACGAGGCCTGGGAAGACGGCGGCGAGGGCCGTCTGTGGTCCACCGAGACAGCCGGAACCGTGGGCGAACAGCCCGAGGCGGTGCTGTTCAACTACATCGACGTGCTCGCCGGTGGCGGCACGGCCCTGGCCGCCGGCCTGGCGATCGTGGCCACCGTCATGGTGGCGATCTTCTTCATCACCTCCTCCGACTCCGGTTCGCTGGTCATCGACATGATCGCCTCGGGCGGCGAGCTCGATCCGCCGAAGTGGTCGCGCGCCATGTGGGCCGGACTGGAAGGCCTGGTGGCCATCCTGCTGCTGGTGGCCGGTGGTCTCACCCTCTTGCGGGACGCCGCCATCCTGACCTCGGTGCCGGTGATGATCGTCATGCTCGCCATGTGCGTGGCGCTGTGGAAGGCACTCAACGGCGAGCACCAGGTGCTGGTGGAGGCGGAGCGCCGCCATCGTCGCGAGGAACTCGAACGCCGAGTCGCCGCACGAATGGAGACCCACGTCGAGAAACAGGTCGACGAGACCCTCGACGAGCAGTTCCCTGATCGCTTCCGCGAGGAACTCGCCACCGTCACTGTGCGGATGGCTGCCGAGCATGAGCCGGGCGCGTCGCCCAGCACGCCTGGCGAGGCTGGCGCCGCCTTCACCCTTCCGGAGGCGCCGAAGCGCAGGAGCTGGCGCCGCAGGCGCGACTAGCACCGGACCTGGAGCGCCGTGCGCTCCGCATGCCCCCCGCTCAGCGCATGACCGCAGACCCTCGAAGCCGATGGCTTCGGGGGTCTGCGCATGCCTCATCGGCCACACTGGAGGGGTGTCCGCCTTCGCGCCGCCCGACCTCCTGGGGCTCCTGCGTTCCCTCGGGGAGCCCGACGGGCGTTTGCTCCATGTGGAGACCACTCCGGCGCGACCGGCCCGCACGGCGCCGTGGCCTGCCTGGGCCGACTCCGCGCTGGTGGCCGGTTACCGCGAGATGGGGGTGGCGGAGCCCTGGACCCACCAGGTTCAGGCCGCAGACGCATTACGAGCCGGCCGGCACACGGTGATCGCCACCGGAACCGGCTCCGGGAAGTCCCTGGCGGCATGGCTGCCCGCTCTGACCGCGGTGCGTGAGGCGGCGGGCACCTCCGGCTCCATCGCCGCCCTCCAGCGCCGGCCCACCACGCTCTACCTCTCCCCGACCAAGGCGCTCTCGGCGGACCAGCTCGCCGGGCTCGAGCGCCTGCTCGGCTCCGCCGGCGTCCGTGACGTCCGGGCCGCGACCTGTGACGGCGACACCCCCCTGCAGGAGCGGGACTGGGTCCGAGAGCACGCTGACGTGGTGCTCACCAACCCCGATTTTGTGCACTTCTCCCTCCTGCCCGGGCACCGCCGCTGGGTGCGGCTGCTCCAGGGCCTGCGCTACGTGGTGCTGGACGAGTGCCATGCCTATCGAGGTGTGCTCGGAGCGCATGTGGCCTTGATCGTGCGCCGCGTGCTGCGCCTGGCCCGTTCCTTCGGGGCCGAGCCGGTGGTGCTCGCCGCCTCGGCCACCACCGCCGACCCCGCGCAGACCGCCGCGCGGCTCATCGGCGTACCCCCGGCGGCCCTCGAGGTGGTCACTGAGGACTCCGCTCCGGCGGGCCGGCGCACCCTCGTGCTCTGGCAACCGCGCCTGAGCCGCTCTTTCTCCCCCGAGGACGACGACCCCTGGCTGCTGCCCGAGGTGGGGCAGACCGGTGACCCGATCGGCGGTGATTCTCCGGTCGACGGCGATCCCGCGCCGCGGCGCTCCGCTGCCTCCGAGGCCGCGGAACTCGTCGCGGACCTGGTCGCTGCCGGGGCCCGCACCATGGCCTTCGTGCGCTCGCGTGCCGGCGCGGAGGCACTGGCCGGGCACATCCGCGAGCACCTCCGCGGCCACGGCGAGCAGGGGGCGGCCCTGGCAGAGCGCGTGGCGGCCTACCGTGGGGGCTACCTGCCCGAAGAGCGCCGTGAGCTGGAGCGGGCGCTGCGCCGCGGGGATCTGCTCGGCCTGGCCACCACGAATGCGCTGGAGCTGGGGGTCGACATCGCCGGGCTCGACGCGGTGGTCATCAGCGGATGGCCTGGCACGCGGGTCTCCCTGCGCCAGCAGGCCGGCCGGGCCGGCCGCGCCGGGTCAGACGGCGTGGCCGTGTTCATAGCCGGTGAGGACGCGCTGGAGACCTATGTGGCACATCATCCGGAAGCGCTGCAGGGCTTGGAGGCCACCACCTTCGACCCGGCGAACCCCTACGTGCTGGCACCTCACCTGTGCGCCGCGGCCCAGGAGCTTCCCCTCACCGGCCCGGATCTCGCGCTCTTCGGCCTGCCGGACGAGACGCTGCTCGAGGAGCTGGCGCACCGCGGCTTGCTCCGCCGTCGGCCCACGGGGTGGTTCTGGGACATCTCCCGGCCCGAGCGCCCCCACGACCTCGCCGACCTGCGCGGCTCCGGCCCCCGACCGGTGCAGATCGTGGAGGCCGGCACCGGTTCCGTGCTGGGCACCGTGGATGGCGCACGCGCCGACTCCAGCGTTCACCCGGGAGCGATCTACCTCCACCAGGGCCGCAGTTTCCTGGTGGAGCAACTCGAGGACGACGTGGCGGTGGTGCACGCCGCACCGGAGGCCGCCTACCGCACGCGGGCGCGCACTTCCTCGCAGGTGCGGATCCTGCACCAGCGCGAGGAGGCCTCCTGGGGTGAGGGCATCACCTGGCACGCCGGCGACGTCGAGGTCACCAGCCAGGTCACCGGTTACGAGCGGCGGATGCTTCCGGGCATGGAGATCGTGGGGACCTATCCCCTCGAGCGACCGGAACGCGTGCTGCGCACGACTGCCGTGTGGTGGACCCTGCCGGAGGAGAGCTGCACGGCGGTGAGCGTGGGCAAGGACGTCCTACCAGGTGCGCTGCACGCGGCCGAGCACGCCTCGATCGCATTGCTGCCGCTGCTGGCCACCTGCGACCGGTGGGATATCGGCGGCCTTTCGACCGCGCTGCACCACCAGACCGCACAGCCCACGGTCTTCGTCTACGACGGCTTCGCCGGTGGCGCCGGCTTCGCCGAACGGGGCTTCCGGATGGCGGAGCAGTGGATCCGCGACACCCGGGCCGCGATTGCCTCCTGCGCGTGCGCTCATGGCTGCCCCTCATGCGTGCAGTCACCGAAGTGCGGGAACGGCAACTCGCCCTTGGACAAGCGCGGCGCGCTGCGCCTGCTGGCGCTGCTGGAGCGTTCCGCGCGCTGATCAGGCCGGGCCGGCGCGTGCCTGTGCCTCCACGTGTGCCGCAAGACGGCCCGGGAGCTGCGCGGTCACGGTGGCGGTGACCTCCACCTCGTGTCCGCGGACCGTGCAGGATCGCAGTTCCGCGCTATTGAGCTGCGCGAGCTGAGCGGCCACCACGCACGGGTCGGGTCCGCCGATCTCGTACAGGCTGCTCGCGGCCGCCAGGGCGGCCAGATCGGCGGCGGCCTGCGCTCGCCCGCGGGCATCAACAGCCGCACCAACCGAGGCGACCGCGAGCGCACAGGCGGCCAGGACGCCCACGAGGGCCACGGCAAGGACCGTGCCGGAGCCACGGTCCCCGCGGGCGAGGGCGTGCGTCATGAGCCGGGTTCGGGCCGCGCAACCGCCTGCGCGCGTGCGGTGACGTCGATCCACCCCAAGGGTCCCGGCACCGGACGGGCGACCGTGACCTCCACGAACTCGCCGGCACGCCCGATGCCGATTTCGGCGCTGTCCCCCGCGATGGCGACCGCAAGCGAGCGGACGTCACTCTCGATCTCACCCAGGGCCACCGCACGGGCTCCGGCCCGTGCAGCATCCGCCACCCGCACCTGGGTGAGCGAGGCCGATGCCACCAGCAGGACCGCCACCAGCACGGTGACCACAGCCGGCAGGGCGAGGGCGAACTCCGCCGTCGCCGCACCGCGTTCGCCACCGGGCGCCGGGCGCCGTCGCAGTGAGCGGGTGCGGTGGGCGGAGCAGCGGCGCCACCGGACGCGGTGTGCCCGGGGCGCGCACTCCCGCAAAGGCCGAGCACGTCGGGCACACTGGTCGTCCGCGGGGCAAACGGCGGTCATCAGGCGGTGAATACGCTTGAGATGATGCCCTCGATGGCCTGCTGCACCATTGGCGAGCGGATCACCAGCAGCAGTACGCCGGCGAGGGCGGCGGCCGCCACCATGACCAGCGCGTACTCGGCGGTGGCGATGCCTTCCTCCGCGGAACGGATCGCCCGCCAGCGGCGGATCAGCACAGCGCGCCGCTGGGCGGGGCGGGTGATGGCAGCGTGGCGTCTTCCAGGGCGGCCGTGGACAGTCACGGTGCCTCCTTTCGCTGGGCGATCGAGCCGCCCGGTGGGTTTCTGGCCGATCGGAACGCCGGCCGTGGAAGGCAGCGTGCGGTAGCGGAGCGGTGCGCCGCCTCGCTCTCCCCGGCGGCTGGGGATGGGGGCGTTTGCAGGGGAGCATCTGTGGACGGACCGCACTGGCTTCGATGTGGTCCGGCCTGGGCGCCACCCGTGCACTGTTCAGTGGAGGACCAGGCCACCAGCGGAGACCACCACGGGCACCACGCCGAGAAGGATGAACGCCGGGAGGTAGCAGACGCCCAGGGGCAGCACGAGGCGGGAGCCGAGGCGCGCGGCGGCCTCCTGAGCGCGGCGTGACCGTCCCGCCCGCACGGCGGCGGCGGCCTGGCGGAGCAGGGGGCCCGGGTCGGCGCCATCCCTCCAGGCCGGTTCGAGGGCCTCACTGAGGCTGCTCAAGGTCTCCGGCGCATCGGCCCACGCCTCCGGCCAATGGGCCCCGAGAAGGAGAGCGCGCCCGGCGCGGCGTAGTGCCGCACTCGCGCCGTCGTCCCGGTCATCGAGGGCGTGGCCCAGGCCAAGGATCATCGCTGGGACCGAGGAACCCGCACTCAGGCCGGCGTCGGCGAGGTCTAGCACGACCGCCGGATCCAGCGCACCTGGTGCGCCTCCTGCACTCCAGCCATCGGCGTGCTCGGCCGCCCGGTCCAGCGCCCGCACCCAGCGGCGGCCGGCCAGCATGCAGAGGACGCCAGCGAGCAACGAGAGCGATCCGAGGCCGCCTCCGAGCAGCACCGCGACGGGGTCCAGACCCAACCCGATCCCCACGATCAGACCGAAGACCGGCAGCCACCCGAGGAGCCGGGCGGTGGAGCGCGGGCCGGCCAGCGCAATGGCACGGGCGGAGTGCGCCTGGCCGGCCTCGCCGATGCCGTGGGCGCAGCGCTGGAGGATCTCGGCTGCGGGCACCCCGAGGTCATGACTGAGCCGGCACGCGGCCAGCATCCCGGGCAGAGCCCCAGCTGCTTCCGGCGGCACAGCATCTCCTGGGCGCACCCCCGTCAAGCGGGTGCGCATCGCCGCCGCCCCCCTGACTGCGGGAGCCGGTTCAGCCAGCTGCGCGAGGGCGCGCGGGACGCCACGATCATCGAGTTCCGCCACCTGACTGTGTGCCAGGCCGGCGCGCGCCATCGTGCGGGCCCAGGCGGACTCGGCCGTGGCGCCTGCCTGAAGTCGCGTGGCGACCTCGGCGGCGACTGCGCCGAGGTCCACGGGGCGCGGCTTGCTCCTGCGGCGCAACCGCCAGCGAGCTCGCGCACCTGAACTCTCAGCACCCGCGACGGCGCCCGCATGGCTGGCGGGGGGCAGACGCTGGGGCGCCAGCAGTAGCGCGACAGCGCCGGCCAGCGCGAGCCACGCCAGGAGCGTCACGGATCGAGGCGGTTGTCGAGGCCGAGCCGCCGGGCGAGCACCTCCCACGCCGGGCCGCTGCGGACCTGCCCCTCGCGGTGGATCACAGCTTCACGGCAGGCCAGCTCAGCGCCGGTGCGCTCCAGCACCCCGATCTGCTCCATCCGCCGCGTACCATCGCCTCCGCGCCGGAGGTGGATCACGGCGTCCACGGCTGCAACTGCCTGGGCGGCGGTGGTCTGCTCACTCATGCCCGCGAGCGCGCCCAGGGCCACGAGCCGGGCGGGGACCTCTCGGACAGTGTTGGCGTGGACCGTCGCCCAACCGCCGTCGTGGCCGGTGTTCAACGCGGTCAGCACCTCACGTACCTCCGCCCCCCGGCACTCACCGAGAACCAGGCGATCCGGTCGCATCCGCATAGCGGCTCGCACGAGTTCGGCCAGAGCCACCTCGCCGGCTTGCTGCACATTCGCGCGCCGCACCTGCAGGTGCACCACATGGGGATGATCAGGTCGCAGCTCCGCGGACTCCTCGATGCAGATAAGCCGCTCGCCGTGCCCTGCCAGGGAGAGCAGGGCGGCCAGCAAGGTGGTCTTCCCGGACCCGGTGGCGCCGGAGATCAACACATTGGCGCGACTGCTCACCAACGCACGGACAACGGGCTCAAGCGCGCGGGGCACGGTGCCGGCGGCCACCAGGTCCTCCAGCGTCATAGCCGTCTGCCGGTGGGTGCGCAAGGAGATCAGCGCTCCCTCAGCACCCAGTGGCGGCAACACGGCGTGCAACCGGGTGCCGCCGGGCAAGGTGCCATCGACGATCGGGCTGGCGTCGTCGAGCCGGCGCCCCGAAGCCGCGGCCAGCCGGGTGGCCAGTCCCCGGGCGGCCGGAGCATCGAGGGTGAGCGGAGTGCGTTCCATACCCTGGCCCCGATCCACCCAGACGCCGTTGCCACCGTTGACCAGCACGTCGGTCACCGCTGGGTCATCCAGGAGTGCTTGCACGGGTCCGCCGCCGTGCGTGGCGGCATGCACCCGTTCAGCGGTCTCGAGGAGTTCTCCCGCCCCGACGTCGCCCGTGCTGGACAGGGCACTCGTGAGATCAGCACCCTCAGCCAGCCGGCGGCGCACGCGGGCGACCGCGTCATCGACCGGCGCGCTCATCGGTCCAGCTCCAAGTCCGCCACCAGGGCACGTGCGCAGGTCATCAAAGGTCCACGGCGCCGGTCACCGGGGCGCAAGCCGTGATCGACATCGGCATTCAGACTGCGTTCAGTACCCATGACCCCCGCCAGGGGCAGGCCAGCAAGCTCGGCGACATCGCGGGCATGCCGCTGGGCGGAGCGGACTACCAGATGCACCTCCGGCCCCGCTCCGGCCAGCTCAGCGGCGGCCATCGTGGCCGCGCCGGCGCGGACCCCGCCGCGGCTGAGAAGCACGAGGTCGTCGCAGCGATCAAGCCACACCTCGCGCGCCTGGCCCGGGGCGAGAACCTGGCGTGGGAGATCGAGGACGATCAAGTCATGCCCCTGGCCCAGGGCCCGCACTGCTGAGCGGACGGCCAGGTCGGAGACATCCGCACCGCCACGGCGATCACCGGAGAGCACGCGCACCAGATGCCAGGCCGGGAGAGTGAGCGCGAGCCGTTCGGCTAGGAAGGCGCCGCGTTCCGCACGCACATCGGCCCAGCGGCGGCCCGGATCGAACTCGATCCCAAGCAGCACGTCCAGGCCACCGCCGCCGGGATCGAGGTCCACCAGTGCGGTGGCCATCCCCACCACCGTGGCCGCGCGAGCCAGCGCTGCCGCGAGGGAGGAGGCCCCGGCTCCGCCATGCGCCGCCAGCACTCCCACGGTGCGCGCCCGGAAAGGCAGAGCCGCCACCACCAGCGCATCGAGGAGGCGGGCCTCCTCGCCAGGAATCGTCACCGTGGCCGGCAGCGCCGCTTCTGCCGCGGCGGCACGGCCGGGGTCGAGGGTGATCTGCACCTGACCGCCCGGGAGCGCATCCAGCAGGACCGCCACCGGTGGGGCGGGGTCGGTGAGACTGAGCATGGCCAGCTCGATCCCGGCCAGCTCCGCCAGCCGGGCAACCCTGACCGCAAGCTCGGCATCGGCGCCGCGCAGGGCGGCTCCGGCAGCAGGACGGTCCAGCAAGAGTCCGGTGGTGGTCATGGCGCGAGCCTGCACGCGGTGACCACGCGCCT
The DNA here is from genome assembly GCF_003752405.1 of Bogoriella caseilytica. Classification (NCBI taxonomy): domain Bacteria; kingdom Bacillati; phylum Actinomycetota; class Actinomycetes; order Allobogoriellales; family Allobogoriellaceae; genus Allobogoriella; species Allobogoriella caseilytica. The sequence continues at coordinate 1,758,214 of NZ_RKHK01000001.1, read as the reverse complement.
GCAGCCACGCCCCGAGCATCTGTGGATAAATCACCAGCGTCGAGCGTGCTGTGGAGCATGCGGTGGCTCGCGGCCTTTCCGGGTCTGAGCGGCGCGTTGGCACCGCTGAGGTCCGTGCGGTCGATACGGTGCGAGCAGGCGCAGACCGCGCTGCGCAGCAACCCAGGGAGCACCCGTGACGACCTCTGATTCCGATCGCGCACCGGAGGCCACCTCTGCCGGCGCTTCCGGCACCGACGTTCCCGGGTCACCCACACCCGAAGCTGCCGAGCACGCCCCGCCCGAGCACGCCCCGCCTGAGCACGCCCCGCCTGGGACCGCCTCCCCGGAGAGCCCGGCCACTGCCGCACCTGCTCCACCGGCCTCAGAAGCCCCGGCACCGCCCAGCGCGTCGTCCCCGGCAGCGGGACCCACCCGGCGCACACGACCGACCTGGCTCGCCACCACCTCTTCGCCGCCGGCCAGCCCGGACCGCGAGGAGGACCTCGAGTCCACTGCCGTGCGACGCCAGGGGTTGCTCGCCCCCACTGCCACCCCTGCCAGGGGCGGAAGCGCAGCATCACCGGTGGCCACCGAGCCCACTGTCGCCCTGCCGGCGGGACGCACCCCGCCGGAGCAGGAGCCGGAGGCCGCCGAGGACGCGGCCCTGCTCGACGGGGCCACCCAGGTGCGGCCGCCGTCCCGGGCCTGGGCCCATGTGCTCACACCATTCCTCACGCTGCTCCTGGTGCCCATCGCCTGGTACCTCATCGCCGACGGCGGAGCCCGCCTGGCGATCGCGCAGACTGCCTCACCCGGACAACTCGCCGTATGGCCGATGCTCGAGGTGCTCGCCGGTCTCGCCCTGGCCGCAGGGATCCTGGCACTCGCCCGGTGGTCGGCGCTCGGTGCCATCATCATCGGCGCCCTGGTCACGCTGATCAGCCTCCCCTTCCTGCTCGCACCCGGCTGGGCCACCGACCTGGTCGCGCCGGCCATGACCCGGCTGGAGAACCTCGGTCTCTTCGATGCCCTCGGACCGAACATCGCCTACCACCTCCAGGCCGATGCCCTCGTGGGCCGGCTGACCCTCTACGCACTGGGCCTGCTCCTACTGGGCATCCTGGTCACTGCGGCCCGCCGGGCCGGCCGGGACGACCAACGCGCCGAAGACGCCTACGCCCGCAGCACCCACCGTCCCGCCGCCTGAGGCGCGGGGCCCGGTGCTGGGCGGCACGCTCGCCGAGGCAGAATGCGCCCGCGCGACCACGCAGACCGACCGCCGCGACCGCCCGTGACCCCGGGAGCGCCAGGCGCCGCATGCTGGCTACAGTGAGACTCCCGGGGCAGCCAGCAAGCGCGCCTCCGGTTCTGCCGTAGAAATGAGGAGGACGCCGATGTCCGCACAGCCCGAACCCCACACCGCGGAGACCTTCCCACCCAGCGCCGATTTCGCCGCACAGGCCAATGCCACGGCGGATCTCTACCAGGCGGCCGAGGGAGACCGGGAGGCCTTCTGGGCGGGCCAGGCGCGGGATCTGCTGGACTGGGCGCAGCCCTTCACCGAGACCCTGGACTTCTCCGGCGCCCCGGTGGCGCGCTGGTTCGGCGACGGCCGGTTGAACGCGGCCTACAACGCCGTCGATCGCCACGTGGCCGCCGGGCTCGGCGACCGCGTCGCCATCCACTTCGAAGGGGAGCCCGGCGACTCCCAGGCCCTCACCTATGCCGAGTTGCAGGAGCGGGTCTCGCGCGCAGCCAATGCGCTGACCGAGCTGGGCGTCGCTACCGGCGACCGGGTGGCCATCTACCTGCCCATGATCCCCGAGGCGGTCATCGCGATGCTCGCCTGCGCACGTATCGGCGCGCCGCACTCGGTGATCTTCGGCGGCTTCTCCGCCGAGGCGCTGTACTCCCGCATCGTCGACGCCGAGGCGAAGGTGGTGATCACCGCCGACGGCGGCTACCGGCGCGGCAAGCCCTCGGCGCTCAAGCCGGCCGTGGACGACGCCCTGGCCAAGGGCACCCCGGTCGAGCACGTGCTCGTCGTGGAACGCACCGGGCAGGAGGTCTCCTGGACCGAGGGCCGCGACGTGCGCTGGAACGAGGCACTGGAAGCGGCAAGCCCCGAGCACACCCCGGTCGACGTCGAGGCCGAGCACCCGCTGTTCATCCTCTACACCTCCGGGACCACCGGGAAGCCCAAGGGCATCCTGCACACCACCGGTGGCTACCTCACCCAGGCCGCCTACACCCACCGCAATGTCTTCGACCTCAAGCCAGAATCGGACGTCTACTTCTGCACCGCCGACATCGGGTGGATCACCGGGCACACCTATGTCACTTACGGCCCGCTGCTCAACGGCGCCACCCAGGTGATCTACGAGGGCACACCTGACACCCCCGAGAAGGACCGCTGGTGGCAGATCGTGGCGAAATACGGCGTCACGATCCTGTACACCGCCCCGACCGCGATCCGTGCGGCGATGAAGTGGGGCGAGGAGTTCCCCGCCCGCAACGACCTCTCCTCCCTGCGGGTGCTCGGCTCGGTCGGGGAGCCCATCAATCCCGAGGCCTGGCGCTGGTACCGGCGCGTGATCGGCGCCGGCACCACCCCCGTGGTGGACACCTGGTGGCAGACCGAGACCGGCGGCATCATGATCACCCCGCTCCCGGGAGTCACCGCCGCGAAACCCGGTTCCGCGCAGCGCCCGCTCCCCGGGGTGAGCGCCGAGATCCTCGACGACAACGGCCAGCCCGTGCCGGACGGTGGCTCCGGTTACCTGGTGCTCACTGAGCCGTGGCCGGGCATGCTGCGCGGCATCTGGGGCGACATGCAGCGCTTCACCGACACCTACTGGTCGCGTTTCCCGGGCCGGTACTTCGCCGGTGACGGTGCCCGCAAGGACAACGACGGTGACATCTGGGTGCTTGGCCGCGTGGACGACGTCATGAACGTCTCCGGCCACCGCCTCTCCACCGCCGAGATCGAATCGGCGCTCGTCTCCCACCCCGCGGTGGCCGAAGCCGCCGTGGTGGGTGCCACCGACGAGGACACCGGTCAAGCCGTGGTGGCCTTCGTGATCCTGCACGGGGACGCCGGCAAGGGCGAGACCGAGGAGCTCATGGCTGAGCTGCGCGGGCATGTGGCCAAGGAGATCAGCCCCATCGCCAAGCCTCGCTCGATCCAGGCCGTGCCCGAGCTGCCGAAGACCCGCTCGGGCAAGATCATGCGCCGCCTGCTGCGTGACCTCGCCGAGGGCCGGGAGGCCGGGGATGCCACCACGCTGGCTGACACCACCGTGATGGAGAAGATCATGCAGGGGCTCAAGCGCTGAGCGGCTGACCGGCGCCCGTTCCCCTCAGGCGCTCAGGCCCCGCTCAGGCGCCCAGTTCCCCCTCGTAGGAGGGACACAGGTCGGCCAGCACGCAGGCTCCGCAGGCCGGACGGCGGGAGTGACACACCCGCCGTCCGTGGAAGATCAGTCTGTGGCCGGTCATGGTCCAGCGCTCCTGCGGGATCACCTCGGCGAGGTCCCGCTCGACCTTGACCGGATCCTGCTCCCGGGTCCAGCCCAGACGCCGGGAGAGCCGGCCCACGTGGGTGTCCACCGTGAGGCCGGGAATGCCGAAGGCGTCGCCGAGCACCACGTTGGCGGTCTTGCGGCCCACGCCGGGCAGTGCCACCAGGGCGCTCTGGTCGGCCGGCACCTCGCCACCGTGCTCGGCCACCAAGGCCGCGCCCAGACCCTGCAGGGAGGCCGCCTTGGCGCGGAAGAACCCGAGCGGGCGGAGAATCTCCTCAAGGTCTTCCCGTGAGGCTGCCGCGTAGGCGCCGGCGTCGGGATAGCGGGAGAACAGCTCGGGGGTGACCTGATTGACACGCTTGTCGGTGGTCTGGGCGGAGAGCACCGTGGCCACCAGCAGTTCCAGTGGCGTGGTGAAGTCCAACGCGCACCGGGCGTCCGGGTGCTGCGCCGCCAGACGTTCGTCCACCTCGAGGACATGACCCCGTGCCGCCTTGCGGGTGCGGGGCCGCTTGGCACGGATGGCTGGCGGCTCCACCGACCAGGCGGGGACCTCGATCTCTGCGGCTGGCGGGGAGGCGGCGGCATCAGGAGGGCCGGTGGCCTGTGCTCCCGGGCTCGCGCGCCGCCCTGTTTCGCCGTCCGTTTGCATGGCAGTACCCTAGAACGCTGGCCCCACAGCGGCCGGTCTCGATGGAGCTCGACGTGCTCAACGAGGCCAAAGCGTGTGCCCACGGTCACAAAGTGGCAGGATGGGCTATGGAGGCGCCCCACCGGGCGCAACGGACACGACCGATTGGACCTCACGTGCAGCACAACGTCGTCGGGAATATCCCGCTCTTCGAAGCCCTGGAAGACCAGGACAAGGCAGAGCTCCGGGCGCTGATGACCGAGACGACCGTGCGCCGAGGCGAGACCCTCTTCACCGAGGGCGACCCGGGCGACCGGCTCTACATCATCGTCGAGGGCAAGATGAAGCTCGGTCACACCGCTCCGGACGGCCGCGAGAACCTCCTCGCGGTGCTCGGCCCCGGCGAACTGCTGGGCGAGCTGACCCTCTTCGACCCGGGCCCGCGCTCGGGCACCGCGACCGCCGTCGGGCTCACTGAACTCCTCAGCCTCGAGCACGACGCTCTGATGGGCTTCATCGAGCGACGCCCCGCGCTGGCCAAGCACATGCTGCGGGAACTGGCCCGCCGTCTCAAGCGCACGAACGAGGCGCTGGCCGACCTGGTCTTCTCCGACGTGCCCGGCCGCGTGGCCAAGGCACTGCTGGACCTGGCCGAGCGTTTCGGCAAGCAGACCGACCAGGGCGTGCACGTGCCGCACGACCTCACCCAGGAGGAACTGGCCCAGCTGGTGGGGGCCTCCCGCGAAACGGTGAACAAGTCGCTCGCCGAGTTCGTGCACCGTGGCTGGATCCGGCTGGAGGGCCGCGCAGTGCTGTTGCTGGACGTCGAGCGCCTCAAGCGCCGCGCTCGCTGATCTTCTGCCGCCGCGTTGCGGCAGCGCCACAGGCCCCGGAGTTGCTCCGGGGCCTGTGCTGTGTCGCTGAGGTCAGGCGAGAGCCGCGATGATCTCGACTTCCACCGCGGCATCCAAGGGGAGCACGGCCACGCCCACCGCGGAGCGGGCGTGCTCACCGAAGATCTCACCGATCAGTTCCGAAGCACCGTTGAGCACCACGGGCTGCCCGGTGAAGCCCGGATCGGAGGCCACGAAGCCGGTCACCTTGAGCACGCGCGCGATGCGGTCCAGACCGCCGGCCTGCTCGGCGACCGCGGCCAGCGCGTTCAGGGCACAGATGCGGGCCGCGTCCTGAGCCTGGTCGGGATCGACCCCGGCGCCCACTTTGCCGGTGAGCATCACACTGCCGGCAACCATAGGCAGCTGCCCAGAGGAGTACACCAGCCCGCCATGGGCGACCGCCGGCACGTAGGCGGCCACAGGAGCCGGCACCGGAGGCAGTACGAGGCCGAGCGCAGCCAGGCGCTCGCTGGGGCTTCCCAGCGCGTTGACGTCCCTGGGTGCCGGCGACGTCACGCGTGGCCGCCGGCGGGGCGCTTCATGTATGCCACCAGATTCGTGGACCCCTCCGGGCCGGGCACGACCTGCACGAGCTCCCAGCCCTCAGAGCCCCATTGATCAAGGATGGCCTTGGTGTTGTGGATGAGCAGCGGAACGGTGGAGTACTCCCAAGTGGTCATGACGCCGATCGTAGACTCTTCACGTCGTACTGACCCTCCGCTCGACGACGCGCGCGCAGTCGGCCAATCACCTTGGGGGGCTCCGGGCTGCGCAGTTCCTCGGCGACCTCGTCCTGCGAGTCACGCAGCCATTCCCACCAGTCGCTCACCCCCGGATACTCCTTGATCAGCGCGCGTCGTTCCCGCTCGGTCAGCCCGCCCCACACCCCGAAGGGCTCCTCACTACTCAGCGCCTCAGTCAGGCACTGCAGGCGAACGGGACAGGTCAGGCACAACTGGCGCACGCTCTTCTGCTCGGCACCGCGCACGAAAAGCGTGTCGGGCTCCTTGGCCGCACAGGCGGCGCGCACCGCCCACGGCTGGTCAGTGACTAGTGCGGTCACGGCCTCTCCCTTCTGGCTGTGGCCGTCAGGCTTTCGGTGGCGCGTCCTCACGCCACCAGCTGCTCGGTCCGTCGTGCACTCGACGGTATGCGTGACCGGCGCCACAAAGATAGGGGCTGCGTCCAGCCGTGATCGAACTGTGATGCGAACTGCCCGCGTGCCGCACTGACGCCCGGTGTAGGCATGCGGTGGCGCCACCTGGTGTCGAACGAGCCACGATCCCCACCGATTCGAGGCTGCGCCCGTAGTCTGGTGGCATGTCGCCTTCGCGCAGAAGCCCCTCGCGTGCGGTCGGTCCCGCGCAGATGCTCGCCCTCCTGCTCACCTTCGTCTTGGTGGCCGGGCTCGGTGGCGTCCTCGCCGCCGGCCTGATGCTCCCCGCCCTGGGAGCCGTCGGTACCGCCACGCAGGCCACTGAGGACATGTTCGACGAGATCCCCGATGAGCTGGCGATACCCGAGCCCTCGCAGCGCAGTGAGATCCTCTGGGCGGACGGCTCACGCATGGCCAGCATCTACGCCGACAACCGCGTGGTGGTGCCGCTGGACCAGATGAACCCGCACCTGCGCAACGCGGTAGTAGCCATCGAGGACCGCCGCTTCTACGACCACCGCGGCGTGGACCCCGAGGGCATCGCGCGCGCCTTCGTCAACAACCTGGCCGGCGGTAGCCTCGAGGGCGCCTCGACCATCACCCAGCAGTACGTGAAGAACGCGCTGATCGAGCATGGACGCATCACCGGGGACGCCGATCTCATCCGTGAGGCGCAGGACGAGTCCTACGGCCGTAAGCTCGCCGAGGCCCAGATGGCCATCTCGCTGGAGCAGCAACTCACGAAGGATCAGATCCTCGAGGGCTACCTCAATCTCGCCCAGTTCGGTCGCTCGCAGTACGGCGTGGAAGCCGCTGCCCAGTACTACTTCGGCAAGCCGGCAGCCGATGTGACTCCGGCCGAGGCGGCCACGCTGGCCGGGATCACTCAGAGCCCGGCCGCCCACGACCCTGAGCGCTACCCCGAACAGTCCGAGCGTCGCCGTAACACCGTGCTGTCGGTGATGCGGGCTCAGGGCTTCCTGTCCGAGGCGGAGTACCAAGAGGCGCGCGATACCCCGATGGAGGAAATGCTCACCATCACCCCGGCGCCGAACGGGTGCCAGGCCGCTCGCAGCGCCGCCTACTTCTGCGAGTACGTGGTGGACGAGCTGCTCCAGCACGAGGAGTGGCTGGATTCCCGCGAGGAACGCCGGGACGCGCTCTACCGGGGTGGCCTGATCATCCACACCACCTTGGACCGGGAGCGCCAGGTGGCGGCCTACGAGTCCGTGACTGCCAGCGTGCCCGTGGGGGATCCCTCGAACATCAGGATGGCGCTGTCCTCGGTGGACCCCACCACCGGCGACATCCAGGCCATGGCCCAGAACACGAACTTCGGCAGTCCCAGCGAGGAGGACAGCTCGGCCACCTCGGTCAACCTCAATGTCGGGCTCTCCCACGGCGGCGGCCGGGGCTTCCAGGGGGGGTCCACGCATAAGGTCTTCGCTCTCATCGAGTGGCTCCGGGAGGGCGGCGCGCTCGAGGACACCATCACCGTGCGTTCACCCACCGGGCCCGACGGACGGCGGGAGTTCGAACCCGACGAGTGGTCCAACTCTTGTGACGCCGCGAACCCCGGTAGCGTCTACCCGCCGCGCAACATCGAAGGCACCGGCAGTGATGTCATGACGGTGCACGACGCGACGCGTATGTCGATCAACCTGCCCTTCGTGGAGATGGCTACCCAGATCGACCTGTGCGCCATGATGGACACGGCTGCGGCCATGGGGCTGGAACGGGCCGATGGCAATCCGCTGCTGAACTACCCCTCCACGGTGCTCGGGTCCAACGAGATCACGCCGTTGAGTCAGGCGGTGGCCTTCGGCACCCTCGCCAACGACGGAATCGCCTGCGCACCGCGCGCGATCACCTCGATCGAGAACCACCACGACGAGGAACTGGCCACCTTCGAGACCTCCTGCGAGCGAGCACTCGAATCCAGTGTGGTCAACGCTGCGAACCACTCTCTGCAGGCAGTGATCGACGACGACCCGTACGCCACCGGGCGCAGCGCCATCCTGCCGGAGGGGCGGAGCGCCGCCGGCAAGACGGGCACGGCCAACGACGCCTCGGCCTCCTGGTTCGTGGGGTACACCCCCGAGCAACTCTCCACCGCGGTGTGGATGGGTTATCAGGAAGCCACCGGCGCCATGACCAATGTGACCGTCGACGGCCAGCACTACGACTGGATCTTCGGCTCGCACATCCCGGCACCCACCTGGCGTGACTACATGGCCCGGGCGCTGGACGGCGAGCCGCAAACCCGTTTCGGCGAGGTGGGCGAGCGGGAGCTCGAGGGTGAGCGGCGGCGGGTCCCCTCCGTCACCGGCCAAAGCATCGGCCAGGCCGAGGACACGCTCGAGCAGGCCGGATTCTCCACGCGCGTGGGTTCCGGCCAGTACTCCTCCGCGCCCTTCGGGACGGTCGCCGGGACGAGCCCGGGGGGAGGCACCGAGGTGCGCGGGGCTGAACTGATCACCATTCATCCCAGTGCCGGACCACCACCAGCGAGCACCAACAACACCGGCGGTGACGATGACGACGGCGACGATTCCGAGGACTCGGACGGAGACGAGGACTGAGCTCGCTCGGACGCCTCGCCGTCGGCGCCGGCCTGGTCCTCGGCGCCGGCGCCGCGTCTCTGGGATGGGCGGTGGCCGAGGCCCACATGTTCACGCTGCGTCGGCAGCGGGTTCCCCTCCTGGAGCCAGGCTCGGTGCCGACGTCCGGATCGCTGCGGGTGCTGCACCTTTCTGATCTGCACCTGGTGCCCTCCCAGCAGGACAAGATCACCTGGGTGCGCGCCTTGGCCGACCTGCAGCCCGACCTGGTGGTGACCACCGGCGACAACATGGCGCACCGTGATGCGGTGCCCGCCGTGCTCGAGGCGTACGCCCCGCTGCTGGGAATCCCGGGCGCCTTCGTCTTCGGCTCGAACGACTATTACGCGCCCGCCCCCAAGAATCCCCTGCGCTACTTCCTTCCGCATCGTCGCATCACTCCATCGCCTCGGACACTGCCCGCGGCGGAGCTGGCGAGCGCCTTCCGCGAAGCCGGCTGGGCAGACCTGACGAACCGCCGCGCACGCCTGAGCGCGGCCGGGATCGCGATCTCGGCGGTGGGAGTGGACGATCCGCACCTCGACCGCGATCGCATGCCTGCGAGCTCGGGGGCACAGGCCGGGCTCCATCTCGGCGTCACGCACGCGCCCTATCGCCGGGTCTTGACCGCCATGCAGGCGGAGGGCGCCGCGCTGATCCTTGCCGGCCACACGCACGGGGGACAGGTGTGCGTGCCCGGCGTGGGTGCACTGGTGACCAACTGCGATCTCGATCGCGGGCGCGTCAAGGGCCTGCACGGCTGGCCCGGCCCGCGCCCTGATGAACTCGGCGGTGCGGACTCGTCCTGGCTCCACGTCTCGGCTGGCCTGGGCACGAGCCCTTACGCGCCCATCCGCTTCGCGTGCCGCCCGGAAGCCACGCTGCTCGAACTCCTCCCGCAGGCTTGAACGCCGCGGGGACGGCGCGTTCCCGGGAACAACATAGGTCCCGCCGGATTCCGGCGGGACCTATGTTCTACCCGAGTCGGGGTGGCGGGATTCGAACCCACGACCTCCTCGTCCCGAACGAGGCGCGCTACCAAGCTGCGCCACACCCCGGGGAGCCGGTTCAGGATAGCCGAGCGAGCGGTTCACCCGGTAACGCGAGGGTGCTGACCAGGGCCGATTGAGACTGATGCCACGCTTGTCCGGGCACGGAAGCCCATAGCTCCCGCCGCCCAGCAGGGCGCTCAGCGCCCGGTGCCGCCGTAGACCACCGCTTCGGTCTCCGCAGCATCGAGCTCGAAGGCCGTGTGCACCGCACGTACCGCGGCGTCGAGGACCTCGATCCGGGTGACCACCGAGACGCGGATCTCGGAGGTGGAGATCATCTCGATGTTGATACCGGCCTCGTGCAGCGAGCGGAAGAGCTTGGCGGAGATCCCCGGATGGGAACGCATCCCCGCACCCACCAGGGAGAGCTTGCCGATCTGGTCGTCGAAGCGGTACTCCGAGAAGCCCAGGGCCTCGGCGTTCGCATCGAGCGCGCGCAGCACGTCGCGGCAGTCGGCCTCGGGCAGCGTGAAGGAGATGTCGGTCTTACCGGTCGAGTGAGTCGACACGTTCTGCACGATCATGTCGATGTTCGCGCCCACCTCGGCCACGACCTCGAAGAGGCGCGCGGCGATCCCGGGGACGTCGGGCAGGTCGACCACCGTGATCTTGCCCTGGCTCCGGTCGTGGGCCACACCGGAGATGATCGGCTGTTCCATGTTCTCCTCCTGCCCCGGTACTGCCGGGGCATCGGTAATCCACGTGCCTTCCTTGTCCGAGAAGGACGAGCGCACGTGTAAGACCACACCGTAACGCCGGGCGAACTCCACGGCGCGCAGGTGGAGCACTTTGGCTCCGTTGGCGGCGAGGTCGAGGGTCTCTTCGTAGGTCATCCGGTGCACCTTGCGCGCCGCCGGCACGATCCGCGGGTCGGCCGTGAAGACGCCGTCGACATCGGTGTAAATCTCGCACACGTCCGCCTCGAGCGCGGCGGCGAGCGCCACGGCCGTGGTGTCTGAGCCGCCGCGGCCGAGCGTGGTCACGTCGTTGAGCTCGTTGACACCCTGGAAGCCGGCCACGATCGCGACACCGCCTTCGGCGAGCACCGAGGTGATGCGTTCGGGTCCGATCGCCACGATCGAGGCCTTGCCGTAACGCGTGTCAGTGCGCAGCCCTGCCTGCTGGCCGGTGAAGGACCGCGCCGGAACGCCCAGCTCGTTGACCGCCATGGCGAGCAGGGACATGGAGATCCGCTCGCCTGCGGTCAGCAGGATGTCCATCTCCCGCGCCGGCGCCTCCTCCGTGACCTGGGCGGCGAGGTCGAGTAGCTCGTCGGTGGTGTCACCCATCGCCGAAACCACCACGACGACGTCGTGTCCTGCCTGTTTGGTGGCGGCCACCCGACGGGCGACGCGCCTGATGGCCTCGGCATCAGCCACCGAGGATCCGCCGAACTTCTGGACGACGAGTGCCACGAGATCTCCGAGAGTCGATGGGCTGCAGAATCGGTCGTGCTGTCCCGCCTCAGGCGGTGTGGCTGAGGCTATCCCCCGAGCACAGCCCGACTGGTGCAGTGTACGAAGCAGTCCAGCATTTGGTGGGGCCACATCCCGCATCGTGGTCGGTCTGCTGCGTCACGTTCCGGGAGCGGGGCCGAATGCTGCGCTCCGGGGATGGTGCGTCAGTCGCTGACGCGGCGGCGGCCTTCAAAGGCTCGGCCGAGGGTGACCTCGTCGGCGTACTCGAGGTCACCGCCCACCGGCAGGCCGGAGGCTAGGCGGGAGACTGCGATACCCATGCCGCGCAGCATGCGCTGCAGATAGGTCGCCGTGGCTTCACCCTCGATGTTCGGGTCGGTGGCGATGATGACTTCCTCGATCTGACCATCGCCCAGGCGGGTCATCAGCTCGCGGATACGAAGATCCTCCGGCCCGACGCCGTCGATCGGATTGATCGCGCCACCGAGCACGTGATAGCAACCGCGGAACTCGCGGGTGCGCTCGATGACGACAACGTCCTTCGGTTCCTCGACCACGCAGAGCACGGTCTCGTCCCGGCGCGGGTCCACGCAGATGCGGCACCGCTCGGCTTCCGCCACGTTCCCGCACACCTCACAGAACCGCACCCGAGCCTTCACTTCGGTCAGCGCGTGGGCCAGCCGGGTGACGTCCTCGGTCTCGGAGGCGAGCACGTAGAAGGCGATGCGTTGCGCGCTCTTCGGCCCGACGCCCGGGAGCCGGCCGAGCTCATCGATCAGGTCCTGGACCGCGCCTTCATACACCAGTGCATTCTACGGACGCACACCGCCCGCGGGCGCGCAGGCGCGCTCGAATCAGGATCGATCGCCCTGGAGGGGAATCTCCTCAATGATGCGCCCGCCGAGGATGCGTTCCACGAGCGGCACACCGACCATCGAAGACCCCTCGACGTCGGGGTCATCCTCGGAAGGGTCGTCGTCCATGGGCGGGACCAGACGGAGAGTGGGGCGCTCCGCATCGGGCGGGGGCTCACCGAAGCCGTCCGCCGGCGGTTCCTCCTCCGGCTCAGGCTCGGATGCGGGCTCCGGGCCGACGACGGCCTCCTCGGCGGGCGCCATGCCGGCCGCGGTGACGCTCGGCCAGGCCTCTGCGGCGGCCGGCTCGGCGGACTCCGCCTCGGGCTGCGGAGGAGCACCGGCCCCGCCTGCACCGCTCGCAGGCGAGACACTGCTGGGGCCATGCCGGCCTGCAGGCGTGGCCGGTGTGGCAGACGAAGCGCGGTCCGGCGGTAGGGCAACCGTGGGCCAACCCCCGTCGTCCTCCTCCACGGCCGGAGGTGCCGACTCAGATGCGGGCTGCGGCGCAGGCTCGGGGCTCGGCTGTGTGGAAGGACGCTCATCGCCGGTCGGAACCTGGTCCTGAGCAGCAGTGTCAGCGGGAGCTGCGGGACGCCCCCGATCGGGACGCCCAGCTTCGGCAGGCGCTGTCGCGTCTGGGCGCGGAGCCGCCGTGGCTTCCCCGCCGCCCGGTCCGCCCTCGGGGCCGCCTCCGTCGGCGACCGCCTCGACCGACAGGCGCACGCCGAGCGTCTCGTTCAGTGCGCGCTCGACATGCTGGGCGTGGTTGCCGCTCCGGAAGGTCTCGACCATGCCTGCACCAGGAAAGAGGAGGTGGAGCGTGGTGCCACTGACCGTGCCCACCTGGGCGTGCTGGCCCACGAGGGCCCAGGTGACCACCCGCAGGCCCCGCAGGGTCTCGGTGACTTCACTCCAGCGACGGCGGATCATCTCCACCTGCTCGGCCGGCTCGTCGGACTCCTCAGCAGCAGAGGTGGAGGCCGCAGCGTCCCGGTCCCGCGGTGCGGGCGTAACTGGCTGTGGAGTCTGGGCAGCAGACGTCGCGGGCGCCGTGCGCTCGGCCGCCGGTGCAGACCGCACGGGCGGCGCCGGCGCTTCTGCGGGCTGGTCCGTGCCGGCCTGCGCCGCCTCGGAGTCCGGAGCCGGCGATACGTGGCCACCTTCTGGGCGGGGCGGTGGCGGCACCGAGGCCGCTGGTGCAGGATGTGCCTGCTCGTCGGAGGTGGGGATCCGCAAGGGCTTCGCGGGGCGGCCACTCCCCGCTGTGGAGAGTGACGCGGAGGGGGCCACTGCGGGGGGATCAGCCGGCCGGGCCGGCCCCCCAGCAGCCGGGCCGCCAGCACCGGCGACGCCATCCCCGCCCGCCCCGGCATCGGCAGCAGGCTCAGCGGGCAGCACGAGCCGTGCGCAGAGCAGTTCGAGCTGCAGGCGCGGTGAGGTGGCTCCGCTCATCTCGCTCAGGGCGTCATTGACCAGATCCGCAGCACGCGAGAGCCGCGTGAGCCCCAGGTTGCGTGACTGGGTACGCATCCGCTCGAGCTGATCCTGCGGTAGCCCCCGCAGCGCTGCAGCATGACCATCGGAGACCGCAATCAGCACAAGATCGCGCAGTCGTTCAAGAAGGTCTTCGACGAAACGGCGCGGATCGTGCCCGGACTCCATCAACCGGTCCACCACCCGGAAGAGGGTGGCGCCGTCGCGCGCGGCCAGGGCGTCGAGCCCGTCATCGAGCAGGGTGGCGTCGGTATAGCCGAGCAGGGCCAGCGCGCGGGGGTACTCCAGCCTTCCCTCAGCACCGGCAAGGAGCTGATCGAGCACCGAGAGGGTGTCCCGCACCGAACCGCCGCCAGCACGCACCACCATGGGCAGCACTCCGGTGGCTACCTCGACCCCCTCGGCCTGGCTGAGCTGCTCGAGGTAGCCGAGCAACTGCTCCGGCGGGACGAGCCGGAAGGGATAGTGGTGCGTGCGCGAGCGGATGGTCCCGATGACCTTCTCCGGCTCGGTGGTCGCGAACACGAATTTGACGTGATCCGGAGGCTCCTCCACGAGCTTGAGCAGGGCGTTGAACCCCTGCGCGGTCACCATGTGGGCCTCGTCGAGGATGAAGATCTTGTACCGGTCACGCGCTGGCGCATAGGTGGCGCGCTCGCGGAGTTCGCGCGCATCGTCGACGCCGTTGTGCGAGGCAGCGTCGATCTCGACGACGTCGAGTGAGCCCGCTCCTCCGCGCGCCAGTTCCACGCACGACGGGCATGTCCCGCACGGGGTATCAGTGGGGCCTTCCACGCAGTTGAGGCAACGGGCCAGGATGCGTGCCGAGGTGGTCTTCCCGCAGCCTCGCGGCCCGGAGAAGAGATAGGCGTGGTTGGCCCGGTCAGCCCGCAGGGCAGCCATCAGCGGCTCGGTCACATGCTCCTGCCCGATGACCTCTTGGAAGGCCTGCGGGCGGTAGCGGCGGTACAGGGCGGTGCTCACCCTCCGAGAGTATCGGCGCCCGGTGACACGGGGAGCCACTCGGGCCGCTCGGATCACCCACCTCGCCTGATCCGGCAACGAGCCACCCACGGGGCTGATCACCATGAAAGGACCCCCCGCGCACCCGTCAGAGCTCACTGACCCTTGCTGCCTTCCGGCCCTGGGGGAGTTGGGTGAGGTGACGCCACACGGGGGGTCTGCCCCCACTCTACGCAAGCCGCCCCGGCGCCGTCACCCGCGCGCCCCACGGGTGAGGAAGGGCACGTCCCCCGCACCGCCAGGGGGTCGAGACCCCCGACCGTCCTCCGGTATCCTCGTCACTCGGTGCTCATGCGGCATCGCCCAGGAGGATTCGCCTAGTGGCCTATGGCGCTCGCTTGGAAAGCGGGTTGGGTTAACGCCCTCGGGGGTTCGAATCCCCCATCCTCCGCCAGTCTTGATCAGCCCCGGCAACGTCGCCCGGCACGATCCGGCACCCCCGGTTTTCCACAGAAGCGAGTCGCCACGAGCGCCGCGAGAGTGGCCTCAGCCACATTCGTAACCGAATCGTGACATTCCAGCACGACTCAGGTAGCGTCACGTGTGCTCCACCCCCTCCAGTGGAGCCCCGGTAGCCTCCGTCAGTCTCGGAGCGCCACGGGGCAGTGACATACGTTAGGTATTCCGATTGTCTGAGAACACGCGACTCAGCGGGCGCTACCGCGCTCCTGTCCGTCCGGTGACTCCGCTCTCCTCCACCCGCGCTCGCCGGGGCCTGCTCGCCGTGGCTTCCTCGGGCCTGGCCATCACGATCGCCGCCTCCTCCGCGGCAGCGGCTCCCGGAACCTCCACGCGCCCAGCACAGCCGAACACCGGAGCGGTGTCGATCTCCGAAGACGCTGCGGACGTCCTCACCACCTCGCCTGGGATGACCATCCCGGGCGATGCTTATGAGACGGGCCCGCGCGCGGAGGCTCACTTCTCCCCCGCAGCACCGGTCACCGAGCAGGTGGCCGAGACCCCGGCACTGGGCGCCCCCGCCCCGTCGGAGAACCTCAGCACCGAGCCCGCAGCTGAGGCCCCGGCCGCCGAGGCTCCCGCCGCGGAGCCCGCCGCTGAGACCGCCGAACCTGCAGCCGAGACGGCCGCCGAACCCGCCGCTGACGTTGCGCCGGCTGCCGCCCCCTCTGCTGTGGGCAGCTCCGTGGTCGCCACCGCGTACAACTACACGGGCATCCCCTACGCCTGGGGCCAGAGCAACCCAGCTGTCGGCTTCGACTGCGCCGGCTTCGTGAGCTTCGTCTTCGCCCAGCACGGCATCTCGGTGCCCCACTCCACCACGGGACAGCTCAACGCCGGACGCATCGTCTCCGCCGCTGAGGCCCGCCCGGGCGACATCGTCTACTCGCCCGGTCACACCGCGATCTACATCGGCAACGGTCAGGTCATCGGCGCGTGGAACCCGGGCATGCCCTCCGGTACCGGCCCGATCTCCTGGTATACGAACAGCCCCACCTTCGTTCGCGTCGGCTGAGCGGCGCACGCCCTCCGGGGCAAGCCGGTCAGCTACCGTAGCTGCCTGTGACCGTCCCCGATCCCGCCACCGCAGCGCGCCAGGCACGCGCACGACGTCGCCGCCACCTCCAACAGCGGCAGACGGCGATCTTCGGTGGATTAGTGGCACTCTTGTTGCTCATGATCCTGCTGGCTGCCGCAGTCTTCACCGGGCTGCTGCCGTCGCCGATCACCCGGGATTTCAGCCGCGAGGACGCCACCCCCGAGGCCGTGTCGCCATGCGTGCCAGCGGGGGCGACCGCCGAGGAACTTGGTTCGATCACCACCAACGTCTTCAATGCCACGGACCGCACGGGCCTGGCGGCCACGACCGGTGAGAACCTCTCCCGCCAGGGAGTGCTGGTCAACACGGAGGCCAACTGGCCCCAAGGCCAGATGGAAGGCGCCGTGCAGATCATGACCGGCGCGCGCGGGATCACAGCGGCCTATACGTTGCAACGGCTCTTCCCCGCGGCTGAGGTGACCTTCGAGCCCGGGCGTGAGGACGCCACCGTCGATGTGGTGCTCGGGACCGGCTTCGACAGCATGCTCTCCGACGCCGAGATCTCGGAGTTGGATCCAGAAGAACCGTTGAGTTCACCTGCCGAATGCACTCCGGTGGACATCCCGCAGGGTGACCCGGAGGGGGCCGACGGCGAGGGTGAACCCGACGAAGGCGAAACCCCGGAGCAGCCCGCCGACACCGAGGGCTCGGACTCATGACCACCCCGACCCCTCCGCAGCATCCCGGCGATTCGCCTCTGAGCCGGGCCAGCCCACCTCCCGGGCGGCCTGGCCCGTCCTCCTCGCCGCCAGCGCCCTTCCCGGGTACCGAGCATCTCGATCCGGCCGAGGTCTTCGCCGGGTCCGGGTACCGCGCTCCTGTGATCGGCAACCACCCCCTCGCCATCGCCGCGGTCGTGCTCGGGGCACTCGGGGTGATTCCCGGGCTCGGGATCGCTGCCGTGGTGTGCGGGCACCTGGCGCTGCGCGCATTGCAGTCCCCGCAGGAGCGGCGCGGCGGTCAGGGTCTCGCCGTCGCGGGATTGGTCCTCGGCTATGTCCTGACCGCGCTCTGGCTGCTCGGCGGCCTCGCGGCGCTCGCCGTCTGAACACCGGCGCCTTCCTCAGCGCCCGGCACTCGATGTCTGGACCACCGGTCAGGCAGTGCGCTCAGCGGCAGGCCTGGCGAACAACGAACCCGAAGAGGCCGGGCAGGGCCCGGGCAGCCGGCACGAGGCGTGGGCGCACAGGACTGTGTGCCAGGCGCACCAGAGCGCTGGTGAGTAGACGATGGCGCCGGACGACGCGGCTCCAGGAGTGGGCATAGCTCTCCGGTCGTCCGCTCACGATCGCCGCCACGGCCGCCTCGGCCTGAGCGAGGGCCAACGAGATCCCTTCGCCCGTGAGGGCATCGACGTAGCCACTGGCATCACCCACCAGCAGCACGCGGCCCGTCACACGGCGCGTGCTGGCCTGCCGGAGCGAACCCGCACCGCGCACGGCCGAACTCGCCGACGCCTCGCCCAGCCGTTCGCGCAGCGCCGGGAATCCGGCCAGATGCTCCGCGAAGGGACGGCGCTGCGCCGTCAGGATCGCCACCCCCACCTCGTCCGCGGCCACCGGCGTCACATAGGCCTCGGCGTGCGCAGACCAGTAGACCTCCACGTTCTCGCTCCACGGCGCCACGTGGAGATGCTGGCGCAGTCCATACCGGCGTGGTCCGCGGACCGGCGCATCCAGTCCGAAGCGACGGCGGATCGTCGAGTGCAGGCCATCGGCGGCGATGAGGTAGCGGCTGCGCCGGCCGTCGATCGTGACCGCGCCCTGGCCCTGGTGCACATCCTCCACGCGGCGGGTCTCCACGTCGACGCCGGCGGCATCCACCGCCTCCCGCAGGCACGCATGCAACTCGGTGCGACGGATTCCCATGCCGGTGCCGGGCAGCGCGGCCGTCACTCCCGCGCCCTGAGCGTCGAGGTAGCGGACCCCGCGCAGCACCCGTCCGGCGGGCTGGACGTCCAGGTCCATCAGGCTGGCCACCCCGGAGGGCATCACCCCCTCACCGCAGGCTTTGTCGATGGGGGTCGCACGCGCCTCGTGAACCACCACGGACAGTCCCGCTCGCGCCGCGTACAGGGCTGAGGCCAGGCCCGCCGGTCCACCACCGACGACGGCGAGGTCATCCACCGGGACGGCCCGTAGGACGCTCCGGCGGAGGGCCAGGCAGCGAGCGTAGCGCCCGGTTCTCTGTGCGGATGCGTACCACCATCAGCGGAATGTTGGCGAGGGTGAAGACCAGCGCAGTGATCCAGGCACCGTGGATGAGCGGTAAGGCGGCGCCCTCGATGACGACGGCCACGTAGTTGGGGTGGCTCATCCAGCGGTAAGGCCCGCCCTGCACCAGGGGCAGGCCGGGCACGATGATCACCCGCGTGTTCCACTGCGGACCCAGAGTGCGGATGCACCACCAGCGCAGCACCTGGGCACCGATCGCCAGCAGCAGCATGGGGAGGGCGAGCAGCAGCGGCGCCTCGGGACGGCGTACCCATACCTCGATCAGGGCACCGATGAGCAGCCCGGTGTGCAGCACCACCATGACGGGGTAGTGCCCGGCCCCGGATTCCACGCCACCTCGAGCAAAGCTCCACTGCGCATGGCGACGAGCCACCCGCAGCTCAAGGAGGCGCTCGACGCCGACGGCGAGCACGATGGCGGTAAAGAGCAGCTCGGAGATCATGCGCGCAACAACACCATCTCCAGGCTGAAGCCCGGGCCCATGGCCAACATGACGCCGGGCGACCCCGGTGCCGGTGGCTGTTCGCTCAGCGTCTCGCGCAGGATGTGCAGCACCGAGGCCGAGGACAGGTTCCCCACTTCCCGGAGCGACGATCTACTCAACGCCAGATCCTGATGTTCCAGTCCGAGCGCGGCGGTGAGCGCCTCGATCACCTTCGGTCCGCCCGGATGGCACACCCACCAGCCGACATCGGCGATCGTCAGACCGTGCTCGGCGAGGAAGTCCGTCACATCGGCGCCCACGTGCTCACGCACCAGCTCCGGCACCTCGACGCCGAGCACGATGCGCAAGCCGGTGGTGCGCACATGCCAGCCCATGGTCGCCTCGGTCCCCGGGTAGGTCCGGCTCCGCGCCGCCACGATCTGGGGACCGGCGCCGGGCTGGGCCGCGGGATGCTCGGGGCCCACCAGCACGGCGGCTCCGGCGCCATCACCGAACAGAGCGGAGGCCACGAGATTCGCTGTGGAGGAGTCATTGTGCTGCACGGTCAGGGAGCAGAGCTCGATGGCCACGAAGACCGCTACACCGCCCGGCCGCGCACAGAGCAGCTCCCGGGTGCGGGCCAGGCCTGCGGCCCCGGCCATGCACCCGAGCCCCATCATGGGCATCCGCACCACGGATTCCTTCATGTCCAGCCGGGCGGCGATGCGGGACTCCAGGGAGGGCACGGCGATACCGGTCACGGTGGTGGAGACGATGACGTCGACTTCACGGGGAGTCAGACCGGCACGGTCCAGGGCTGCGGTCACGGCGGCAGTTCCCAGGTCGAGCGCAGCCTCGAGGAAGGCGTCGTTGGCATCGCCGAAGTCGCTCAGGCCCGCATAGCGTTCCATCGGTAGAGCCAGATGCCGGCGGTCCACGCCCGCCCCGGTGTGAATGCGGCGGAGCAGCGCCTGCCCGCGGTCGTCGAGGCCGATGATGCCGGCGAGCGCCTCGGTCACCTCGGACTGCTCGTATCGATGCGCGGGCAGCGCAGTCTCGACACCGACGACGTAGGTCATTCGATGAGCCTAGGGGTGTGCGGGCGTCGCTGCTCCTCCAGGCGCCCAGCACCGCCGCTGCTGCTGCGGCCAGTCTTGCCATGCGCGCGATCAGCGCATATGCGAAAGTTCAGACGTGACTGACCTGGACCACACGAGAACCGCACACTCCACCCTGCAGCGGTCCGTCGAGACACGCCTGCCCACCCGGCACGGCACCTTCCGGATGATGGGCTACGAGGGCGCCGGTGGCCTCGGCCATGTGGCCCTGGTGATGGGTGACGTGGAAAGCTCGTCCGGCCCGCCGCCACTGGTGCGGGTGCACTCGGAGTGCCTCACCGGTGATGCGCTCGGCTCCTACCGCTGCGACTGCGGTGAGCAGCTCCAGGCCGCCCTGGCCGCGATCGCCGCCGAGGGGCGCGGAGCGCTCATCTATGCCCGGGGGCACGAAGGCCGCGGGATCGGCCTGCTCGCCAAGCTGCATGCCTATGCATTGCAGGACACCGGCGTGGACACCGTGGACGCGAACCTGCGTCTGGGGTACCCCGCCGATGCCCGGGACTACTCCGAGGTGGCGGGAATCCTGCACGACCTGGGCGCCACCCGGATCACGCTGCTCACCGCCAACCCCGAGAAGGGTGAGCGGTTGAACGACTATGGCATCGAGGTCGCGGCGCGGCGCCGGCCTGCCGTGGAGGATCGCCCCGAGAACGCCTTCTACCTGGACACCAAGCGCCGCAGGATGCGTCACGATGCCATCTCTGCGCTCCCGGATGCCTGGTCCATGCTGTTGGCCGGGCAGGTGCCGCCGATGTCGGCGCTGACCTCCGATGCCGAGCGGGAGCTTGTCGAACGCTATGGTCCCCTCGCGCAGGCCACCGGGGCGCTGACGATCGCGCAGATGGGGCAGTCCATCGACGGGTTCATCGCTTCCAGAACCGGCGACGGCGCACGGCTGACCGGCGAGGTGGACCACACCCACCTCCACCGCCTGCGCGCCCAGGTGGACGCGGTGGTGGTCGGGGCCTCCACCGTGATCGCCGACGATGCCCGCCTCACCGTGCGCCTGACTGCTGGCGCCCACCCGGTTCGGGTGGTGCTCGACCCCCGGGCACGCCTGCCTCGCACCGCTCATGTACTGACCGAGAGCGAGGCCCCCACCCTCTGGATCATCGGAGACGAAGCCCCGGATCCCACGGAGGTGGCCAATCCGCTCCCCCACGTGAGCGTGGTGCGGGCTCCGGTGTCCGAGCGCGGGTTCGCCCCGGCGGACGTGCTGGCCTTGCTGCACGAGCGGGGCCTGGAGCGCGTGCTCGTGGAGGGGGGCGGAAGGCTGGTGTCCGCCTTCCTGGCCGCTGGGGCGTTGGATCGGCTGTTCATCACGGTGGCGCCAGTTCTCATCGGCGACGGCGTGCCCGGTCTGCGCTTCAACGGCTCCCCGCGCTTGGCTGAGGCCGTCCGCGCCCCGAACCGGCGCTGGAACCTCGGCGAGGACGTCTGCACTGAGTTCGTGCTCGCGGACTCCTAGCCCGGGCGGCGCATGGTCAGATGATGCGGCGGACGCTCCGCGCTGTCTGCTCCCAGGAAGGCAGCATTTCCCGCACTGCACCGGCACGCCTGCGCCAGGCAGTGCGAAGCCCGTCGGCGCTCGCCCACGCGCGGAGTCGATCAGCAAGAGCCGAGGCGTCCCCCACGGGGACCACAACGCCGGGAAGTGGGCGCCCCGGCCCCCCCACGGCCAAGGCTTCTGCGGCACCGGTGTCGGTGACCACGGCCGGGATCCCGTGGGCCAGCGCCTCGAGGACCACCAGTCCGTAGGTCTCGTGGCGCGAGGGCAGCACCAGCAGGTCGGCGGCGCACCACTGCACTTCCAGCGGCTCGCCGGTCAACGCCCCGGTGAGCCGGACCCGGTCCGACCAGCCCTCGTGACGGATCATGGCGGCGAGCTCGCCCGTTAGGGCCGGATCGAGGTCGTCCGAGCCCACGATGCGGGCACTCCAATGCAGTTCGGACAGGTGGGAGAGGGCGCGCAGGAGAGTGCGGTGATCCTTGGTGGGCGTCACCGCCCCGACGGCGAGGATGCGCGGTGGATCGGAGCCGGCCGCCGGTGGTTGCGCCCGCATCCCGGGCAGCGCGACGTGCACCTGAGTGAGCCGGTGGCGCCGCTCGAGGTCTCGGGCGGCGGTCTTGCTGGTGGCCACCACCGCGCTGGCCGCACGGAAGGCGCGCCCTTCCCGGTCCTCACGGCGGGCGCGCTCGGCCTCGGAAAGGCCGTGCTCATCCGCCGCCGCCATGTGAGCCAGGACCACCACGCGCCGGCCGGCGTCGACCGCCTGGTCAATGGCTTCCGGAACGCCCGAGGCGACGATGCCATCAACGATGGCGACGGCGCCCCTGTTCAGGATCTGGGCGGCGCGCTCGCGCGCAGCAGCCTGAGGGGCCGGCCAGCTGCCGGGCACCCGGTAGACCTCCACCTCCTCACCCGCAGCACGCAGAGCGCCGATCAGCTCCGCGTTGTAGGTGTTCCCACCGGAGGGGCGCTGACTGTCCCAGGTGAGGAAGGCGGTAGCACTCACAGCTCGCGCGAGTAGCTCGCCCAGGCGTCCGGGTGTTCTCGCAGCGTGACGTCCAGCCCGGCATAGGGGCCGCCTTGAAGGCGGGTGGCGATGCGCTCGGCGATGAAGCGCGCGAGGTGCTCGGTGGTGGTCAAGGTGCCCGTCAGCTCAGGGTGGTCATCGAGATTGGAGTAGTCGAGGTCGGCCAGCGCGTCCTTGAGCATGCCGGTGGCCTCACCGATATCGATCACGATGCCGGCCTCGTCCAGCTCCGCTCGCCGGATGCTCAACTCGACCACGAAGGTGGCGCCGTGGAGGCCTTGGGCGGGCCCGAAGGCGGGGTGCGGCAGTGAATGGGCGATCATCATGTGGTCGCGGACGGTCAGGGAGAACACGGTTCACTCCTAGGTGAGGATACTCAGGCCAGGTGTCGCTCGAACGGTATGGCCCGCGGCGGGATTATGCCGTTCGATGCTGGTCGGACTGCGGATAGGTGATGACCTGGCACAACGGCGCCCCCTCACCGGCGGCCAGGCGGGGCATGACCTCGGGCAGCTCGTCGAAGGGGGCCGTGCCGGTGATGAGGGCATCGAAGGCGGGGTCGGTGAGCCGGTCCAGGGCCAGGGCCAAGCGGTCGGCGTGCGTGCGGCGAGCCCGCCGCGCCGCGGCGACCACGCCCACCTGCGAGGCACGGATGCTCAGCCGTTTGGCGTGGAAGGCTCCGCCGAGCGGCACCCGGGGAGCCGTCGAGCCGTACCAGGAGGCTTCGACGACCTCTCCCTGTTCGCCCAGCAGCTCCAGTGCGCGCGCGAGGCCGGCCTCGGATCCGGAGGCGTGGATTACCAGGTCACAGTCGCCCTCGGCGGTAGCGGGATCCCGCCACTCGATGCCCCAGTGCTGGGCCAGCCTCGCACGGTCGGGGTTGACGTCGATGAGCTGGAGGCGCGCGAGCGGGAAGTCGCGGGCGAGG
This sequence comes from Bogoriella caseilytica, assembly GCF_003752405.1. Lineage (NCBI taxonomy): Bacteria > Bacillati > Actinomycetota > Actinomycetes > Allobogoriellales > Allobogoriellaceae > Allobogoriella > Allobogoriella caseilytica. The sequence goes on along the minus strand of NZ_RKHK01000001.1, from coordinate 1,734,782 downwards.
GCGGCCACCGCCGCGCCGATCATCCCGGCGCCGATGATCGCGATGCGGTCACCCAGCCGCGGCGCCGCTTCCCAGAGGATGTTGATCGCGGTCTCGACTGCTCCGGCGAGCACGGCACGAGAGGTGGGCACGCCCGCCGGTACGGGGGTGACGGCCTCAACCGGCACGATGTAGCGGTCCTGGTGCGGATGCAGGACGAAGACCCGTTGATGGATCAAGTGGGCCGGACCGTCCTCGACGACGCCGACGCTGAGGTAGCCGTACTTCACCGGCCCGGGAAGGTCGCCCTCCTGGAAGGGGGCGCGCATGAGCTCGGCGACCTCCGCGGGCACGGCGCCGGTGTGCACCAGCGTCTCGGTCCCCCGGGAGACCCCGGAGACCAGGGTGCGCACCAGGACCTCCCCCGGCCCGGGTACGCGGCCCCGTTCGGTCCGCAGTTCGCCATGGCCAGGAGAGGTCGTCCAGTACGCGGTCCACACCTGAGACAGCTTGCCTGCTGGACGCCCGCGTGGCATCCAGTAGCGCATCGCACTGGAATTACGTAATATTAGAGGATGTCGATTGAGGACCGGTTGCTGGCACTCGAGCAACGCCTGGCCGACCTGGAGGGCGGCACTGCGGGGACGACGGCGCAGCCTCGCGATACCTCCGCGCCGCACCACAGCGCTGCAGTGACCTCTGAGGATCCTTATTGGGCCCTCAACGGGCTCCGCGATCGACTTGAGTCTGAGGCCGGGGCTGTGGTGTGGACCGGGACGGTCCACACCGGCGCGGGACCCGTGGCGTGGCAGATGAGCCGCGAGGCGGAGGAACTCCTCGAGCCGGAGGACACCGAGTCGCTGGCGGCGAGCTTGGCGGCGCTCGGCCACCCGGTGCGCATCGACCTGGCCCTGGCTGTGGTCCGCGGCACCGGCAAGCTCTCCGATCTGGCCGCGGAACTCGGGCTCGCCTCCACGGGCCAGCTCTACCACCACGTCAAGGCTCTGACGGCGGCCGGATGGCTCCGTCCGGGGTCTCGCGGCTTCGTGACAGTCCCGCCCGAGCGGGTCATCCCCCTTCTCGTGATCTTGGGAGCCAGCCGATGACTGAGTCCACAGCAGACCACCCGGGCGCTACCGCCCCGGCCCGAGCAGCCCGCCAGGGCACTCGCCGCCCCGCCGTGCTGCTCGGGGCCGCCATGGCGGTCATCGCCGCCGTCCTGGCCCTGTGGCTGCGCCCCGCCGGCGGTTCCATTGATGGCCACAGCATGGTGGAGGGCGACACCACCCTGGCCGCCGCCGCTCTGGAGCACCTTCCGGACGGCGCATACGGCGCCGTCGTTGCCGAGGTGACACCGCAGGGGACGCGGACCGCGGCCATCGGCGTACCCCTGGAGGGCACCGTGGAGATCGGTTCTGTCTCGAAGGGCCTGACGGGTCTGCTCTACGCTGACGCCATCGAGCGCGGCGAGATCGAGCCACAGACGCCCCTGGGGGAGCTCCTCGACCTCGGCGACTCCCCCGCCGCGGACATCACACTCGAGGAACTCGCCCAGCACCGCTCCGGGCTGCCACGCCTCGCCGGTGGCGTGGGCACTTTCGCGCGGAGCTACGCCTCGGCCGTGCTCGGAACCAACCCCTACACCGGCGATCTCGCCGGCCTGCTCGCCGACCTGCGCGCCGCTGACCTCGGCCCACGCGAGCCGAGCTACTCCAACCTGGGCTTCGCCGCGCTGGGCCATGCCCTCGCGGCTGCCGCGGGCATGGACTACCCCACGCTCCTGCATGGGCGGCTGGCGGTCCCGGCAGACCTGAGCGCGCTGAGTCTGCCGTCCTCCCGGGACGAGCTCGGCCCGGAGGCCGTCCAGGGCCGGGACCAGCAGGGGCGCCGGCCACAGCCCTGGATCAATGAGGCCTACGCCCCGACCGGGACGGGCATCAGGGCGGACGCCGCCACGATGGCGCAGCTGGCCGAGCTCATGCTGGCGGGTAGTGTGCCCGGCGCGCAGGCCATGGAGCCCACGGCGGACTTCCATGAAGGCTCCATCGGTGCGGCGTGGTTCACCGACACCATCAACGGTTCCGAGGTGGTCTGGCACAACGGAGGGACCGGCGGTTTCTTCACCTGGTTCGGCGTGGATCCCGAGCACGGGACCGCCCTCTTCCTCAGCGCTGCCACCAACCAGCCGGTGGACCAGGCCGGTCAGGCGCTGCTCGCCCAGGCGGGGGGCGACCGATGATCATCTCCCTGGCCCTTCTGGCATGGTCCCTGACCAGCGTCGTGATCGCGACCCTGCAGGCCCGCAAAGCCACCGACCGGATCCGCCTGATCTCCCTGAGCACCAACACGCTCGCCGTCCTGGCCCTGGCCCGGGCGCTCGCACCCTGGCCCGGCGCCACCGGATGGGGGTGGACCGCGAGCGCCCTGGGCTTCAGTGCCATGCTCGTGTTCGCGGCCTCTCGATGGCCCGAGCTGGCGCCGTATCCCGAAGACACCTCCGAGAAGAAGCGCCGCTGGGCCCCGCTCGGAGCCCTCTCACCTCTCGCACTGGTGGCACTGGTGATCTGGACCTTTATCTGAGCCGCCACCTCCGCGATCCGGGGCTCCACACCACCGGGTTCAGTGGAGGGCGGTGTCAGCCTCGGTGAGGTGCCAGGAGTGGAAGCGGACACTCAGCCCGGCCCGCGTCGGTGCGCACAGGTAGGGGCCCGCCTCAGCGACCTGCTCGGGGTCGAGCGGAGTGACCCGCACGAACTGCCGGTCCTGGCCGGCCAGACCGGCGCGGACGATCAGAGCACCACCAGTGCGGCTGACCCGCACGGTCACGCGCTGCCCGCTCCATTCATCGGCCGGCGCCACGGACCAGTCCGACTGACCCTGGGTCACCACCGCGCCGAGCTGGAGGCGTCCGTCCGACCGCTCGAGGCCGGCTTTGACCCACCGCTGCGCATCGATCCTGACGAAGACTCCCGCCTGGTCGAACTGCTCGGGAAGCGCGGCGGTGAAGGTCACCTCGACGGCAGCGCCCACCGGGAAGGAGTCGAGCAGCGCGTGCTCGGAATCGTGGATGAACCCGTACGAGGTCAGCCGCCAGGCGTCCGAGTTCTCCGCGGCGGTGACCACGAGGTCTTCCCCCTCGGCGACGGCCGAGACCGGCGCATGCGTCCATCGCCCTGCCGACCAGGGCAGCTGCTGATGCGACGAGCGCTCAGAGATGGTCATCCCGGGTTCTCCTCAGTGATTGCACCCACACACCTTGTCTCCGGACAGCGAGCTCTCCGGCGCTACGGGCAACGAAGGTCCGAACCCACCAGGGTTCGGACCTTGCCGATGTCCTAGGACATCTGGAACGCGGAGACGGTGGGATTTGAACCCACGGACGGTTTGCACCGTCACGGCCTTAGCAGGGCCGCGCACTAGACCAGACTATGCGACGTCTCCTTGGAGCCAGCGTGCTGTGGAACTCCGCTGACCAGGTTACCGGGAGGCTAGCCTGCCATGGCAAACCGTCCCACGTGGCCTCGGCCACGCCGGCACCTCGAACTGGCGCCGGTGGACACACGAGCGCCCGGCACCCACAGGGGGCGCCGGGCGCTCATGACCGACTGGCTGTGTGGATCAGAACGATCCGCTAGCAGCCTCGGACGATCAGGAAGAGTGGGTCACTCGTCCGCGTCGTCCTCGGTGTCGTCCAGACCGTCGTCCTCGGTGTCGTCGAGGCCGTCGTCCGCCGGGTCATCGGCGGGGTCTTCGACCGCAGGGTCGTCCATCGGGTCGTCGGCGGTTCCGTTGTCGTCGCAAGCCGCGAGGCCAGCCACAAGGAAGACGCCGGCAGTCGCGGTCACAAGCTTCTTGGCCGTGCTGGTACGCATAGCCCCTCCTCGAACGTTATCGGTTCGTTATCTGACTCGAAATACGCTACCTGCACATTGCGGCTCGTGCCACCCCAACCGCTCCGGAACCGTTGCGAAAGCCGTTCACGCCGTCGGCGCGGCCCCCGCGTCAGCCGGCGTGCCCCGCGGGAAGGGAGCCCACTTTTCCTTGTTTTCTCAAGGCTTTCACGCCGCTTCACCACCGAGCAAGCCCGCCCTGGCCGACGAGCGTGGGTGGCTGGATTCCGTGTTGCAGTTCACACGAGCGACGCCGTTCATGGGCACCAATAAGCCAATTGACTTGGAATGAAAAGGTAAAGAAACCGACACTCGTCGATCATGAAACTAGCAATTCGGCCGTAGGCTGAAGGCCGCACCCACCGCCCAGCATCCGCGACGGATACCGGGCGAACGCGCGGCCAGGCCGCTTCACGCACGAGCGCCCTCCCCGGCGTGATTCCCGGGAAGGGCGCTCGTTCCGCATCATTCTGCGGAGGGACGGGGATTCGAACCCCGGGTGCGAGGTCATCGCACAGCGGTTTTCAAGACCGCCACATTCGGCCGCTCTGTCATCCCTCCTGGGCACACCACACGTAGCGCCGTACCAACTCGAGAAGTCTACGAGGCCGGAGCCCCGCCGGTCTCGCCCGCACGCCGAGATCACCGCCACGAGCGAGCGTCGGTGCCCCCTGTCCCACCCCTGGGCGCCACGTTCAGGGCACGATGGGTGCCATGCACGCCATCTGCGCACGCACCGGGGAACTCTCCCTGGTCGAACTCCCCGATCCCTCCCCTGCCGCCGGGGAGGTGCAGATCACCGTGGCTGCGGCCGGCGTGAACCGTGCCGATCTGCTCCAGCGCACCGGCCACTATCCACCGCCACCGGGCGCGAGCGACATCCTCGGTCTCGAGGTCTCCGGCATCATCACGGCGCTCGGCCCCGGCGTTCCGGACTGGCAGGTAGGCGACGAGGTCTGCGCCCTGCTGGCCGGGGGTGGCTACGCCACGCAGGTCACGGTTCCCGCCGGGCAGCTCCTCCCGGTACCGCGGGGGGTGGACCTCATCTCAGCCTCCGCCCTCCCCGAGGTGGCCTGCACCGCATGGTCGAACCTCGTCGAGGTTGCCCGGCTCCGCGCGGGTGAGTCCGTCCTCGTCGTCGGAGGGTCCGGAGGCATCGGCTCCCATGCCATTCAGCTCGCCGCCGCGCTCGGGGCGCGGGTGGTGACCACCGCGGGCGGGCCTGAGCGAGTGCAGCGTTGTCTGGACCTTGGTGCCGACGTCGCACTGGACCATCGCGCATTGGCGGGCCGAGAGCTCGCCTGCGCCGTCAAGGAGGCGAGCGGCGGCGGTGTGGACGTGATCCTCGACGTCCTCGGAGCCGGGTCGCTGGCGACTCATCTGGCCAGCCTGGCCACCGGAGGGCGGCTCGTGGTGATCGGCATGCAGCAGGGCCGCCACGGCGAGATCGACCTGGGGCGGCTGCTCGCCAAGCGCGCCTCGATCCACGGCACCACCTTGCGCTCGCGGTCAGCACAGGACAAGGCTGAGATCGTTGCCGCGGTGCAATCGCACGTGTGGCCGCTGATCGAGCAGGAACAGGTGCGCCCGGTGGTCCACGCGGTGCTGCCGCTCAGAGACGCAGGCCGGGCACACGAGCTGCTCGACTCCGGCGCCGTGTTCGGCAAGGTGTTACTGCAGGTGTGACCTCAGCGCATGGCGAGGGCGCGCAGCACCACTGCGGCGCCGTCCGCGGCGACGCCACCCGTCTGGGCGTCCGCGACGGCGACCACATGGTCCGGAGCGTCACCCATGGCCACACCGTGAGCCGCCCACTGCAGCATCTCCTCGTCGTTCTGCCCATCACCGAGCGTCACCGTGGCGCCGGGGCGGACATCGAAGCGCCCCCGCAGCCCTTCAAGCGCGCTGGCCTTGGAGACCCCGGGCGGGGTGAGGTCCAGCCACGCCGCCCATCCCACGGCGTAGGAGACGCCGTGCAGTCCGACCCGGGCGACCAGGTCGTAGAAGTCATCAGAGTCCAGATCGGGGGCGCGGACCGTCACGCGGGTGGCCGGGGTGGCCACGAGCTCGTCGAGGTCGACCACATCGATCTCACCGGTGAGTTCCCCGGTGGGGAAGGGAGCGGTGACCTTGAACCCGCGACCGATGTCCTCGACACCGAAGAGCAGGTCGGGCATCTCTGAGGCGAGCGCCCGCACCGCCGGGCCGGGATCAAAGGTGACGACGTCGGTGATCTCGTACTCGCCCTGGCTGAGCTGCACCATGACGGCCCCATTGGAGCTGACCGCCCAGGTCTCGTCCAGGCCGAGAGCGTGGGCCACCGGGACCGTGGCGGTCACGCCCCGGCCGGTGGCCAGGATGACGTGGGTGCCGGCCTCGCGCAGCGCGGCTACCGCACCGCGGATCTCGGCGGAGAGGTCGCCGTCGTAGTGCAGCAACGTGCCGTCGATGTCCAGGCCGACCATGAGGTCGGGACCAGGAGCGGGAACGGAATCGGGGATGCGCTCGACCCAGGCCGCGGCACGCTCGATGACCGGAGCGAGTTGCCCCGTGGTGTTCTCGCTCATGGCCCTCCTCGCACTCTGCTGCTCGCGGCCGCAGTCCGGCACCGCGCGGTTTCTGCCTTCGAACGTACGGCGTCACGGCTGCAGGCGCGACGGTCTGTCACCGACCTCACGGGTGAGCGGCCGCACGTCCCCGCCGTCTCATGCGTGTGGCCACGCCTCACGCGGGCTCGAGAACGTCGAGCCCGCCGAGATAAGGGCGCAGCGCCTCCGGCACACGCACCGCACCTCCGGCCACCTGGTGGTTCTCCAGGATGGCCACGATCCATCGGGTGGTGGCCAGGGTGCCGTTGAGCGTGGCGGCCGGACGGGTGCCCGAGGGGCCACGCTCGCGCACCGCGAGGCGCCGGGCCTGGAAGCTGGTGCAGTTGGAAGTGGAGGTGACTTCCATCCAGCGTTCCTGGCTGGGCAGCCACGCCTCACAGTCGAACTTGCGCGCAGCCGAGGTGCCGAGATCCCCGGCGGCGGTGTCGATGACCCGGTAGGGCAGCTCGACGGCCGCGAGCATCTCCTCCTCCCAGGCGAGCAGGCGCTCGTGCTCGGCCGCAGCGTCATCGGCCGAGACATAAGAGAACATCTCCAGCTTGTTGAACTGATGCACGCGGATGATGCCGCGGGTGTCCTTGCCGTGTGATCCGGCCTCGCGCCGGTAACAGGTGGACCAGCCGGCATAACGCTTGGGGCCCTCAGACAGATCGAGGATCTCCTCGGCGTGATAACCGGCGAGCGCGACCTCCGAGGTGCCGGTGAGGTAGAGATCGTCCGCTTCGAGCCGGTAGATCTCGTCGGAGTGCTCGCCGAGGAACCCGGTGCCCGCCATGATCTGCGGGCTCACCAACGTGGGCGTGATCATGGGGGTGAATCCGGCGCGCATCGCGAGGTCAAGACCCGCCTGCAGCAGGGCCAGCTCCAGGCGGGCGCCGATGCCGGTGAGGTAGTAGAAGCGCGAACCCGAGACCTTGGCGCCGCGCGCCATATCGATGGCGCGCAGTCCTTCGCCGATCTCGAGGTGATCCTTGACCTCGACTCCTTCGGCCGCGAAGTCGCGCACGGTGCCCTCATGGCGCAGCACGGTGAAGTCGGCTTCACCGCCCGCGGGCACGCCCTCGGCCACGATGTTCGGGATCGTCGCCAGGATCTTCTCGGCGCGCGCGCCGGCCTGGTTCGCCTGGGCCTCGGCCTCCTTGACCTGCGCGGCGAGCTCCTGGGCACGAGCCAGGACGGTGGGCCGCTCCTCGGCCGAAGCCTTGCCCACCGACTTCGAGACCTGCTTCTGCTCCGCCCGCAGGTCTTCGAACCGGGTCAGGGTGGCGCGCCGCTCGGCATCGGCCTCCAGCAGGGAGTCCACCAGCGACTCGTCGGCGCCGCGGGCCCGCTGGCTCGCGCGGACGATCTCGGGATTCTCACGCAGGGCTCGCAGGTCAATCATGCGCGCCAGCCTATCCGTCTCCGGCGGCCGTCGATGTGCCCGGCTCAGGGCTGCCCTGGCACGCGCTTCTCGCCACCTCGCCGAGCTCCGCACGCGGGCTGCGGCTGCCGGGAGACGCCGTGGTCGCGCGCTCCCGGAGCGACCGGGATACTGGCGGAATGAACCCGGAGCTATGGATCTCACTCGCCGGCCTCTTCCTCGCACTGGCCGCTCTCGTTTTCGGGATCCACGCGCTGCGGCAGTCCCTCCGCCGAGAGGTGGCCTCGCTCGTTGAGGACGAGCCCTCGCCCGCTCCTGTCACTCAGGAACTGAACGCCCCGGTGGACGCCGAGCCGAGCCCGCGCCCGCCAGCCGTGGTGCTGAACCCGGCGCGGATCGCCAACATTGCAGGCTTCCAAGCGGTCGTCACGCGCATCGCCGCCGAGGTCGATCTCCCGGAGCCGCTGTGGTTCACCACCACGGTCGAGGACCCGGGCGCCGGCCAGGCGAAGGAGGCACTGGCCGCGAACCCCTCCGTGGTGATCGCCGTCGGCGGTGACGGCACCGTGCGGGCGGTGGCCGGGGCCATGGCGGGCTCCGGGGTGCCGATGGGCGTCGTCCCCCTGGGCACCGGCAACCTGCTGGCCCGCAACCTCGACCTCCCCATCGGCAATCCCCGTGACTGCGTGATCGCGGCCCTCACGGGCCAAGAACGCCCCATGGATGTCGGCTGGCTCAGCACCGAGCCGGAGAGCCCCGACCCCGACAAACTCGCCAAGGCGGACGACGAGCCACCCGTGGAGCACCCCTTCGTGGTGATCGGCGGGCTCGGCTTCGACGCCGCCATGGTCGAAGGTGCCGGCGATGACCTCAAGAAGCGCCTCGGATGGTTCGCCTACTTCGTGGCCGGGGTGCGCCACCTGCGCAGCCCTCGGCTGCGCGCCACCCTCGAGCTGGGCAGCGCCGGCGAGCACGGCCCGGTCGAGGCGCGCACGGTGCTCGTGGCCAATTGCGGGAAGCTCCCCGGCGGATTCCTCCTCTTCCCCGATGCCCGGATCGATGACGGCTGGCTGGACATCGGCGTGATCGACACGCGATCCGGCCTGTTCGGCTGGGCGGACCTCCTGCGCCGCGTCATCCTGCAGGGCATCGGCCTGCGGCAGGACTCCCTGCCCTTCCAGATCGGGTCGATCGAGTTCCGCAGGGCGCGCACGATCACGGTTCGCGCCGACAAGCCGGAGGCGGTGCAGGTCGACGGTGACCTGCTCGGCGACGCCCGGGTGGTGCGCGCCCGCATCCAGCCGGACGCCGTCATCATCCGCAGCCCCAGCGCCACCTTCTGAGGTTCCGGGCGGCCACGCCTCGGACCGATCCACGGCCCGGGTCGAGGCTCAGTGCGAGCCGAGGCCTGCGACCCACTCCCGCGCGGCCCGGAAGTCAGCGTCAGCGGTGCCGGGGCGCAGATGCGGTGGCACGCCGTCGGCGCGCGGGTAGGAGCCGAGGAAGTTCACCACGGGGCAGACCCGGTGCAGGCCGATGAGGGCCTCCCGGAGCCGCTCATCGGACAGGTGCCCCTCGGCGTCGATGGAGAAGGAGTAGCGGCCTAGCGAGTCCCCGATGGGCCGCGACTCGATGCGCGCCAGATTGACTCCGCGGGTGGCGAACTGCTCGAGCATCCGCAGCAGCGCACCAGCCTCGTTGTCCGGCAGGTGCACCGTGAGTGTGGTCTTGTCCGCCCCGGTGGGCTCCGGCAGCGGACCGGGCGCCGCGACCTCGATGAAGCGTGTGATGGCTCCGGGATTGTCGGCCACGTTCTCCGCGAGCACCTCGAGGTCGTAGCGCACTGCGGACAGGTGCGAGCAGAGCACCGCCTCGAAGGGCTGGGGCCCTTCGCTCAGGAGCGCTGCGGCTGCGGCGGTGGAAGTCGCCGGCACGTGGACGACGGCGTCGCTGCGATCATCCGCCGTGGCGGGAAGGTGCTCCGCCACCCAGCGGCGGCACTGAGCCCAGGCGTGGGGGTGGGTGGAGATGCGCCGGACGTCGCGCAGCGCCGTCCCGCGGCGAGCGCACAGGGTGAAGGTCACCGGCACGAGCATCTCGCCCACGATGCGCAGCCCCGTACCGGTGGCCAGCGTGTCCAGGGTGGCATTCACACCACCCTCGATGGAGTTCTCCACCGGCACGACGGCGCGGTCAGCCTGACCGCTGCGTACCTGGTCCAGGGCGGTCACGACATCGGTGCAGGGCAGCAGCTCTGCCACTTCCGGTCCGGTCACCTGCAGCAGTGCCGCCTCGGTGAAGGTGCCCTCCGGCCCGAGGTAGGTGTAGCGGGGTCTCGAACTCTCCTCGGGGCTGTGGGCTGCAGTCACGTCGGTCAGCGTAGCCCGCCCGCGAGGAGCTGAGCACGTAGCCTGAGGGGATGCGTCGACGGAATCAGTGGCAGCGCTGGGTGGTGGCGACGATTGCCATCCTGGCGGTCATCGGGCTGGTCGTGCCCTTGGTGATCGGTGGCGGCTTCATCTGACGGACTCCCACCGGTGGGACCGCGCCGTCAGTGACCGTGGTCGGAGGCTGCCTGCGTGACGTCCCTGACCCATGCCCGGTAGGGGTAGCCGGGCTTCTGGCGCTGCGGCAGGTCTCCCCGTTCCCGGCGCGGAACCCGGATCCGCCGGAGCTTCCGCGAGTTGATGGCCAGCGCGACATCCCGGTAGTGGGCACTCCCGCGCATCCGCGCGCTGAAGTCCGATGTGGTGACGGGCCGGTCGAGCTCGCAGGGGACCTCGATGAGCGTGTAACCCGCCACGAGGAGATCAATGATCATGCCTGTCTCCACGCCCCAGCCCCGTGCGAGGGGGTTGACGGCGTCGAAGGCCTCGCGGGTCACGCAGCGCTGCGCGGAGAGCGGCTGCATGGGCGTCCATCCCGTGGCCTTGGCGATGCCCTTACGTGCCAGGGCCGAGATGACGCTGCGGCCCCCGGGACCGCTTCCCGGCGCGCGCACCGCGATCGCACAGTCGGCCTCGCCGTCCAGGACGGGCACGACCACCGGAGCCGTGGCCACGGCTGTCTCGCCCAGGCCGGCGTCGAGGAAGAGTAGGTGTCGTGGTGGCGAGCCCGGGACGTCGCGCATGGCCACGACCGCGGCACCGGTCTCCATGGCGGTGGCCTTGCCACGCTCCACCGAGTGGCGCACCACCACCGCTCCGGCGCTGCGCGCGGCGTGCTGGGTGTCGTCATCGGAGCCGTCATCCACGACCAGCACCAGGTCCACGTGCGGGATGGCACGGGCGGCGCGAACAGTCGCCGCCACGTGACCGGCCTCATCCTTGGCAGGGATGATGACCGCCACGCGCTGCGACCGGGAAGAGGACACAGACGAACCCTATCTCTGCGACGTCGATCAGCCGGACGAAACCGCCGCGCCGCGCGGCGCCGTCCGCCAGGGTGGCCGGGCGACGCCCGCTCGCTCATCGGTCAGCGCAGCGATACCTGGCGGGAGACGAGGCCGGCGCGGGCCCGCCGCTGCTCCGGGGTGAGGGGCGCATCCTCGGCGATCGCTGCGGTCAGTCGCTTGTCGAAGGCCGCAGCAGGGCCAACCAGTTCATCGGCCTCCGCGCCGCGGGCCAGCTCCCAGACCGGGATGGAGAGCCCGCAGGAGCGGAAGGCCCCCACGAAACGTGAGCCCTCGTCGATCGCTGAGCTGCGCTCGGCGTGCAGTCGGGCGATGCCGTCGAGCACCTTCTCCGGGTCCTCGGGCCGGGCCCAGCGCACGAACTCCTTGCCCATCCGGCACCAGTACATCGAGGTCACGCCCTCGACCGGCGCGGTGGGCACGATCGACTCGTTCGCGTTCTCCAGAGCCTGAGCGGCCTGCGGGTCCTTGGCCTGCTCCTCACCGATCCAGAACACGAAGTCGTCGTGGACGGTGACCTCGGGGGCCTCGGTCAGGTCCAGGATGTCCTGCAGGCGCGGACCTGGCTCGATGATGCCGGTACCGCGCAGCGGCTCACCGGGTTCGAGTTCCAGAGCCATCAGCGTGGCCACGGCGACATCGCGCGAGGCGTCGCCGGAGTGCGCGGCAGTCTGCAGCGCGACCAGCACGGTGCCGTCCTCGCGACGCAGGGCGGGCAGGAAATCCGGCAACAGGGTCACGAGCTGGAACTCCCGGCCGCCGAAATCCTCCGTGGTGCGCAGCGTGGTCGATGCCGCGGGCACCACCTCGCGCATCGCGACGATCTCGGTCTCGCCGGGCAGCCCTTCGAAGGGCCGCTCGACGTACTCGACCTTCTTGGTCTTGGGCTCCGCACCCGGCTTGGGGCCGAGCTTCTTCTTCCGGTTCTTCTTGGCCATGCCGGCCAGCGTACGCAATGCTGACCGGCACTCCGGCTCAGGGGGTGAGGATCGGCGTGGGCTCGGCGAGCCCGTGCGCGGCGCGTACCCGCCGGGAGATGGCCTCGATGGTGGTCAGGGCGTCGAGCACGGCGTCCGCGGTGACCGGGAAGGGCATGTTGTGGATGGTCTCCCCCGGAGCGGTGGCGGCCTCGGCCACCGCACGCAGTTCGGCGGTGTCCTGCGGGCTGAGCCCGATCTCGGTGAGGGTGTTGGGCAGACCCACCCTGGTGGTGAAGACGATGAAGTCCTCGATGTCGCGTGCCGGCGCGCCCTCGAGCACGAGCTGGGTGAGCGTGCCGATGTTGACCTTCTCGCCATGGGTCAGGCCATGCGTCTGCGGCGCGGCGGTCAGCCCGTTGTGAATGGCGTGGGCGGCCGCGAGGCCACCGGACTCGAAGCCCAGACCGGAGAGCAGGGTGTTCGCTTCGGTCACCGCCTCCAGTGCTGGAGTGACCGTGTTCGAGCGCACCGCTTCGAGGGCATCGAGGGCGTGCTCCCAGAGGATCTCCCAGGACAGCTTCGCCAGCGCGGTACCGGTCCGTGTGGGCCGGTCGCCGACCATGGTGCCGGCGAAGGCACGAGCCGTGGCGCGTGCCTCCACCCAGGTGGCGAGAGCGTCGCCGATGCCACCGATGAGGAAGCGTTCCGGCGCCCCGGCCACCAGCTGGGTGTCCATGAGCACCAGGTCGGGGTTCTTGGGGAAGAAGCGGTACTCCTCGAAGGCGCCTTCCGCGGTGTAGATGACGGACAGGGCCGAGGTCGGGGCGTCCGAGGAAGCGGCCGTCGGCACGCTTGCCCACCGGATCCCGGCCAGGTGCCCGGCGGCCTTGGCGGCGTCGATGACAGATCCACCGCCCACCCCGGCAATGACGTCGTGGCCCCCCGAGCCGATGGCCTCGACCAACTCGTCAACGGCAGCAGCGGTGGCGTAGCTGTCGAAGCCCACGCGGGTGACCGGCAGGCCGGCCTCCTCGAAGCCGCGACGCAAGGGCTCCTCGACGATGCCCCAGACCACGTCATCGGCCACCAGCAGTGGTGTGGAGCCGATCTCCGACAGCCGGGCGCCCAGGGATTCGATCGCACCCTTGCCCTGGACATAGCGGGAGGGCGCCGCCAGGACCTGCTCGACGATCTGCTTCTCAGCCATGATTGCTCCTTCGCTCTCGGGTCACTCCCGAGCCTGGCACATCCGGGGAGCCGGGCACAGAGCCAAAGGTCCCCTCAAGCCCGGGACGGGCCGGGCCTGAAGGGACTGTGGGGCGATTCAGCGGATGTTGCCGTCAATGCGGAACTCGCGCCAGACGTTCTCGAAGAAGTCGTCGTCCTCGGGGATGGGGCGGCGTTCGCGCCACCAGGCCCGAGGAGCAGCCTGCTCGCCATCCCGGTGCAGCGCCACCTCCTGGATCTCGGCGTCGAGCGCTCCCTCGTCGAGGGTGAACCGGAAGATCTCGGGCAGGTCCAGTTCGCGCTGCGGATTCTCGCCGTAGCCGACCTGGGGGAGGTCACCGGCGGGGTCGGTGTAGAGCACCGACCCGCGCGAACGCCCCCCGTGGCCGACGTAGTCCGACATGGCGTTCACGTACACGTGCGCGGTGGTGAGGATGTCGCGGATCAGGAACAGACGATTCATCGAACGCCGGGAGCTGCGGTCGGCGGCGATGGTCTGCTCGTACTCCTCGAACCAGGCGGCCACCTGCTGCCGGGCTTCCTCGATGGTCTCCGGCGACCGCACCGGCCCCACCTTGGCGCTCATCATTTCCTGGATCTCCGTCAGCAGCTCCCCGGTGGTATCGGGCGCGCCGTGCTCGGCGCGGCGCGCGGCTGCTTCGGCCAAAGCCAGCGCATCGGCCACCACCGGCTCGGCTGCGGCGCGGAAGCCCTCCTCGCCCACCGGCTCCGCGGTGCGGTGCGCAGCGATGAACTGGGCGGCGCGGGTAGCGCCCACCTGGCCGGAGTTCAACGCCGAGCCACCGGGCCGGTAGACGCCGTGCGCCCCGCCGGCCTCCCCCACCGGGAAGAAACCGGTGAGGTTCGACTGCCACCAGCCGTCGACCACCAGGCCGCCGTTGTTGTGCTGGGCGCAGACGTCGACCTCGAGCATCTCCTGCTCCAGATCCACGTAGGGATTGCGGTCCAGATAGAACTGGTAGGCGGGCTCGTTCATCTTCCGGAGCCGCTCGATGGGCGTGCCGAAGAGCACGTCGGCGCGCTGGAGGTAGTCGTAAGCCTCCGGGGAGAGCAGTGAGGGATCGAAGTCCATGTTGACCGGGTTGCGGCGGAAGTCCAGGAAAACCCGGCGTCCGCGCAGCACGGTCTCGCGGTAGACGAGCAGGTCGATGAGCGAGGAGCCGTCACGCGCCTTTCGCACGTCGAAGGGCCACTGGTAACCCTTGAGGAAGACCAGGCTCATCAACCGCCCGAGATCCTCGATGCCCTCGGTGAGGAACTCGCGCTCGTCGTTACCCTCGGCGTCGGTGGAGACAAAACGCGGAATGACCTGCATGTAGGTGCCGGAGACGTTCCAGCGCGGCTTGATCGAGGCCAGCCCGAACTGCCACTCGGTCACGTTCTTGCCGTGCACCCCGCCACGGTAGGCCGCGCCCGAGGCGCCCCATTGGCCGTTGGGGAAGACGCGAGTGGCGTAGAGCCCGGCGGGCCCGCCGGTGGCGTAGACGACGTTCGTGGTGCGCACCAGCAGGAACGGGCTGCGTTCGCCGTCGTGCGGGACGTCGGTGCGCAGCAGCAGCACGCCGCAGATCGCGCCGTCGCGCACGATGAGGTCGACGACGCGGCAGTTGTCGTACACCGGGGTGCCGTTGCGGGCGACCTTCTTCTCCGTGTTCTCCACCATGGAGCGGGAGGTGTACGGGCCGACCGACGTGGCCCGGCGCCGCGGATCGTGGTCGGTCTTGTAGCCGATGAACTCGCCGTAGCGGTTCTGCGGGAAGGGGACGCCCAGGTCGCACAGGCGCAGGAAGGCGCGTGCCGAGAGGGCCGCCTCGGCGAGGGCGTTGTCGCCGTCCATGGCACCGCCGGAGAAGAGGGTCTCGGCCATCTCCTGGACCGAATCGCCCTCGGGCCCGGAGAGGGTGAGCTTGTAGTAGGTCTGCTTGTCCGATCCGGCATTACGGCTGGCGCCGGCGCGGACCTTGTCCGCCACCATGATGAGGTCGGTCTGGCCGAACTCCCAGAGCCGGTCGGCAGCGCAGTAGCCGGCCGAGCCCGTGCCCACCACCAGGGTGTTGGTGGTGAGCACCGGGATCTGCGCCCCGCCCACGTCCAGCAGGTCGGACTCGGGCACCGGGCTGGGCTCGAGGGTGTGGTTCTGCTCGTTCATGGTGTCCTTCCGGTGTGCCGTCAGAGGCGCTGGATGTGCATACCGCCGTCGACGTGCAGCACGTCACCGGTGGAGTAGGGCATGGCGCCCGCGGCGAGCTGGACGACGGCGCCGGCGACGTCCTCGGCCGAGCCCCAGCGCGGCATCGGCGCCAGGCCGGCGGCGAAGAGCTCGTCGTATTTCGCCGTCACCGCGGCCGTCATGTCGGTGGCGATCACCCCGGGCCGCACCTCATACGCGAGCACACCCTCGGGAGCGAGGGCCGCCGCCCAGAGCTTGGTCGCCATCGCGAGGCCCGCCTTGGACAGGCAGTACTCGCCCCGGTTGGTCGAGACCACGGTGGCCGAGACTGAGGTGACATTGATGATCGTGCCGCGCGCCTCACCCTCGACGCGGGGCCGCTGCAGCATGGCGCGAGCCACGCACTGGGTGAGGAAGTACGGACCGCGCAGGTTGATGTCCATCACCCGGTCGTAGCTCTCCGGGGTGGCCTCGATGAGATCTGCGCGCACCTGGGGCGCCACGCCGGCGTTGTTGACCAGCAGGTCGATCCGGCCCCATTCGGCCAGCGTTTCGCTGACGTAGCGCTCGTGCACCTCGAGTTCGGCCACAGAGCCTCGGGTGTAACGCACCGGCCCGAGCTCGCGTAGCTCGGCCAGCAGCTCGGCCGGTTCCTCCCGGGTGGCCAGGATCGCCACGGCGTAGCCCTCGGCGAGCAGGCCGCGGGTGATGCCGAGTCCGATGCCGCGGTTGCCTCCGGTCACCAGAGCGACCTTCTGCGTCTGGCTGGTACTGGTCTGTTCCGACGCCGTCATGGTGCGTCCTCCTCGGGGTAGCAATAGAGCAGATGGGTGCCCACCAGGCACAGCCGACCGTCATCGGTGGTGACCGTCATGGCGCAGTGGACAACGTTCTTCTCGGTCTCGATCCGCTCGACCACATAGTCCACCGCCACGGTCTGGCCGAGGAAGACGGGGGCCAGGAACCGCACGCGGTCGTAACCGTAGGACAGAGCTGTGACCCGGTGGTCTGCGCAGAGCCGGGCCGCGGCGGTCGAGGTCAGCGAGAGGGTGAGCGCGCCATGGGCGATCCGCCTGCCCTGAGGTCGGCTCCGCATGTACTCGTCATCGATGTGCTGCGGTGCGAAGTCCCCGGTGAGGCCGGCGAAGAGTGTCACATCGGTCTCCCCCACGGTCTTGCGGAACTCGGCGCGGGCACCGACCGGAGGCATGGTCGCTGGGGTGCTCATGCGAAGGCCCCCTGAGCTGCGCGACGGCCGAGCATGGTCTCGTGGATCTCGGAGGTGCCGTCGAAGATCTGCATGACCTTGGCCGCGTTGTGGAGGCGCAGGACCTCCCCGTCCGCCGCGAGGCCTGCGGCACCGAAGATCTGCATCGCCTCGTCGGTATGCCTCCGGCAGGCGTCGCTGGCGAAGAGCTTGGCCATGGAGATCAGGTCGCGGTCCCCGCCCTCGACCTGGAAGGAGTCGACGGCAGCCAGGGTCAGTTCACGGGCTGCCCGGTAGTCGGTCCACATCCGGCCCAGCTTGGCCTGGATACTCGGCAGGCCGCTGAGTGGCTGACCGAAGGCAATCCGAGAGGAGGCGCGCTCAGTGGCAAGCTCCAGGGCGCGGTGCAGGATGCCGCAGGAATAGGACGCCGCTTCGATCCGGGCCAGGTTGAGCCCGTCCATCATGCCGCGGAAGCCCTCACAGGTCAGGGCGTGCTCCTGCGGCACCCGCACTCCGGTCAAGGTCAGAGTGCCGTTCGGCATGCCGATCACACCAGAGAGCTGCGGACCAGGCTCGCCGGTCGCGCCGGCTGAGTCCATATCCACCACGAGTGCGATCGTGGGGGCGTCACGGCCGTCATGCCCCTCCTTGGCCAGCACGATCACGTAGTCACTCACCGGGGCGAGGCCGATCCAGCACTTCGCGCCGGTCAGCACGTAGTGGTCGCCGTCGCGTACCGCCACGGTCTGCATCGCCCGCACATCGGTGCCGGCACCCGGCTCGGTCATGGCGAATCCGCCGAAGACGCGGGCGGCCAGCGTGTCCGCGAGATAGCGGTCGCGCACTGCGGGCTGGGCGTACTTCAGCAACAGGTAGGCATGCAGCCGCGCCACCGAGGTGCTGATGGCCAGGGCCGGCAAGGTGGCGGCCAGGCGCTCGCTCGTCTCATGTGCCAGCCGCCCCCGGCTCAGGTCGAGCTTCCCCTCACGCACCAGCAGCGATTGCAGGCCGATCTCGGCCAGTTCGGGGAGGGCGCCGGGGAAGAAATCCTCCCCCCAGTGCGGGAAGCGTTGCGCGCGCCAGCGGTCCAGGTCGGCGAGGACGTCCGTGTCCTGCGGTGACAGCATCCTTCGGTTCTCCTTGGGATCAGGTCTGGTTCCAGAAAGCGCTTACCGACAGGATGACACACAGCCTGCCGGGAACACAGTCCGGACGCAGAGGTGGGGTGCGGAAGTTCGGGATCGATGGTCAGAAACGGCGTGTGGCGTGGGCAAAGGAGGTGGTGCCGAGCAAGGCGGCCACCGAGCCGGACTCGGCGGTGGCGTGCAGTGCGGCCGGGTTCTCCCCGGCCCCGAGTAGCACCTTGGCGCGGGCGAGCGCCTCGGCACTGTGCCCGGCCATCCGCTCACCGAGCCCCTGGGCACGCCGGCGCAGCGCCTCCCCGTCGGGAAGCACATCGCTCACGAGACCGAGGCGCGCCGCCGCGTCGGCCTCGATCAGCTCACCGGTGAGGATCAGCTCGCGGGCACGCGCTGCCCCCACCGCCTCGGCCAAACGCCAGGTTCCGCCCCAGCCAGGCACCACCCCAACAGTGACCTCCGGCAACCCGAGCCGCGCGTCGGTGACGGCCAACCGGAGATCACAGGCGAGAGCCAGTTCGAGTCCTCCACCGGCAGCAAGGCCGTTGATCGCCGCGATCACCGGGAGAGGGCTGTGCCGGACACGGTCGAAGACACGATGCCCGATCAGGTTCGCCGCAAGGAAGGCAGCAGGCTCGGTGCCCTTGACCTCCTTGAGGTCGGCACCCGCACTGAAGGCACGTGTGCCGGCGCCGGTGAGGACCACCACGCGAACAGCAGGATCGGACTCGAGGTCGGTGAGAGCGGCCTCGAGCGCGAGCAGCAGTTCTCGACTGAGCGCATTGAGCTTGCCCTCGCGCTGCAGGGTCAGCCAGCCCACCGGTCCGTCGATTGTGGTCAGGAGCAGCTCGGAGGCGCCGTCGGCCGCATCGGCATCGGAGGGGAGAGGTTCCTCAGTCATGTCAGCCCAGCAATTCGGGGAGGAAGAGCACGATCTGCGGGAAGGCCGCACAGAGCGCGATCACGATCAGCAGCACGAGGAAGAACGGCATGAGTGGTCTGATGGCTTGGACCACAGAGATCTTCCCGATGGAGGAGGCCACCAGGAGACACAGGCCGACCGGCGGGGTGATCAAGCCCAGGGCCAGGGTCATCACAGCGATGATCCCGTAGTGCACAGGATCGATCCCCGCAGCCACCACAGCCGGGCCGAGCACCGGGATCATGATCGCCATGGCCGGCAGGGCATCCATGAAGAGCCCGATCACGAAGAGGATCAGCACGATCACCCCGAGCAGGGCCCATCCCGGGACCACGTCGACCATGCCGCGGAAGAGCTGCGGCACCTGGTAGAGCGTGAGCACGTAGGCGAGGACTGACGCGGCAGCGAGCGCGAAGAGCGCCAGTGACGTCATCTTCGAGGCGGAGACGAACACCCCACCCAGCTGCCGGAGCGAGACGGTGCGGTAGACCACCAGCGCCAGGAACAGGGCGTAGGCCACGGCGAGCAGCGCAGCCTCGGTGGCGGTGACCCATCCCAGCCGGAAGCCACCCAGGACGATCACCACGATGCCCAGCGGCGGAAGCGCTCGCACGAAGGCGACGGCGGCGGCGCGCAGGTTGAAGGACTTCTCCCGCGGGTACCCGTTCCGCCTCGCCACCACGTAGGCAGCGACCATCAGACCGACGCCGATCATCAGCCCCGGCACGATGCCGCCCAGGAAGAGGGCACCGATCGAGGTGTTGGTGAGCGAGCCCCACACGATCAGCTGGATGCTCGGCGGGATCACGGTGCTGATCACCGCCGAGGCGGCGGTGATGCCGACGGCGAAGCCGGCCGGGTACCCCCGCTTGACCATCTGCGGGATCAGCACCGAGCCCGTGCCGGCCACGTCGGCGGTGGAGGAACCCGACATTCCGGAGAACCCAATGGAGGTTCCGACATTGACGATGCCGAGTCCGCCGCGGATCCAGCCGACGAGCATGCGCGCCAAGTCGATCAGCCGATCGGTCACCCCGGAGGCGATCATGATGGTGGCCGCCAGGATGAAGAAGGGCACGGCCAGCAGAACGAAGGAGTCCAGACCCGCATACATTCGTTGGACGAAGACCTCCAGGCTCAACCGCTGATGGAGGAAGACGAAGGGCAGGCACGCCAGGATCAACCCGAAGGCCACCGGGACCCGGAGCGAACTCGCCAGTAGGAAGATCAGGACGATCGCGATGAGGACGGTCAGCGCACCCATGGACCCTCACCCCCCGCAGGGGGCACATCGCCGAGACCCAGGTCATCGAGCTCGACCTGCTCAGCCATCTCCGTGCCCCGAAGCTGCAAGCCCTTGTTCTCGGGATCCTGCATGGCTTCCCACCACACCTGGATGGTGAAGACGAGCATCAGGACGGCCGAGACGGCGGGAGCCAGGTAGGTGTACACCAACGACATGCCCGACGTGGTCGAGGTGCGGCCGGTGCCGGTCTGGACGAAGGGGATCGAGCCCACGAGCAGCGCCACGGCGACTGCCGCCACCAGCGCCAGTCCCAGCGTGGCCAGCACCCGCTTGAGCTGCGGACCCAGCCGCCGGGGAATGAGATCGATGAGGAAGTGGTCCGAGGTCCGCACCCCGGCGGCTGCGCCGAGGAAGACCAGCCACACCAGGCCCATGCGGGACAGTTCCTCGGTCCACAGCGCGCGCTGAACAAAGGGCAGATAGCGGCCGAGGATCTGGAAGGCCACCATGGCCACGGTGGCCGCCAGAGCCACGGCGCACAGGATGACCACCACCCGGTAGAGGTGGTCGACGAGGCGCTTCATCTCTCAGCTCTCGGGCCGCAGCTCGATGATCTGCTCCAAGAGGTGCTCGACCTCCCACTGCTCGGCGTAGTCGAACCAGACGGGCTGGATCTGCTCGATGAGCGGAGCCGTGTCGATCTCGGTGATGGTGACGCCGTCGCGTTCGCCGAGTTCGATGAACATGGCGTCGTCCTCGTCAGCCTCCAGAGCGCGCTGGTACTCCCCAGTCTCCTCGGCTGCCTCACGCACGAGTCCGGCGAGCTCCTCACCCAGGGAGTCGAGGCTGGCCTCGGAGATGAGTAGCGGCCGGATGGTGACCTCGTGGTTGGTCTGCAACAGGTTGGGCGCCGGCTCGAAGAAGTTCTGGCTGTCGATGAAGACCGACTCGTTCTCGGCGCCGTCGACGACTCCCTGTTGCAGTGCGTTGTACAGCTCGGTGTACGCCACGGCGGTGGGGTCCAGACCGACGGCGGCGTAGGAATCCACCAGGATGTCGGAGGGCTGCACCCGGAAGAGACGCCCTTGGACGTCGTCCCACGAATCGGCCGGGTCGGTGAAGAACATCTGGCGGTAGCTGCCCCCGAAGTAGGTCAGGGGGAGGGTGCCGGTGGATTCCAAGAGGGCGTCGGCCAGCTCCTGGCCGATCTCGCCCGCGATGACGGTGTCGCGCTGGTCGCGGTCAATGATCAGGAAGGGCACGGACAGCAGACTCATCTCCGGGGCGAACTCCCCGATGGAGCCGGGCGCGAAGATCCCGACGTCGATCGAACCGCTCTGCAGTCCCTGGAACATCTCCGGCTCGTTGCCGAGGGCGGCGTTCGGATGGACCTCCACGACCACCCGGCCCTCGGTCTTCTCCTCGACCAGTTCGGCAAAGCGGTTCATGCCGGCGTCGAAGGGGGTGTCCACGGCGAGCTGGTGTCCGGCGATGAGCGTGTGTTCGACGCCGCCGCCTCCGGCGTCGCCGCCGTTGCCGGTGCCGTTGCCGTTGTCGGTGCCATTGCTGTCGCCGCATGCGGCGAGCACGAGGGCTGCAGCGGTGGCGCTGGCAGCCAGGGCGATTCCGGAAGACTTCTTTGTCATGGTCATCTGACTAGGCCTTTCTAGCCGTTGGTCACTCGTGCTGGTGACGGTGGTGGGTGTGGAAGAACCGCGGGTCCATCAGTGCCGGATCGGCGACCTGCGGAGTGAAGTCCATGAGGTCGAGGACCTCAGCGTGGACATCGATGCCGGGAGCGACCTCGATGAGTTCCAGTCCGTCCTCGCCGAGGCGGAAGACGGCTCGTTCGGTGATGTAGAGAACCTCCTGACCCAGCTGGCGGGCACGTTCGGCACTGAAGGTGATCTGAATGACGTCCCGTACGAACTTGCGGATCCGCCCTTCGGAGCGCACGGCCAGCACGCCGTCACCGACGTCGAAGCTCGCGCCCACGGCGGTGAAGGCACCACAGAAGACCACCCGTCGCGTGCCCTGGCTGATGTTGATGAAACCGCCTGCCCCGGAGATCGTGCCGCGGGGGCGGCTGGCATTGACGTTGCCGAACCGGTCGACCTCGGCCATGCCGAGGAAGGCGATGTCCAGTCCGCCTCCGTCGAAGTAGTCGAACTGGTAGCCGGCGTCGATGGAAGACGTGGCGTTGTAGACCGCGCCGAACTCGACACCACCGGCCGGTGACCCACCGATGTGCCCCTGTTCGACGGCGAAGGCCAGATCACGGAGCATGCCGCGCTCAGCAGCGACCTGGGCGATGCCGTCCGGCATACCCACCCCGAGGTTGACCACCGAACCGGGAGCGATCTCCTCGACAGCGCGCTCGGCGACGATGCGCCGGGGACCGGAGGGCAGGACGGGCAAGCTGGTGATGGGCACCCGGCTCTGGCCGGTGAAGCCTGGCTGGAAGTACTGTCGCGCGGTCTGCGGCTGCTCGGGCACCACGGAGATGGTGTCCACCAGGCTGCCGGGGACCTTGACGCGGTGCGGGTGCAAGGAGTGCGCCTCCACGAGGTACTTCACCTGCACATGGACCTTTCCCCCGCAGGCCTGCACCGCCTGCGCGACCGAGAAGGCCTCGAGCAGGGCGGCCTCCTCGTGGAAGCTGAGGTTGCCGTACTCGTCCGCAGCGGTGGCGCGCAGCAGAGCGACATCGAAGCGCGGCGCCCGGTAGAAGAGGTGTTCACTCCCCCCGAGCTCGACCACCTCGACGAGGTCCTCGGTGGTGACGGCGTTCAGGCGGCCGCCCTCGAGACGCGGGTCGACGAAGGTGCCCAGGCCCGTGGTGGTCACCAATCCGGGGCGACGTCCGCCGACCTCGCGCAGCAGCTGGGAGATGACTCCCTGCGGCAGGTTGTAGGCCTCGATACGTTCCTGCTCGGCCAGGGCGGCCATCTTCGGCCCCATGCCCCAGTGACCACCGACGACCCGCTTGACGAGACCTTCGTGGGCCAGCAGGTTCATTCCGGTCTCTTCCCGGTCCCCCACCCCGGAACAGTGCCAGAGGGTGAGGCGACGCGGCGCGTTCTCGGCGCGGAAACGTTCGGATACTGCTTCCAGCAGTGCCCCTGGCTCCTGCAGACCTCCCCCGGAGCCGCCGACGAGCACGGTGGCGTCGTCCGGGAGCTGAGCGGCGACCTCCGCCGGACTCACGACCGGCTTGGGGCCCCAGCGGCCAGGCGGGCGGGCTTCGTCTGCATGGGCGCCGGCCGGAAGAGAGACAGGCGACAGCTCGGCGTGCGTGCGCGTGCTCATCGCGCAACGACTCCGGCGGTCTGCATGGTCGCCACCGTGTCCTCGAGCGCGGCCTTGAACTCGGCACGGCGTTCCGGATTGGCCCGCTGCGCGGGAACGGAGACGCACATGGCGTAGGCACCATCGGGGTCGTTGATCAGCCTCAGCGGGGTGCCGATGGAGACGACCCCCACCTCGTACTCCTCATCGGCGAGCGTGTAGCCGCGCTCAACGCCCCGATCGATCTCGCGCCGGAGGGACTCGACGTCGGTGATGGTGCGCTTGGTGAAGCGGGGCATCTCCAGGCGGCCCATCAGTTCTTCGCGTCGCTCGCGCGGCAGGGCCGTGAGCACCCCCTTGCCCACTGCCGTGCAGTGCAGCGGTCCGCGCTGACTCACACTGCCCTTCACCCCGAGCAGGCCGGGGCCGTGGACCACATCCACGTAGACGAACTCCTCGCCGGTCAGCGTTCCCAGGATGACCGTCTCGCGCAGCCGGGCGGAGAGATCGGCGATCGCGCCGTGCAGATCGGTCAGACGACGACCCTCGAAGACCGCGCCCGCCGCTCCGAGCGCTTGCAGGCCCATGCGATAGGTCATGTCGGTACGCGTCAGCCACCCGCGCTTGGCAAGAGTGGACACCAGCCGGTGCGCCGTACTCAGGGGAAGCCCGAGCTCGCGCGCCACACCGCTGGCGGTATCGCCATGGGGGCGGGCAGCGAAGTGCTGGAGCACATCGAGACCTTTGGTCAGCATGTTCCGCTCAACTTCCACGTTATGGGAGCCTCTCTCGCTTCGTGGGAGTTTGTACCGTAGCATGAAACGATGGATTGCTCTTCCGTCACCGCAGCCGCATCGGATGATCGCTTCGCTTGCCTCGATGGCCGGGTGATTCTCGTGACCGGCGCCGGCGGCGGACTGGGCGCCGCCATCGTCACCTCCTTGACGTCCGCGGGAGCACGCGTGCTCGCCGCAGACCTTCCCGGTGCCGGTGACAGCATCGACGAGGGGCCCGAGGTGCACCGGCTCGAGCTCGATGTCACCTCCGAGGAATCAGTCCGCGATGCGGTGAGCCATGCTCGGCAACGCTGGCCGCAACTCGACGGGCTCGTCGCCAATGCCGGCGTGATGACGGAGGAAGCGGTCGACGGACCACGCATGGCCGAGATCTGGCGCCGCACCATGGACGTCAACCTCGACGGCACCTACCGCACCATTGCGGCCGTCAGCTCGTGGCTCCGGCAGGCGAGAGCGCCGGCGGTGGTGACGGTGGCATCCCAGCTGGCCTACTCCGGCGGCCCGGGCCTGAGCGCCTACGCGGCCTCGAAGGCTGGGATCCTCGGCCTCACCCGCGCGGTCGCGCATGATCTCGGACCGCAGATCCGATGCAACGCCGTGGCACCTGGGCCTCTGCGCACACCGATGACCGAGCGCTACTCCGAGGAGTGGCAGACCAGGAAGACCGCCCGGATGATCCAAGGCAGGTTCGGCCGGGCCGAGGAGGTGGCGCCCGCCGTGCGCTTCCTACTCAGCGACGAGGCCAGCTTCATCACAGGCCAGACCCTGCTCGTCAATGGTGGAGGGGTGATGTCGTGACGGCACATGGCGCCGATGAGATGCTGGCCGAGGCCAGCCACCTGCTCACCTTCGGTGCGGGGTCGCGGCTGAGTGCGGGGGGGTTCGGCTGGATGGACGCCCAGGGGACGCCGATGCCGGCGCACCCCCGGCCGCTGTACGTCACCGGCCGCATGACCCACTCCTTTTCTCTGGGCGCCATGCTCGATGTCCCGGGCGCCGGGGAACTGGCCGATCACGGCATCGCAGCGATACGAGACCTCTTTGCCGACGCCGAGTACGGCGGCTGGTTCACCGCGGTGGATTCAGATTCGGCAACACCGGCGGACGGGGCCAAGTGGGCCTACCCGCACGCCTTCGTCATCCTGGCAGCTTCCTCGGCCACCCTCGCCGGCCGGCCGCACGCCCCGGAGCTTCTCGCGGAGGCTCTCGCCGTCTTCGATCGCTACTTCTGGGACAAGTCGATGCAGATGCCGATCGAGGAGTGGGACCGCGGTTTCACCACCTCGGCCGGATACCGGGGCGCCAATGCCGCCATGCACAGCGTCGAGGCACTGCTGGCAGCCGCCGATGCCAGCGGCGAGGCCCAGTGGGCCGAGCGGGCTGCGCAGATCGCTGGCCGGATCCTCCCAGCAGCCGAGCAGCACGAGTGGCGGCTGCCCGAGCACTACGACGTGGCGTGGCGCCCCCTGCTTGAGCACAACTCCGCGCACAAGGAGGACCCCTTCAAGCCCTACGGTGCGACGCCCGGCCATGCTTGCGAGTGGGCCCGGCTGCTCCTGCACCTGGAGTCCAGCGGAGCGGGCGCCGGTCTCGATCTGCTGGGCGCGGCGCGATCGCTCTTCTCCAGGGCCGTCGACGAGGCCTGGGCCCCGGACGGCACGAACGGCCTGATCTACACCGTGGGCTGGGATGGCGCGCCGGTGATCCGCCAGCGCCTGCACTGGGTGCAATGTGAGGCGATGGCGGCCGCGACCGTGCTCCATCAGCGCACCGGCGAACCCGGCTACGCCCAGTGGCGTGCGCGGCTGTGGAGCTACATCGGCGAGCACCACCTCGACCGCGAGCGCGGCTCGTGGCATCACGAGCTCGACGAGGCCCTGCGCCCCGACGCCCGGGTCCGCCCCGGCAAGGCCGACATTTACCACGCGGTGCAGGCCATGCTGTTGCCCAGCCTCCCGGTGCGGGCCTCGCTCGCCCGGGCGGTCCACGAGGCGCGCAGACTCAGGTTGCCCGCCGTGCAGGCGGGGCGGGCCTCCCGACCGGCACCGGATCAGGGAGCACCCACCCACCGTGGGGCCGCTCCGCGGCCAGATCAGGAGAAGTAGGCACCGCCGTTGACGTCGAGCACGGCTCCGGTCGTGAAGCCCGAGTCGCTGCGCGCCAGATGCTCCGCCGCGCAGGCCACATCAGCCGGGAGGCCGGCTCTGCCGACCGGGATGCCCGCGATCGCCTTCTCCTGATCGGCAACCGGCGTGAAGGTCTCGTGGAAGGGGGTCTCGAGAATCAGGCCGGGGGCGATCGAGTTCACGGTGATCCCCGCTGCAGCCACCTCCTTGGCGAGCGTCCGGGTGAACCCGTCCACGGCCGCCTTCGACGTCGCGTAGACGCCCGCACCGCCCGAGCCCCCGTTCGCACCGGCCAGAGAGGAGATGTTGATGACCCGGCCGCCCTCTCCGAGGTGACGCAGCGCGGCACGCGAGACGTAGAAGACCGAACTCACATTCAGTTTCCAGACGGCATCCCAGTGCTCATCGCTCATTGAGGCCAGCGGATGCCGGGCCACCAGGCCTCCGGCATTGTTCACCACGACGTCGAGACCGCCCATCCGCGCCGCCAGGTCATCGACCACTCGGGTGACGGCTGCGCTGTCGGTGACATCGAGCCGCGCACCAAGCAGGGTGATGCCCTGCCGGGCGGCCTCTGCCACGACCTCCTCGGCGGAGCGGCTGTGGGTCGTCACCGACACCGTGGCGCCGGCACCGACGAAGCGCTCGGCAATGGCACGTCCGATGCCCACGCCGCCACCGGTGATGATCACACGGCGGCCGGTCAGAGTCTGCGGGATGGTCATGGGAGTTCCTCCAAGGGTTGATGAGACGGAGTTGGAGCACGTCGGGGGGTCATGGCCGTCAGGCCGGGCTCGCCTGGGCCAGGAGGTCACCGCTGACGAAGGTGTCCCCCAGGCCGATGGTGGAGTGCGGAGCGGACAGGTAGGGCGTGCTCACCACAGTGGCGTGATATCCGCTGCCGAGGCTGCCGGATCGAGGGCCGCCCTCAGCGAAGGACGCTGCGGCCGGAAGAGTCCACACCCCCCGCGGCTGTCCCGATTCCGCTCGATTGGCCGCCGCAAGGCTCCCCGCCGCCAAGGCGCGCTCCTCACTGCGCGGATCGCCCCGATGCACACTCATCGCCCAGCGATCGGAGTGGACGACCACCCGGCGCAGATCGTGGGCCTGCGCGAAGTCATGGGCAGCCTCGGCCGGCGTGCCCGGGCCGACCAGCCGGCTGAGTTCGTCACCGTTCATCCCCACGGACTGCACGTGGGGGCCGACGATCTCCATCACGCGGGCGAGTTCCTGCCCGTGGGAGTACTCAGCGAGCTCAAGATGCACCAGTCGTGCACCGGCTTCACGCCACCGGGCGACCGTCTCGGCCAGGATCGGCAGGACCACCTCACGGGCGCGCCCGAGGCCGTTGAGGCCGGACACCAGCGCCACGCCACCGCGGACATGGGCCGGGGAGTCCCGCAGAAAACGTTCGTCCATCTGCAGGCGCTTTCTGGTCAGGACCACGGTGATCCTGCTCGAGCGTTCGATGGTGACGTCGCCACCGCGCGTACCGCGAGAGAACTCCAAGACGTGGTTGGAGGGCACCACAGCGTCATCACCGGCTTCGGCCCGGCGCACGGGCTCGGGCCCTGAAGGCCCCAGGACCTGCACGCCGGGGGGTGTCGCATCCAGCTGCCGAGCACTGCGATTCTGCAGCGAGAGAAGGGGCTGAAGCCCCAGGGCGGACCAGCTCCAGCAGGCCTGGATCGACGTCCCACCGCACTGAAGGAGCGCCGGCGGACCGGCCAGCTGCTCCAGCAGCTCCTCCCCTGACTCATCGTCGATGAACAGCTCACCGTCCCGCCCAGCCCGGAGCCACTCCCGCAGCGTGGCGATCCCGTTCCGGAACGCCTCCGACCCACCGACCGTGCCGAGCATGAGCCGCTGCAGATCGGCACTTGAGAGCCGGTGCACGGCATCGGTGGTGGCGCTGAACCCGGCCACGAGAGGTCCGGCCCTCTCGATGAGGGTCGCCTGCTGTTCGACCAGCGCGCTGTAGAACGACCGCCAGTCACGCGGTGAGGAGTGGGGAGCCATGGCCTGCCTTCCGGTCACACGTCACGAGCGAGGGCCAGGCCAGCGAGCAGACCACCGAGGAAGGTGTCGCCGAGCCCGATCGTGGTGGGGTCTTGTGCTTGGACCTGCGGCACGGGAACGACGGCGGTGTGACCGCCTCCGAGCGCTTCGATGCGATCAGCCAGCACAGCGCCACCGTCCTCGGGGCCAGGGCAGGGGAATCTGCGGAAGTCGGTGACATTCCACTGGTCGCCGTGGACGTAGCGTGCCGTGGCCGCCTTGACGCCGAGCTCCAGGGCCGGAGTGAGCCCACTGACGTCACCGTGCGCGAGCGCCCATTCGCCGCTATGCACGATGACGGTCCGCACACCGAGATGGGCGCGGAGGCTGCGCGCTGCCCGATCCACGGCGGTCGCATCGAGCGGATCGAAGGGCATGTTGAGGTAGGCCGCGACCTCGTCCTCGTTCATCGACCACAGGTCCACCTCGGCGGCCAGTCGCCGGGTGATGACGGCGCGCCTCTCGTCATGATGGAAGGCGGCGTCCTCGTAGACCACCATCGCGTCTGCCGGGCGAGCGCGCAGGTACTCGATCAGTTCCTCGATCCGGCGACGGAGCAGATCCTCGGACTCGATCGTGTTGAACCCCGAGATCATGATCAACCGCGCATGTGCCGCGGCCTCACCGAAATCGGGAGCCACCCTCAGCTCGGAGTTGGCGGGATCGTGGACGAAGATCAAGCGGTTGGCCCGCGGGGCGGTCAGCGTCATACCCCCGATCTCGATGACCGCGCCCTGCGGGTACTGCACGATCAGGTGGGGATAGGACGGCGCTGCAGACTCGTGGTGGAGGTACTCCACGCTGCGCGGCAGGAGCTCGCGCACCTGATCATCGACGTGGGCAAGATGCACCGTGGACCGCCGTCCGAGACGGTCCAGCGCAATGGCCGCACGCACATTGGATCCACCCAGCGACACCCTGGTGGCAAAGTGCGCGGACACCTGCGTGAGGATCACCGGGTCGTCCACGTGCCACTCACCGCCCGCACCCCGTCGCAGGCAGTCGACGATCCGCTGGACCAGCGCTCGAGTCGAGCTGATCACCGGTTCGTGCTCCACGCCCATGCCGGCATCGACCTGCCACTGAGAGGCCAGTTCGCTCAGCGCGTCAGCGTCCCACTGGACCTCGGCATCGACGCAACTCCCCATGCCGAGCAGGATCGCCTGACTCATCGCCCGCTCCGGATCAGTAGCTGGAGGCCCGGCCAGCGGCACCGAAGAGCTCGATCTTGTGGATCGCCACCGCGGTCAGGGCCTGCTGGCATGCCGGCTGGATGGCATTGGGCTCTCTCATGCTGGGATCGCTGAGCACCTCACGCATGGCAGAGAAGTACGCCACCTTGATGTCCGAGGAGATGTTGACCTTGTTGATGCCCCGGCGGCATGCGTCAGCGATCTCCCTGTCGGGGTTGTTCGAGCCACCATGGAGCACGAGGGGGACGGAGACCGCAGCATCGATCTCGTCCAGAAGGTCGAGCCTGAGCTCCGGTGTGAGGCTCTCGGGATACAGGCCGTGGCGGGTGCCGATCGCCACCGCGAGCGAGTCGACGCCCGTGCGCTCCACGAACTGCACCGCATCGGCCGGGTTCGTGTAAATGATGTCATCGGCGCCCGCTTCTCCGTACGAGTCCCCCTTGCCGATCGTGCCGAGCTCGGCTTCGACCGAGACGCCGACGGCGTGCGCCGCCTCCGCCACCTGCGTCGAGAGGGCGATGTTCTCCTCGAAGGCAAGGAGCGAGGCATCGATCATGACCGACGTGAACCCGTACTGAATGGCCATCAGCGCCTGCTCGTAGCTGGCGCCGTGGTCCCAGTGGATCGCCGTGGGCACGCTGGAGCGGTGCGCTCGATCGATGAACGCCGGCATCGCCGAACGTCGGAGGTGGGACATCTCATCGGGGTGGATCGCGAGGATGAACGGGGCGTCTGCCTCCTCACAGGCATCGAAGACGGCGTTCATCATGGAGTAGTCGCTGATGTTGAACGCCGGGACGGCGAAGTTGTCGCGGGCTGCGACCTCGAGCAGTTGACGGCCGTTGAGCAGCATGGGGGCTCCTAATCGTGGGCGGGCTCAATGCCCGTAGTGCTGAAGGGTGTCGGCCGACCCGAACAGGCCGATCTTGTGGCGGACCAGCTCACGGGCGCACTCCATGGCCGGAGGTACGACGATCCGCGGGTCCCGGATGGAGCGGTCCTGGAGGGTCTCGCGCAGGCCGTCGTAGAAAGCTCCCTTGATGTCTGAGGAGATGTTCACCTTGTTGATGCCCCGGGTGCACGCCTGCCTGATCTCCTCGTCCGGATTGTTCGATCCGCCGTGAAGCACGAGCGGCACGTCGACCGCGGCATCGATGGAGTCCAGCAGGTCCAGCTTGAGCTCGGGTTTCAGGTCAGGTGGGTAGATGCCGTGCCGGGTGCCGATCGCGATCGCCAGGGAGTCGACACCGGTGCGTTCCGCGAAGGTGACCGCTTCATCAGGCTCGGTGTAGAGGATGTCGTCGGTACCGCCCTCATCGGCGCCCTCGGTCTTCCCGATCGTGCCGAGCTCTCCTTCCACCGACACTCCTGCGGCACGTGCGATCCGGACCACCTCGGCGGTGACCTCGACGTTCTTCTCGAAGGGCTGCAACGAGGCGTCGATCATGACCGAGGTGTAGCCGAGCCGGATGGCGCGGATGACCTCGTCGAGATCGTTGCCGTGATCCCAGTGCAGCGCCGTGGGAACGGAGGATCGGTGAGCCCGGGCGAGGATCGCCGGGATGAAATCCTCACCGATCCAGCCCCCCTCCTTCGGGCCGAGCGCGACCATGAGCGGCGAGCCGACCTCCTCGCAGACCTCGAAGGCGGCAATCATCATATTGTAATCCGACAAATTCAATGCGGGCACTGCAAACCCGTGCTCACTGGCAACCGCCAGTAGCTCAGCCCCTGTTACGAGTGTCATTTTTCAGTCGATCCTCTCATCATCGGACGCCTAGTGCTTCACCGCACCGGAGGTCATTCCTCCGATGAAGTACCGCTGGAAGAAGGTGAACAGCACCAGCACCGGAAGGGAACCCAGAACGCTCATCGCCATCATCTGGTTCCAATCGAACGAATGCTGCCCCATGAGCATTTGGATGCCCACGGGCACGGTGCGCATATTGTCGGTACGCGTCAACGTCAGCGCGAAAAGGAACTCATTCCACGCGAGCATGAACGTGTACATCCCCACCGAGACCAGACCGGGGGCCGAGATCGGGATCAGAATCCGCCACAGCACGCCGAACGAGGAGGTCCCGTCAACCCGCGCCGCTTCATCGAGCTCCCGGGGCAGGGTGTTGAAATATCCCGTCATCATGATGATGGCGTACGGCAGAGTCAGAACCATGTAGGTCAGAATGAGCCCTGGGTACCGATTGTAAAGACCCAGCGTGACGATGAGCCCAAAGTACGGGATCAACAGGGTGACCGGCGGCACGGCTTGAACCGAGATGACGATGACATTGATCAGCCGTTTCCCCGGAAACTCGAACCGACTGAATGCGTAGGCCGCATGCACCGCCACCAGGAGACTCAGCAGCGCCACACAGATCGCCACAAGATAGGAGTTGAAGAAGAACCGGAGCTGCCGTGGATCATTCAGGATGCTGGTGTACGCCTCGATCGTGAAGGACTCGGTGAGGAACCGGGGCGGATAGGCGAAGACCTCCGGATTCGGTTTGAAGGATGAGGACAGCATCCACAGCACAGGTGCGCCTGCGAACACCGCACCCACCAGGAGCCCGATGAGGGTGAGGATCATCGCCGTCCGGCGCCGGGCCGCCCGGCTCATCCCCGTTCGCGCCCCGGCGCCACCGCCGGACCGGTGTGCGAGTGTCTTGTCTTGAGCCATGTCAATCCCTCGCCCTCTGGTGGCGCACATAGGCAACTGCAAGGAGCGCCGTGAGGACCAGGACCACGACGGCGCTCGCCGATGCGGTGGAGAACTGGTACTGCATGAAGGCGTTCTTGTAGGTGTAGGTCGACAGCATCTCCGTGCGGTCGAGTGGCCCACCGCCGGTGGTCATCCAGATCAGCGCGAACTGATGGGAGGTCCAGATCAGGTCCAGCAACCCCATCGAGATGATGATGGGCTGCAACTGCGGAATCGTGATCGAGGAGAACCTCCTGATGGGCCCGGCACCGTCCACCGAAGCCGCCTCGTAGAGCTCATCAGGAATTCCCTGCAGTCCCGCCAGGAGACTGATCATGAAGAACGGGTAGCCGTTCCAGATGCTGATGAGCACCACCGAGAACAGCGCCAGGCGCGGATCCGAGAGCCACTCCTGGGGTTCGCTGATGATCCCCGTGGTGTCGAGAACGTAGTTCAACACGCCATTGGGGTTCATGATCAGCCGCCACAGGACGGCGACGATCGCCACGGTCATCAACCAGGGCAGAACGAAGATCGCCCGGAAGACCGCCTTCACCCAGGGTGGCAGCAACCTCGTGTTGAGCAGCATGGCGAACGTCAGCCCGATGACCAGGTGGGCCGCGACGGAGGCGAACACGAAGACGGCGGTGTTCTTCAGCGCGGCGTGGAACGTCGGGTCGG
Organism: Bogoriella caseilytica; assembly: GCF_003752405.1. Taxonomy (NCBI): domain Bacteria; kingdom Bacillati; phylum Actinomycetota; class Actinomycetes; order Allobogoriellales; family Allobogoriellaceae; genus Allobogoriella; species Allobogoriella caseilytica. The sequence goes on along the minus strand of NZ_RKHK01000001.1, from coordinate 1,701,833 downwards.
TCAGAATGGCCCGATAGTGCCGGAGGCCGACGAACTCGGGGTCGGGATTGGTGATGACGTTGTTCTGCAGCGAGTACCAGATGACCATACCGATCGGCAACGCCATCAGAACGGCCAGAAGGATCAGGGTCGGCGAGAGGAAGCCGAGCGCAGAGAATGTCCTGCGCCCGACCCCCTTGCTCGCCGTCGAGGAAAGGCTGGCTGCGTGCTTGACAACCGGCTCAGCCTCGAGGGTCTGCTTCGACATGCGATGTCCCTTCAGCAACACAGCAACGCGATGCGGTGTTCTCGTTCCTGCGGACGGGACTAGAGGATCTCTTCCCACTGCTCCTGAACGGAATCAAGGGCATCCTGGATGTCTTTGTCCTCAGCGAGAATCCGCTGCAGTTCCTCGTTGAAAATGCGCATCAGCTCATCAGCCATGGGAAGCCCGGTGAACTCGCTGACCGGATAGCCGGCATCCCAGATCTCGAAGGCGTCCTCGAAGAGCGGGTCCGCATCGCTGAAGTCAGGGGTCGCTTCCGAGTTCCCGGGGAACCCGTTGGCGTACCCGCTCAAGTCCGCATTCGGCTCGGCACTCATGAGGAACTCGATCAGCTTCCAGGACTCCTCGGGGTGCTCGGTGTTCGCGGCCATGCCGATGCCCCAGGAGGCGTATCGGATGCCCGACTCGCCGGTGTAGCCCTCCTGCACCGGCATGGGAACCACGGAGAAGTCGAGGTCGGGGTTGTTCTCCCTGATGAGATTGATGTGGGCCAGCGAGGACACCATCATCGCGACCCGGCCGTTGGTGAACTCCTCGACCTTGTCCTGCTCGGCCATCGTGAGACCACCCGGCGCGAGCACGCCGTCGTCCCACATCTCCTTGATGAACTCGACGTTGGCAGCCACCTCGGGGTTGTTGATCGCCGGCCCGCCGTCATCGGTGAGCATGCTCCCGCCCGAGGCCCACATCCAGGGGAGCACGTCGATGTGCACGCCGTTCGAGCGCTCCAGGGTCAGGGCGGTGACGAAGCCCGCCGATCCGGTCTCCTCGTGCACGGTCTGCGCCGTCTCCGCGAACTCATCCCAGGTGGTCGGGACCTCGACTCCAGCGGCATCGAGGATGTCGTTGTTCACGAACATGGGGTAGGCAAAGTTCACGACGGGGATCATGTAGGTGGCGCCATCCACCTGGATCTGGGCAGCGAGGGCGGAGTCGTCGTAGTCCGCATCGGCCATGGCCGCGCTCAGATCTCCGATCGAGCCCTGGGTCGCGAAGTCGTGCACCCAGGAGCCGTCGACGCCGAGCACATCGGGCATCGTCTGCGCGGCGGCGCCGGCGACGATCTGGTCACGCACAGTTCCATAGGGGCTGGAGAGCAACTCGACCTCGATGCCCTCGTTCTCTGCCTCGAACTGCTCGATGAGTCCTCGCAGCGCTCCATCCGGGAGCTCCGGCTCCCACCACTGCATGAACTCGATGGTCACAGTCTCACCTCCCGCATCGGCCTCTCCGCCCGTATCCGGGTTCTCGGGGGCGCTGCTGTCGGAACCACATGCCGTCGCCACCAGGGCAAGGGCTGCGGGCAAGGCGACAAGCGTGGCCCGACGGCGCCGCGAGTTCGTCTGAACAACTCTGTTCATGTCTTCCTCCAAAGAGCCTTCGCCGGCGAGAGCATGACGTCGGTGTCATGCCCGGGGATGCCGGCTGCATGCAGATAGTTGCACAGTGCTGCCCGTTCGTGCAAGGTTATGCCTGATCCTGCGCAGTCGCGACGACGGCGTTGCTCGGCAGGTGGCAGTCCCGGCTTGTAGGTTCGAAGCAGCGGACAAAGGTGGAACGGTGGATGAAGAGGTCATGACAACGTCGAACGGCGCAGAGCTCCCTGCTGTGCGGCGCGAGCGCATCGTGGAGTACGTGGAGCAGGTGCAACAGGCGAGCGTGCACGACATCGCCGAGGAGTTCGCGGTCTCCGCGGACACGGTCCGACGGGACCTCATCGCATTACACAAGCGCTCCATGCTGACCCGCACCCGTGGCGGTGCCGTGGCCAACTCGGTGCTGGACAGCCCCGATCGGGAGATCCGCATCCGCCAGCAGCTGAAAGAGCCGGAGAAGCGCGCCATCGGCGCCCGCGCCGCGCAGCTGATTCCCAGCGAGGCGGTGGTCGCCTTCAACGGCGGTACCACCACCCTCGCCGTGGCCCAGCACCTGGGCGCGCACCGCAACCTCACCGTGGCCACGAACAATCTGAGCATCCCCGTCGAGATCCCCCAGCAAGCGGTCCGGAATCTCTACGTCTTCGGTGGGGATGTCCGGTTCAGCTCCCAGGTCACCATCGGCTTCGCCTCATTCCCCGACGCTGACGCTCCGGGCATGGTGCACTTCGACCTGGCGATCATCGGGGTCGGCGGCGTGACACCGGAGGGCTACTCCGTGAGTAACCTCGGAGAGGCCTCCATGATGCGTCAGCTGATCCGTCGCTCGACCACGGTGGTTGTCGTGGCGGACTCGACCAAGTTCTACCGGACTCAGTTCTCGCTCCTGACGTCCCTGGACGCCGCCGACCATCTCGTCACCGACGTCGCCCCGCCGCACGAGCTCAGCGAGGCGATCTCCCGTGCCGGCGTCGAGCTTCATCTCGCCCGCGACGCCGGCACGTCGGGCACCTCGACCGGGTAGAGCCACTCGACCGGCACCACAGGCCTCAGGAACCTGGTCACCTCTTCGGCCGGACGGCTCACCCCGAGCCGCAGGCCTCACGACCGGGTCAGTGAACCTGAACGGCGCCATCCGCGCCCACGGTCACGCGGGCGGTCATCGCCGCCATCAGGTCGAGACGCTGCCAGCCACCGTGCTCGCCCCGAATGTCGAGCGGGTAGCCGGAATCCACAGCCGTGGCTCTCAGGACGTCAGCGCGCTGCTGCTCGTCAAGGGAGGGATGCGCCCCCAGCAGCAGAGCTGGGGCTTCAGCAGGGATCTCGAGCCGCTGACCTCCATCGCCGATCTGGGGGAATCCGTAGGTGAGCAAGCTCCGGTACCACCTGCGAGCCTCACCATCGGACAGGTAGGGCTGATCCGCCTTCGCCACCTCGGCGAGAGGCGCCCCGCACTCCGCTTCCAGCACGCTCCGCAGTTCAGCACGAGCGTCCAGCAGCAGTGGTCGGAACTCCCTGTCACTCCAACGGTTCGCAGCGATATAGCTGCCCATGATCCGGCCACCGATGATATCCAGGGGAAAGTGGGCCCCCATGACGGCTCGGGAATGGCCGGCATCGGCCGTTCGTGCCAGGATCCCCGCTGCCACCTCCGGGAGGAAGGTCGCCAGCATCAGGCCTTGCCAGTAGGCCTCGGAGGTATGGCCGGACGGAAAGGAACCGTCGAGGCCGGCGTGCGCGTCACCGTCGTCAAAGTCGTAGGACTCCAGCTGGTCGGCCACCTGCAGGTACGGGCGCAAGCTCCGGTCCGCCCAGTGCGCCTTCGCGGGGTTGCACGAGGCCCCCTCGCCGCCCACACGGCCGTGGGGGCGATACTTCGACAGCAGCTGGTACGTCCTCGGAGCCTTTCCGGCAAGCATGCACTCCAGGTAGACCGGGCCGAGCTGCTCTCCCAGCCCAGTGTGCAGAGTGAGCAGTTGGTCCTCGTATTGCCCCTGGCGCGCCATATCTTGCAATCGTGGGTCCGATCGAGCCTGGCGGCTGATCTCGACGACCTGGGCGCGGTCGCGCTCGAGAATCTCAGGGTGGTCCTCGAGGAGGACGTCAAAACCCCGAAGGAGCGGGATGAAATCGTGGCCTCCGTGGCCGTCGGACGGAAAGCTCCGGTCGAGTACATGCCGGTCGAAACCGTCCGTCAGTGACTCGAACCGCGGTTCGTACTCCGAGTAGAACCGTGTCCTTCGACCCGCACCACCGGCCTCGGCGCCTCCGGTGTCGTGGGTCCACGACCGCAACCGCGTCCCGGACTCCTCATCGGATGAACTCGTCATCACGCTCCCTCGTCGTCATTCATCCATCCTCGGCCGGGCTCTCGGGCACCGAGGCCCGACAACTCCCTGGAAACGGGCTACGGACACCGGATGCGAGCCGGGGCCACCCCAGAACTCCGCTCAGAGTTCCGCCTCACGCGCGGGATCCTCCCGCGCCTCCATGTCGTCATCTCCGGCAGTCACCGACAGCTGCGCCAGCCCGCGCAGGCTCAGCTCCTCCGCATAGTGGCAGGCGCTGAACCGCCCTTCCTCGACCTCACGCAAGGACGGGCGTTCTTCATGACACCGCTCGGTCGCATAGTGGCAACGAGGAGCGAACAAGCACCCGGGTGGGCGGCTCGCCGGACTGGGAACCTCCCCCTTCGGAACAATGCGCTTCCTGCGCACGTCCGGATCCGGCTGAGGGACCGCCGACAGCAGAATCTCCGTGTAGGGATGCCTCGGCGACGAGAAGATGGCCGAGGTCTCGGCCAACTCCACGATCTGACCCAGGTACATCACGGCGACACGATCGGAGATGTATTCGACGATCGAGAGATCGTGCGCGATGAACAGGTACGTCAGCCCGAGCTCTTCCTGGAGATCCCGGAGGAGGTTGATGATCTGGGCCTGGATGGACACGTCAAGAGCCGACACGGCCTCATCGGCAACAATGACCTGCGGATTCGTGACCAGAGCGCGTGCGATACCGATCCGTTGGCGCTGACCGCCGGAGAACGAGTGCGGATAGCGACGCAGATGTGACGGGTCGAGCCCCACCTTCGCCATGATCTCGCGGACCTTGCCCCGCAGCTCCGCCTTCGACATGTTCGTGGTCGCCCGCAAGGGCTCAGCAATGATCTCGAACACCGTGTGCCGGGGGTTCAGCGACGAGAACGGATCCTGGAAGATCATCTGAATGTCCTTGCGGACCTGCTTGAAATCCCGGCCCTTCAACTTGAGAAAGTCAACTTCTTCACCGCCGGGCGGCGTGTAGTTGACCTCACCGGAGCTCGACTCGATCCCCCGCACGATGCATCGACCGAGGGTCGATTTACCACAACCCGACTCGCCCACCACCGAAAGGGTCTCGCCCTGGTGGAGGGTGAAACTGACCTCGTCCACGGCGGGGAAGGACAGGTTCTTCGCGACTCGAAACTCGCGGGTGAGCTGCTCGACCCGGAGCATCGGCGATCGTGCGCCCGCCGGCGCCGCCGGACTCTCACTGGCATCCACAGCAGTCATGCGGACTCCTCCCTCGGCTCGTGCGGTCCGCTGCCGGCGGCGCCCCGCAACTGCTCAACCCGATCGGGTTCGTGCAGGAAGCACCGCACCACGTGCGTTTCAGTCAGCTCCGTCATGACGGGATTGGCGGTACCGCAGACATCGTCCAGGCGCTCCGAGCAGCGGCCATAGAAACCACACATCGGTGGCATATCAATCGCCTGTGGGACAACTCCGGGGATGACCTCCAGGCGTTCACTGCGACCACGCCCGAGTTTGGGGATGGAGTTGAGCAGACCTCGCGTGTACGGGTGCTGCGGATTCCTGAACACCTCACGAACCGGAGCATGCTCAACAATCTTTCCCAGGTACATCACGGCGACCTCATCGCACATCTCCGCCACCACGGCCAGATCATGAGTGATGAATAGAATCGCCATGCCCAGATCCTCTTGCAGCTGCCGCATGAGCTCCAGCACCTGGGATTGGATCGTCACATCGAGCGCCGTGGTCGGTTCGTCGGCGATCAGCACCTCGGGATTGCAACTCAGCGCGGTTGCGATCATGGCACGTTGACGCATACCACCGGAGAACTCGTGAGGGTACTGGTCGAAACGTCGCTCAGCATCAGCAATACCGACTTTGTCCATCATTTCGATGCTGATTCTACGCGCTTCCTTGGGATCGTCAGTGCGGTGAAGAAGCACCGCCTCCATGATCTGGTTGCCGATGGTGTAGAGAGGCGAGAACGCCGTCATGGGCTCCTGGAAGATCATGGCGACGCGACGGCCACGAACACTGCGGATCACCGGGCCGTCGACCGGCAACGACAACAGCTCCAGCTCGTCATCCTCGCCATGGCCTGCGAGGTTGGCCTCGCCACTCTCCACGAACTGCTTCGGGTTCAGCCGCAACAGTGTCTTCGCCGTCATCGACTTGCCTGATCCTGACTCACCCACCAGGCCCAGAGTGCGGCCGGCACGGAGTGTGAAGGTGACCCCCTCGACCGCTTTGAGTGTCCCATTCTCTGTGGGCAGATGGACGCGAAGATCCTTCACAGAGAGCGTCTCGTCTCCACGCTGAACGCGGCTCCGGGAACCGTCCGTTGCGATGTCAGTCATCATCATCCTTTACTTGTACGGATCCGCGGCGTCCCGCAGGCCGTCACCGAGGAAATTGAATGCCAGGACAGTCATGATCACGAAACCGAGTGGTATCAACTTCCAGGGGTAGTAGGCGACACTGGCCACATTCTGCGCCTCCTGGAGCAGGACGCCCCAACTCGTCGCCGGCGCCTGAATGCCGAGGCCGAGGAAGGAGAGCGCCGTCTCGCCGAGGATCATGGCGGGGATGGCAAGCGTCACAGCGACCACGAGGTAGGACATGAACCCCGGAACGAGGTGGACGGCAATGATCTTGAAGTCATGGACGCCCGAGACACGCGCCGCCATCACGTAGTCCTCATTCTTCAATGACACGAACTTCGACCGCACCACGCGCGCCAGTGTGGTCCATTCGACGAATGCGAGGATGATCGTGATGTAGAGGAACATCTGAACCACTGGTATTCGCGACGGTATCGCTGCGGCCAGCGCCATCCACAAAGGAAGTGTCGGGAATGAACGCAGGATCTCGATCAGCCGCTGGATGATGAAGTCGATGGTGCCGCCGAAGTAGCCGGCCACGGATCCGATGACGAGCCCGAGAACGAAGCTGATCCCCACGCCGACGAGCGGAATGGACAGTGAGACCTGCGAGCCGAGGACGATCCTCGAGAACAGGTCACGGCCCATCGAGTCCGTGCCGAAGAGGAAGACACGACCCGGGTCGTCCACACCGAACAGGTGGGTCGTCGATGAGAACAGACCGAAGAAACTCCACTCGCGACCTTCGGTGAAGAACCGGAGCTGATGCACCTCGGACTCGTCCGGGACCACGATCGTCCGCAGGGTGTCAGGATCCCGGCTGCGCTCGAGCCCATTGACGTGGGGGCCGATGAACTCGCCCTCATGGAAGAGGCGGATCGGCGTCGGCGGCGCATCCACAAAGGAGGAGTCGTAGCTCTGCAGACCGTATGGAGCGATGAATCCTCCGAAGAGGGCGCCGAGGTAGAGCGCGCCCAGGATGACCATGGAGATCTGCGCCAGGCGGTGAGCGCGGAGCTTCTTCCACATGAGCCGCCATTGGCCCGCCGCGTAGTACGACTCCTTGCGTGCGTCTCCCGTCGGGGAGAGCGGGTCCGCTGACTTCGGGGCTTCTTTCCGTGGTCGGAGCAGGCCAGTGTTCGGAATGCTGAACGCCATGTGCTTAGCTCCTGGTTCTTTCGTCGCGAATCCGCGGATCCAGCCAGCCGAGGAGGATGTCAGAGATGAGTGTTCCGATGACCGTCAGCACCGCCATGAACAACAACCAGGTGCCCGCGAGGTACATGTCCTGGCCGAGCATGGCGTCCAGCATGACCGGGCCCTGGGTGGGCAGGTTCAGCACGATGGCGGTGATCGTGGATCCGGTGAAGATGGCCGTGAGCGACCAGCCGATGGTGGAGACGATCGGATTCAGCGCGGCCCGGAGCGGGTACTTCCGGATGACTCGTGACTCCTTCACGCCCTTGGCGCGAGCCGTGATGACATTCGGTTTGTTCATCTCGTCCAGCATCTGCCCGCGCATCACGCGGATGAGCTCACAGGTCGAGGCGGTGCCGATCACCACGATCGGAATGATGAGGTGTTTGAGCAGGTCCAGGACCCGGCCCACGGACCAGTCGGCACCGCGGTACTCAGCCGATTGCAGTCCCAACATGGGATCGCCGAACCAGGTGAACGAGAAGTACATCAGGATGATGGCCAGCAAGAAGTTCGGCGTCGCCATCCCCAAGAACCCGATGGTGGTGAACACGTAGTCACCCACTGAGTACTGCTTGATGGCTGAGTACACGCCGATCGGGATGGCCACGAAGTACGTGAACAGGAAGCTCGCCACCGAGACGATGATGGTCATCACCATGTACTGCTCGACCACGTCGATGACGGGTCTTGCGTAGGCGAAGGAGTAGCCGAAGTCGCCTCGACTGACAATCCCCCAGATCCAGTTCAGGTACTGCTGATAGATCGGTAGGTCCAGTCCGAAGCGCTGTCTCAACGCTTCGCGGTCGGCAGCGGAGAGCTGGTCCCCCTCCTCTGCGAGCTGGCGAGCGTACGTGGAGACGTAGTCACCCGGCGGCAGCTGGATGATCCAGAAGACGATCATGGAGATGATGATGAGGACCGGGATCATCATCAGCGTTCTGCGCGTGATGTATCGGAGCACTGGGCTTCTTTTCGCGAGGGGAATGGTGGTCGCAGATGGTTCAGTCGGTTCTCGGGTAGGGCTGCTGGGCGCGCGGCCCAGCAGCCCTATCCCGCCCCACCGGGCGCGGAGGCCCGGTTCAGGCCAGCGTCAGTCGTCGAGACCGACGAAGGAGAACTGCATAGGACGGCCGTGTCCGAGCTCTCTGAACTCATCCGCGATCGTGGTCTGTTCGGGAACGTTGACGATGTCGTTGTTGACCACGATGAGGTTCGGTACGTGACCGGTGAAGCCCAGGAGCCACTGGTTTTCCATGTGCAACCGCACGATCTCGTCGGAGTAGGACTCGATCGCCTCGACATCCGTGGAAGAGGACAGAGCGCTCCACGCATCCCACATCGCTTCGATCTCCGGCGTGGGCTCGACGCCCGACTCGCCACCGGTCTCGTAGTACGCGCCCCACTGGGAATGCCAGGGCGTCACCATGCTCAGCGGCACGAGGGTGTCGGGGCGGAGGTGGGGGCTCACGCCACCGACGGTGAAGGCGGTGGTGGCGACGTGTTCGTTCGCCCAGAAGGCATCGTCCAGGCTCCCACGGTCGACCAGGCGGACGTTCGTCTGAATGCCGATCTCTTCGAAGTAGAACTGGAGAAGCTCTTCGAAGCGTCCTGCTTGCCCATCGTCGGCCAGCTGGAGAATCTCGAGCGTGACGGGCGTGCCGTCGTCGAAGGTCCACCATTGGCCGTTCTTCTCCAGGCCGATCTCCTCCAGGAGCTGTTCCGAACGATCTGGGTCAAACTCCGCCCACTGCTCTGCCCATCCTTCTTGGTAGTAGGGATGCGCCTCGCTGAAGGATGCTTGAATGGGTTGGCCCAGTCCGAGCGTGAGGATCTCGACCAGTTCCTCACGATCAACGGCGACAGAGAGCGCTTCGCGGAATCGGATGTCCTGGATGAGCTCGCGCAGGTCCTCGTCCTCCACCGTCTGATTGAGCTGGAGGACCTCACTTCCTAGTGCCGCCCAGTCCCACTGGTAGATCCGATAGTTCCCGGCGTCCTGATTCTCGGCCAATGTCGTGAAGTCTTCGAAGCCGAACCTCACGATGTCAAAGTTGCCGGCCATGGTCTCCAACAGGATATGGCTGGCGTCCTGCACCGAGTTCAGCACCAACTCGTCGATGTACGGAAGCTGGTTGCCCTCACCGTCAGTCTTCCAGTAGTACGGGTTTCGCTCCCACACGATACGGTTCTCATTCGGGTCATCGACCGGCTTCCAGGCACGAATCGTGGGACGGTCCGGCCAGATCCAGAAGTAATAGGTGATCGACTCGTAGAAGCCTTCGCGGTCGGCGAAGCCGTACTCCTCCATCACCGCATCCGTGGCGTCGTCACCGACGAACTCGTCGAGGATCTCTTCGAGCCAGTGCGCTGGCGCGTACATCCACTTCGCGTCGATGGCGAGGCGCTCCAGGAAGAGAACCCGGGGGTGGGCGAAGGACACCGTGAAGGTGTGGTCATCGACCTGCTCGATGGTCGCCTGCGTGCGCTCCCCGGTGTCGGGGTCGGTGGAGTAGAACGCGTCGTACACGCTGCGCTGGAAGAGTTCCGGCTGCATGATGTGTTCCCACCAGAAGAGCACGTCGCGGGCGGTGAAGTCTTCGCCATCCGACCACTTCATGCCTTCACGCAAGTAGATCGTGAACTCGGTGTAGTCGTCATTGACGTCGTAGCCCTTGGCCACGTTCGGTTCGACGCCGTCACCCTCTGCGGTAAATCGGAAGAGAGCTTCTTCGGTGATCTTTCCGACCTCCCAGGGCGACTGTTGGCCCATCCACGGCAGATCCCATGAACCACCGTACTCACCGATCTGTTCGTAGACCGGCTCCACCATGATGTCGTCGAGAGCGGGAAGGCGGTCAGCGACTGGAGGTAGATCCCCCGCCTCGACCATGTCGGCCAGCCCGGGGGCCTCCCGCAGATCATCGGCCACATCGGGCCCGTCGCCTGCCACCTCGGCCGGATCGTTGTTGGAACTGTCGTCAGTGTTCGAACCGCAGGCTGCGAGGATCAGCGACGCTACGACGACGCTCACCAGCGATGACTTTCGTATTGCTGTCATGTCTGTTCCCGTCAGGGTAGATGGGTAGGTAGCGAGACCTCGTTATCTCGTACCGCGGAAGCTGCTCTTCCTAGCAGTGCGCTAGGTCACACAGGTTGTCCTGACATTCAGAGTACGGGTGGCCTGTGGCGGAGGTCAAGGCCTTCTCTCTCACTATGAGCAATAAAGCCGGGCTCATGCTCAGAGAACCCACCGCGCCGCCACGACCGCCACCGTGCCGGCCGTTCCCATGGCGAGTGGCAAGGTGAGGAGCCACGCGAGGGCGAGGCTTCGCACGACGCGCCATCGGATCTTCCGGTAGCTCTCCTTGATTCCCGCTCCGAGGAGGGCGCCAACGATCACCTGCGTCATGCTGACCGGCGCACCGAGCGCCGAACTACCGAGCACCGCCGTGGCCGCCGCGAACTCGCCGGTCACCACATGGGCCGGGCGGGATGCGAGGATTCCGCTGCCTACTGAGTGGGCCATACGAGGGAGGCCGAGCATGGTGCCGCCGGCGAAGCCGACGCCCAGGATCGGATACCACCACCAGGAGAGTCGCCCATCGGCACCGGCGAGCCCTGCGGCGAGCAGGAGCACCAGGATCTTCTGACCGTCATTGGCGCCGTAGGCCACGCATTGCAGGGTGAATGCTCCTCGGTGACCCCACGTCATAGCGGAGAGGTACCGCCGGGGGCGAAGCGCGTGCCAGAGCGTCGAACCCAGCAGCGCCAAGGCCATGCCGACGATCGGAGCCAGAGCCGCGATCGAGAGCACCCACCCGACCTGAGTCCACGCCACTGGGGCCCCCAGGCCCCATCCGGCTCCCGCAGCACCGCCGATGACCGCCAAGGAGAGGCTGGTCGGTAGCCCGCGCCTCGTCAGTACCACGACGACGATCACCGCCATGACGAAGCCGATCGCGAGAGCCGTCGCGCCCAGCGGCCCGGGTTCGACGATCGTGTCGGCAAGGGTGTGGGCGACGACGCCACTGGTCAGCCACGGAATGGTCATGACACACGCGGTCAACACCAGCAGGCCGCGGACGACACCGAGGCCCGGGACCCGAAGTCCCGGAGCGAGGATCGCGCCCCCGTCATTGACACCTGTGATGACGACGAAGGCGAGCGCGAGGAGAACCAGGGTCGTCTCGGCCGGCACGGACGTTCAGTAGCCTCGCTTGAGGGCACCGTCGCTCAGCGCATCGGCCGCCTCGCTGATCCGGATCCCCACCCAGTCCAGTCGCTTGATCAGCTCGCGGTGCTTGAGGGAGCCCGTCCCGGCGACCACGGTCCGCGCGAACTCCTCACGATACGCACGGGTCACCCGTCGTGCCGCCTTCTTGACCTCGATCGAACGCATCGGTACCTCGGCGGGCTTGATCCACAGGGTCGCGACCGCTGTCTCGAGCTGCACCAGTGCCTCGTCGGCAGCCACCAGCAGCGGTAAGTACCGCTTCCGATCTTCGAATCCGTACAGGTCCGCTTCCCGCACGAAATCTTGGAGCGTATCGAGAGCGTCGTCGATCGACCGCGAAATGCGGAACAGATCCTCCCGGTCAAGTGGTGTCACCAGCGTGGTACTCAGCCCGCTCACCAGATCAGACCTGCGACGATCACCTCTCCGCTCGACCTCGCCGATCTCGCGGCGCGCCACTGCGGGACTCTCTCCCTCAATCATGCGGCGGGCCACGGCGGCCCCCTCGATGGTCGCTCGCACCTGACCGAGTACCGCGACGCGGAGCGCCGCAGTGCCTCGCACCGGTCGAGCAGACGCCCTCGCACGGCCATGGCCACCGCGCCGGAAAAGACGAACCATCAGGAGTCTCCTCGAATAGCTGGAACAGGCCGAAGGACGTGGGTACTCAGAGCCTCACACTTGACGACGGTGTCAAAGTCGTGGAGATCGTTTCCGCGCGCACATCGCATCCTTGCTCATAGACACAGCGTGGACCGCGCGGGGAGGACGTGCCGAGGGAACTCCCATCCTGATCGGAACGACTTTTCTTGTCAAGGTGATTGAAAAGTGCTGGATTGCGGCCCTCGATCGCCCGCCGCGAGTCGGTATGGATGCCCCTTTCGCTGCGGCGCCGGCACCGCGACACTCAGCGGGGAATCTGCGACCGGAGATACTCCAGGCTCGCGCGCACATCGCGCACGGGCCCCTCCCCCGAGGGCTCTGTGGCCAGCATGGTGTCCTGTTCCAGCACGTACCAACCCGCGAAGCCTGCCTCGTCCAGGGCGGCCACGATCGCCACAAGGTCGACGTCGCCCTGCCCGAGCGGCACGTAGATCCCCTGTGCGACCGCCTCGGTGTAGCTGAGCTCGCCGCTACGCACCTGCTCCACCATGTCGGCCCGGACGTCCTTGGCGTGCACATGGTTGATCCGGCTCGCCCACTGCTGCGTCAGCGCGACGGGGTCGGTGCCCCCGATCATGAGATGGCCGGTGTCCAGGCACAGGTGGACCGAACTGCCGTGCAGCACGCGCTGCACGTCGTCCTCGGTCTCGATCATGGTGCCGACATGGGGATGAACGGTCGCGTGGATCCCGCGACGCTGGGCCACGGCTGCCAGGCGGTCGAGGTTCGCCAGCAGCGTGGCCCACCCCTCGTCGTCGAGCTCGGGCCGGCTGTCGTAGCCGTCCACGCCGGTGGCCGCGGCCAGCACGAGCATGTCTCCGCCGGCCGCCTCGAAGCTGTCGAGTTCCTGCTCGACCTCGGGCACCGGGTCGTGGTCAGTCCGGTGCAGCACCACGGGAACGAAGGCGCCCACGGCCGCTAGGCCGTAGGGCTGGATGGCTTCGGCGCGGGCCGACGGTTCCGTGGGCAGCCAGCCCTGGGGGCCGAACTCGGTCGCGGCGATGCCCAGCTCTGCCATCTCGCGGAGCACCCGCTCCGGCGCCAGTTGATATCCCCAGCCGGGCACTTCACACACGCCCCAGCTGATGGGGGCTCCGGCGATCTTCATGCGCTACTCCTTGCTCCGGGCCGCGTCGCGCCGGCGTCGAGGTTCACCGGCATACCGGTGGTGGCGGATTCAGTGGCGGCGTTCGCCAGTTCGAGAGCTTTCCGGCCATCGAGCATGGTGGGCCCCGGGTTCACCCCGGTGTCCACGGAGGTCAGGAAGCTGTCGAGCTCCGCGCTGTAGGCGGCGGCGTATCGCTCGAGGAAGAAGTGCAGGTACGGATCGGCCATGCCGCTCCCCCCAGCTCCGTTCGCCCGCACCAGAGTGGGTGTCGCATTGCCCACCTCCAGGGAGCCGAGCGGCCCGAAGGCCTCGAGTCGCTGGTCGTACCCGGTGGCGCTCTGGCGCGAGTTGATGATCGTGGCCACGCCGCCGTCGACGCCGGTGAGCGTGGTGACAGCCTGGTCGAAGTCCCCGGCGGCCGCGGTCTCCGGCCGAGTGGAGACCCCCACCGCGTGCACGCTGGCGATCTCGCCCAGCAGGTGCCGGGCCATGTCGAAGTCGTGGATGGTCATGTCGCGGAAGATCCCGCCGGAGCCCGCGAGGTAGGCCTCAGGCGGAGGGGCCGGGTCACGGCTGGTGATCGTGAGCTGCTGCAGCGGGCCGATCTCCCCGGCCTGCACCCGCGTGTACACCTGCGCGAGCGAGGGGTCGAAACGGCGGTTGAAGCCCACCATCACACGGTTCGCCCGCTCTCCGGCGGCCTCGAGGCACTCGTCGAGGCGCGCCATATCCAGTTCCACCGGCTTCTCCACGAGCACGGCCTGGCCGGCGTCGAGGGCCGCCAGGATCTGCGGCACGTGGAATCGGGTGGGCGAGCCGATGATCACGGCGTCGACGTCCGGCGCGGCGAAGACCTCGGCGGCGTCCGAGACGGCCCGAGCGCCCGGTGAGGTCTCCGCCAGGCGCTGCGCGGCGGCGAGATCCGGATCCGCGACCACGGCCAGGGCAGCTCCGGGATGCGCGAGCACGGAGCGGGCGTGCACCACGCCGATCCGCCCCGCACCGATGATGGCGATGCGTAACACGTCGCTCCCTACTTGGCGGAGTCGCCGGAGAAGTGGAAAGAGGCACCCGCGAGGTCATCGCGACGCGGCCACCGCTGGGTGATGACCTTGGCGCGGGTGTAGAAGTGAATGCCCTCGGGGCCATAGATGTGGCTCTCGCCGAAGAGCGAGTCCTTCCAGCCACCGAAGGAATGCCACGCCACGGGGACGGGGACGGGGACGTTGACCCCGATCATGCCCACGTGGACTTGGCGCTGGAAGGTGCGGGCCGCTTCACCCGAGGCGGTGAACACGGCGGTGCCATTGCCATAGGGGTTGGCGTTGATGACCTCGATGGCCTCGGCCAGGTCCTTGACCCGCACGACGTCCAGGACCGGTCCGAAGATCTCCTCGACGTAAGCGGTGTGCTCCGGGCGCACCCGGTCGATCACCGTGGGACCCACGAAGTAGCCGCTCTCGAAGCCGGGCACGATGCAGCCACGGCCGTCGACCACGAGCTCGGCGCCCTCCTGCTCGGCGCTGGTGATGATGCCCTCGATGCGCTCCTTGGCCTCGGCGGTGATGACCGGGCCCATGTCGGTGCCTTCCTGGTCTCCGGCGTTGACCCGCACCCCGCGCGCCCGCTCCGCGAGGCGCTCCACGAGGGCATCGGCCACGGCCTCCTCGACGACCGCGACCGACAGCGCCATGCAGCGCTCGCCCGCAGCGCCGTAGGCGGCGGCAGCCAGGTGGTCCGCGGCGTCGTCGAGGTCAGCATCGGCGAGGACCACGCCGTGGTTCTTCGCACCGCCCAGTGCCTGGACCCGCTTGCCCTGCGCCGTGGCACGGGCGTGGATGGCCCGGGCCACCGGAGTGGAGCCCACGAAGGAGATGGCATCCACGCCGGGGTGGTCCAGTAGGGCATCCACCACGGTCTTGTCGCCGTGGACCACGGAGAACACCCCGTCGGGCAGGCCGGCTTCCTGCCACAGCCGGGCCAGGAACATGGCGGCGCTCGGGTCCCGTTCGGAGGGCTTGAGGATGAAGGCGTTCCCGGTGGCGATGGCGACCGGGGCCATCCACAAGGGCACCATGACGGGGAAGTTGAACGGGGTGATGCCCGCGACCACGCCGAGGGGCTCGCGCATGGAGTAGACGTCGATCCCGGTGGCCGCCTGGCTGGAGTACTCGCCCTTGAGTAGCTGAGGGATCCCGCAGGCAAACTCCACGACCTCGAGCCCGCGGCCGATCTCGCCCTTGGCATCGGAGACGACCTTGCCGTGTTCGTGCGAGACCAGCAGGGCGAGCTCGTCGATGTTGGCCTCGAGCAACTCCCGGAAGCGGAAGAGCACCGCCGATCGCTTGGACAGCGAGGTCTGGCCCCAGGCCTGGGCGGCCCGCTGCGCTGCGGCAACGGCCGCGTCGACGTCCTCTGCCGTGCCCAGCTGCAGGTGGGCGATGACCTCGCCGGTGGCGGGGTTGTCCACCGGCTGGGTGCGCGCACCGTCCGATGCGGTCGGGGCGCCGCCGATCCAGTGGGTGATGGTGGTGGTCACAGTTACTCCTTGGTTCACAGGTAGCGGCGCTGGGCCGCGCGTGCACGCTCATACGCACTGCGGGCGGCCTGGGTGGATTCCAGGGTGGAGACCTCGGAGACCGGCACGTCCCACCAGGCTGAGCTGGGGGGGTTGGGGCCCTGGAGGTCGGTGGTGATGTGGATGACGCTCGCGGTCTCGGCGGCGCGCGCCCGGGTGAAGGCCGCGCGGAACTCCTCAGCGGTGGTGGTCTGTTCCACCGGCACGCCGAAGGACGCTGCGTTGGCGGCGAGATCGACAGCGGGGGCTTGGCCGTCGTGTGCGCGCTGCGGCCCGCGCTGGCGGAAGCGCGTGCCGAAGCGCTGCGATCCCACCGACTCGGAGAGAGCACCGATGGAGGCATAGCCGCCGTTGTCCAGCAACACCACGATGACCTTGATGCCCTCGGAGGCGATGGTGGCCAGTTCCTGCGGGAGCATCTGGTAGGTGCCGTCGCCCACGATGGCCACCACCTCGGCCTCGGGGCGGGCGAGCTTGACGCCGAGGGCGGCGGGGATCTCGTAGCCCATGCAGGAGAAGCCGTACTCGAGGTGGTACTGCCCGGGGCCGCTGGCGCGCCAGAGTGCCTGGAGATCACCGGGCATGGAGCCCGCAGCGTTGACGAGCACCGTGTCTGGGCCCATGAGGTCCTCGAGGACGCCGAAGATCTCCGTCTGCGCGGGCAGGGGGCCGTGCCCGCCGCGGTAGATCTCGGTGGTGATGCGCTGCCAGTCGGCGACCCGTTCGGTGATCTCCGCGCGGTAGGCCTGCGGGGTGGACCAGCCGGTGAGCTCAGCGCGCAGCGCCTCGAGCCCGGCGCGGGCATCGGCCACGACCATCTCAGCCGCGTGCTTCGCGGCGTCGAAGGCGGCCACGTTGAGGTTGACGAAGCGCGCCCCCTCGGCGAACCCGGTGTGGCTCGCGGTGGTGAAGTCGGTGTACCGGGTGCCGACGCCGATGATCACGTCGGCCTGGGCCGCCAGGGCGTTGGCGGCGTCGTTGCCTGTGGCGCCCACTCCGCCGACCGCGCTGGGGTGATCCCAGGCCAGCGCGCCCTTGCCGGCTTGGGTGTCCGCGACCGGGATGCCGGTGGCTTCCGCGAACTCCCGCAGCGCGGAACTGGCCTCGGAGTAGATCACCCCGCCGCCGGCGATCAGCAGCGGACGGCGAGCAGAGCGGATGAGCTCGGCGGCGCGCTGCAGCGCAGCAGGTTCCGGCACCGGGCGTGGGACGTGCCAGGTGCGATCACGGAAGAACTCCACCGGCCAGTCGTAGGCCTCGGCTTGAACGTCTTGCGGCAGGCAGAGCGTGACCGCACCCGTCTCGGCCGGATCGGTCAGCACCCGCATGGCCTGAGGCGCGGAGGCGAGCAGCATCTCCGGGCGCCAGACGCGGTCGAAGTACCGGGAGACGGGCCGGAAGGCATCGTTGACGGTGACATCGGGGCCAAGCGGGTACTCCAGCTGCTGGAGCACCGGGTCGGGCCCTCGGTTGGCGAAGACATCCGAGGGCAGCAGCAGCACCGGGATGCGGTCGATGGTGGCCAGTGCGGCACCGGTCAGCATGTTCGTCGAACCCGGGCCGATGGAGGCCGTGCAGGCAAAGGTCTGCAACCGGTTGGCCGCCCGGGCATATCCGACCGCGGCGTGGACCATGCCCTGCTCGTTGCGCGCCATGAAGTACGGCAGTTCGTCCGGCCCGGGCTCGGCACCGTCGTGCCCGGCGTCGATGGCCTCGTGGTGGGCTTGCAGCAGGCCCTGGCCGATGCCGGCGACGTTCCCGTGGCCGAAGATCCCGAAGGCGCCGCCGAAGAGCCGGCGGTGTTCGCCATCCCGCTCGGTCCACTGGTGGGCGAGAAAACGGACGAGAGCCTGGCCGACAGTCAGGCGCACGGTAGCGCTCACTGGTCCTCCTCGGTGGTGCCGGCGGGAAGGCGGGGGTCGATCGCCTGGTTCTCCCAGGTGCCGCGGATCCAGTGGTAGTGCGGATCATCGACCGACATCCACACCGCCTCCTCGGCCGGGCCGGCCATGACATTGAGGTAATAGAGGTCGTGCCCGGGCGGGGCGGTGCACGGGCCGTGGTAGCCGTGCGGCACGAGAGCGGTGTCGCCGCTGCGCACCTCGGCCAGCACGTCGATCGGGCGATCCTCGGTGCCGTAGGTGCGGTGGTAGGCCACTCCTGCACCGGCCGGGGAGTCGGCGATCTCGAAGTAGTAGATCTCCTCGAGCTCGCGCTCAGTCTCCGAGTGTTCGTCGTGCTTGTGGGGCGGATAGGAGGACCAGTTCCCGCCCGGGGTGATGACCTCGCAGACCAGGAGCCGGTTCACGGCCACGTCGGTGCCGATCGTGTAGTTGGTGACGTGGCGGCTGCAGTTGCCGGCGCCGCGCAGCTCCAGGCCACTCTCCGCTGCGGCCACGATCCGGAAGGGGTGCGGCTGCACGGCGCGGGCCGTGGCGAGCGCCAGGCGTGCCCCGCCTGGGCCGCCGCCGGGGCCGGTAGCCGTCACGGTGACCTGGCTGCCCACCGGAAGGTAGGCCACGTCGGAGGGCCCCTCGAAGACTCCGCGACGCCCGTGCAGCACCGCATGCTCGGTCTCGGCCCCCCGCCCGGCGCGCACCTGAAGCTCAGCACCACCCGCGAGCGGCACGAGCAAAGCCTCGTCCGCAGAGAGTTCCCAGCTGTGCGTCTCACCGGCGTCGAGCTCGACCACGCACAGGCCGCTGTAGCCCCACCCGGCCGACTCCGGGGTGATGTCGGTGCGCACGGGAGCGGGCGCACGGCGCACGAGGTAGCGGTCGTTGTCGCTGGTCATGGAGTGGTCCTTTCCTCGTGGCCCGCACGCGCGGGCACGTACCCGAGCCGGAGCACCTCGTCGATCTGCCCGGCCGTGGGCATGGCCGGGGCGCAGGCCAGTTCGGCGGCGACGATCGCGCCGGCCGCCACGCAGCGCCGCAGGGTGTGTTCCAGTCCCCATCCGGCGAGCAGTCCGTGGGCGAGCACGCCACCGAAGGCGTCACCGGCGCCGAGGCCGTTGACCACGGTGCAGGGCAGAGCCGGGAGTTGAACGCGCTCATCGCGGCTCAGGGCCAGGGCGCCGTGCGGGCCGCGCTTGACGACCGCCAGCCGCGCTCCGGCGTCGAGGAGTGCCCGGGCGCAGTCCTCGGGATCGCGCTCACCGGTGGCCACCTGGCACTCCTGCTCGTTGCCCACCACCACGTCCATGTCTGCGAGCACCTCGCCGATGGCGGCGCGTGCCTCCTGCGGGGAGGACCAGAAGGCAGAGCGGTAGTCCAGGTCGAGCACGATGGGCGCACCGGCCCGAGCGGCGATCATGGCGTGGTGGGCCTCGCGGCTGGAGTTCTGCGAAAAGCCAGGCCCGGTCAGCCACAGCACGCCGGCCTCGCGCACCACGGTCAGGTCGATGTCGGCGCTCGTCAGTCGGAGTTCGGGAGCGGGACTGTCGCGGTAGAAGTGCAGGGGGAAATGATCGGGCGGGAAGAGCTCACAGAAGGTCACCGAGGTCCGCGCCCCGGGCATGGTCAGCACTCCGGTGACGGCGACGCCGAGCCGCTGCAGTTCGCTCCGGACGAAGCGACCGAAGGCGTCGTCCCCCACGGCGGTGATCACGGCGGAGGACCGACCCTGGCGGGCTGCCGCGACGGCCACGTTCGCCGGACTGCCCCCGAGGAAGGTGCTCAGCGTGGTGACGTGCTCCAAGGTCACCCCGGATTGCCGGGGGTAGGCGTCCACGCCACTGCGGCCGATGGTGAGCACATCCACGACCATCGGGACTCCTCCATCGGACCGGCTCCAGCCATCGCCTAGACTACGGCGCACGAAGCAGACCCGGATGCGCAGAGTGCGAGCACTCCCGTCCGGCGGCGAAGGAGGAGCTCGGTGGCTGTCACGGTGCAGATCAACCTCGACCGCTCCAGCCCGGTCCCCCTGTACCACCAGGTGGCCTCGGCCATCGAACGCTCCATCGATGCCGGAGAGTTGCCCACCGGCACCTTCCTGGAGACCGAGATCGCGATGGCTTCCCGGCTGGGCATCTCGCGCCCGACGGCGCGCCAGGCCCTGCAGGAACTGGTCGACAAGGGGCGCCTGGTGCGCAAGCGCGGTGTGGGCACGCAGGTGGCTCCGGACCGGATCCGGCGATCGGTGGAGCTCACCTCGCTGCACGACGACCTCGCGGGCAGCGGGAGACTCCCCGAGACCCGCATCCGCGGTCATGTGACCATCGAGGCCGACGCCGAGATCTCGCGGCTGCTCGAAGTGCCCGAGGGCACCGAGGTGGTGCGCCTCGACCGGCTGCGGCTGGCTGACGGAGCTCCGCTGGCACTGATGCGCAACTACCTCCCGGCCCGCACGGCGCCGACGGCCGAGGAACTCGCCACCGACGGCCTCTACGCGGCGTTGCGCGCGCGTGGCATCCGCCCCCATGTGGCGCGTCAACGGATCGGTGCCCGCACGGTGACCGGAGAGGAAGCCCCCCTGCTCGATGAACCTGCCGGGGCAGCGCTGCTGACGATGGAACGCACCGCTTACGACGGCAGTGGCGTGATCATCGAGCACGGCAGCCACGTCTATCGGGCCTCCCGCTACATGTTCGACACCACGGTCTTCGCCGACTGACGAGCCGCCGTCAGCGCACCCGCGCTGCGGCCGTGCCGTGAGAGAAAACATGGTGCGGTCCGTGATCGTGCCGCTCAGGGCACCGGGACGAGGACGTTGCGCACCAGTGCGTCGAGCTGTTCGCTGGCCTCGAGGAACTGGCGCACCGTGGCGCGCGCAGCACCGAAGTGCTCGAACTCCTCCACCGAGAGCCCATCGGGCTCGTAGGCGCGCCGGAACTCCGGCAGCTGCTCCAGTTCGGCAAGGATCTCCGGCGCCACCGGCTCATCGATCCTGGCGGGCAGGTCGGCCACGTGATCGTTGATCCGGCGCTGCCACTCGAAGGGCGGTGAGACCACCAGGTCGCCACCGACCAGCTCGCTGAGCTGGAGCCGGTTACGGAAGGCGGCCGAGAGCACGCGGGTGCGGAAGCCGCGTTCGGTGAAGATCGCGTGGGCACGCTTCAGCGCGGCGACGCCGGCCCAGTCGAGCACGCCGGGGGTGAGCAGCATCTTCTCGCGCTGGGTCACGGTCTTGAGCCAGTCGTCGAGCCGGCCGCCCATGATGGTGGCCACGTGGCCGAGCTCAACCTCGGGGAGCCCCTGCTCGGCCCGGCGGGCGTGCGCCCGTTCGATCGCCTCGGCAACGGCGAGCGCCTGGGCCACGGTGAAGGACACGGTCGCGTTGATGGCGATGCCGCGGAAGGCGGCCTCCTCGATGGCCTCGATACCGGCCTGGGTGGCCGGGATCTTCACGATGATGTTGGGCGCGAGCGCGGCGAAGCGTTCCGCCTGAGCCAGCAGCGCCTCCGGATCGCGCCGCAGGCGCGGGTCGGTCTGGATGGACAGGCGACCATCGCGGCCACCGCTGGCCACGAAGGCCGGCTCGAGCAGTCGAGCCGCTTCGACCGAGAGTTCCTCGACGACCTGCCAGCCGATATCGGAGTCCGTGGCGGTGGGCCGCTCCTCAGCGATCTCCGCGATCCGGGCACTCCAGCGCGGAAGGTCGGCCGAGAGTGCGGCCACGGCAATGACGGGGTTACAGGTGGCGCCGACCGCCCCGAAGCCGATGGAGGTGGCGAGCTGGGCCGGGTCCGCAGAATCGTTCCAGAGCGCGGTCTGCGGGAACTGCTCACGCATCCGCCGGAGAACGGTCTGCGGTGCGCCGCCCAGTGTGGGCTCGGACTGCGGGGCATGGGTCATCTGGTGCCTCCTGGATGGCAACGCTGCACGACGGGGTCTACGCCCCTGCCACCATCATTCGCCAGCCTCCACAGCTTGTCAACCGAATGTCCTGACAAATGCAGTCCAGTCCGCGATCAGCCGACGCTGGTGGTCTTGGTGTCGAGCCGGGTGAAGACGGGGGCGTCGATGTCCACTCCTCGCAGCGCTGCCACGCGCAGTGCCAGATCCTGCACGAGGATCGTCGTGCACAACGCCTCGCCGATCGGATCGGCCTCAGCTTGCTTCACCCCGAACGCCACCGCTGCCTCCTGAGGAAGCGGCGTCAGTGCGGTGGTGAGGTAGACCAGCCGGGTGGTCTGCTCGGCGAGTTGCCTGGCCAGCAGTGCCTCGCGCTCGCCACCGAGGATCAGGTGCCCACCCGCGCCGGCAGCATCCATCGGCCCGTGCAGGTAGTGCCGGGTCTCCATGCCCGTCGCGGGCACCCGAGGGCCTTCCCGGAACATCAGGGCAGCCTCCTCGGCGACACCGCGCAACGCGGCCGGCGCCACGACGTCGATGAACTCGCCTGCCGCCAGCACCTCGGCTGCTGCGTCCAGGTGCACTGCGGCCGCCTGGGCCTGGTGGATTGCCGAGTCGACCACTCCCTGCCACCGGTCGAGGTCCACGACGCCGCTCCAGTGCTCGGTGAGCATCCCCAGGGCCACGAGCGTGCCGGTGAAGCTCAGGAAGGACACCGAGCTGTCCGCGTGATTGCCGAGGTTCAGGCTCTGGCCGGCCAGATCACCCAGCGGCGAGGGGTCGTAGTTGGTGAGCGCGAGCACGCGTTCCGCAGGGAACTGGCGGGCCAGGTCGACCACTTCGGCTGAGCGACCGCTCTGCGAGATGGCCAGCACCAGGCCGGGCCCGTCGGTTCCCGGCAACTCCCCCGGGAGGTGGCGGGTCGCATCGATGCCCGCACCGCGCATGCCGCGCACTCCGGCGGCAGCAGCCGCGTGGCTCGCGCCGATACCGACCACCAGCACGCGGCTGGGCCGGCCCGGTAGCTGTGCGAGCTGCTCGTGGATCAGGGCCGGCAGGCCGGAGAGCACCTGGGGCTGGGCAGCAAAGGAGTCCGCGGCCGGAATCCAGGCGCGTGGTGCGTGGCGGGTGCTGTTCATCGAGTCTCCGTGGTGGAAGGTGTGCCGCCACGAATGTGGAGGCGCACGGTCGCCGGCGATCGCCAGGTCAGGTAGAGCCGCAGGCCCGCCATGGCGTCCGTACCGGCGAGGAAGGTGTAGGCCTCTCCCGGGTCGTACGTGGCCTCGACGTCTGCGGAGCTGGCGGTGTCCGGCTCGATCACCACGGTGTCCGCCCCACGACGCAGTGTCGTCGCGCCGGTGAGGAGGTAGCGGCCCTCACCCAGGTCCTGCGCTCCCTCGATCGAGGTGTCCGCGGGCAGGGCGATCTCCAGGGCGTGCCCACTGGCTGCACCCTCGGTCCCGATGCTCACGAGGCTGCCATCCGTGCCGGGCTCGTAGGTCACCGTGGTGCTCAGGCGGACCGGGTCCGCGTCACGCTCGGAGAAGGCCATTGCTGCCGCGAACCGCCCCTCGTGCTCGAGGCGGTACTCCCCGGCGGCATTCCGGCTCCGCTCGGGCAGCGGCTGGTAGTACGCGGTCTTCAGTTCCTCGCGCAGCACCATGCGATCGGCCTCGCGCACAGCCTGCTCGGCCCGGAAGGGGCCCATGGCGAAGAAGTCCCGGGACAGGCGCATAGCAGAGAACTCCACCGCGCCCCATCCGGCGCGCAGGAAGGTGGGGTTGGTGGCCAGACCGGAGCCGATCCGTCCTGCTGCGGGCACATCGGAACCGCCGTAGACGCTGCTCCAGTGCCCGCCCTCGCTGCGCCGCCACAGCCGGGGCCCGGCGAACCATCGGTCCACCGGTGGTTCCGGCTCGGGCACCGCGGCGCTGCGTCCTGCCGCGCGCAGCCCTGCGGCCACTCGCTCATCGAGCTCGGTGCGCACCAGGACATCGACGGCGTCGAGATCGGGGGCGCCCAGCGCGCGCCGGGCGCCGTGGCGGCACCGTCCGCACTCGGCAGCGAAGACAGCGAAGTGGGACGCGAAGGGTCCGAGCGGGAAGGGCCCGTCGAACTGGTCCTGGCGCCGGGAGTGGATGGTCTCGATGCCACCGTCGGGTGCGGTCAGGTCAAGCTGGGCGTGCAGGTTCTCGTGCACGATGCCGGCGAGTTCCGGGCGGTCCAGGCTCTGTGCGAGGGTCAGCAGCGCGGGGTTGGACACGTAAGCCGCGTAGTTGGGGCTGCGCTCGGAGTACAGGCCCTCGGCGTCGACGTCCACCCCTTCCCCGAGCCAGTCGGCTGCGCGGTGCGTGGCGGCGGTGGCGAGATCGCCACCGAGCAGATCACCGGCGGCCACCAGGGCGCTGGCGATCTCCCAGCGGTGGTTGGGCGTGTGGACGCCACCAGTGATCAGGGCAGGCAGTGCCCGGGCCATGATCCCCTCGAGCCGGGGCGCCAGGGCATCCTCCGCGGCGTGACGGCGCAGATAGGCGACCGTGAGAGCGGCGTCGTTGATCGTGAAGGCCGAATCCGGCGGGGAGGCCAGGTTGTCCCCCGAGGTGAACAGGCCGCTGGGGGCCTGGAGCGCCTCCAGCTCGCCCAGCCAGCGTTCAGCCACGTCCACCACACCAGTGCCGGACTTCAGGCCGGAATGGTGGCCGACCAGCGCGGCCTTGACCATCGCCATCCATCCGCGGTGCCCGCGGGGCCGCTTGCCCAGCGCCTCCACACCATGCTCGAGCAGGGTGTGAACCTCCCGCGCAGCCTGACTCCTCAGCGCGTCGGTGCGCTCACTCATCGCGATTCTCCCAGGGTGATGCGGAGGGTGCGGACCTCGAAGGGCCGCAGCACCAGGTGCGCCTCGCCGGCGTCGTCCAGCGCCACGTCCACGGCGCCGAGTTCGGTCAGGTCGCACTCACGCACGCTGGTCACCGGCAGCCTGAGGCGCAACCGTGCGTGAGTGCGCGCCCCGGCAGCCTCGTAGAGGCGGACCACGAGATCGCCACTGCGGTCGGCGGCGAGCTTCACGGCGGAGAGCACGGCGGACGTGCCCTCGCCCAGTTCCACGAGGGGTTCCTGGGCCTGCTCACCGGTGACACGGCGCAGCGGAGCGGCCAGCAGGGCGCCCAGCCGGAGGGCCTCGGCCGGCATCGGCGACGGCGCCAGGAGCGTGGTGAACTCGTGGCTCCCCTGGTCTGCTTCCGGGTCGGGGAAGGTCGGGGCACGCAGCAGCGACTGCCGGACCGTAGTGGTGACGTGAGCATTCTGGCTCTCGCGGCTGACGTCGTGGCCGTAGGTTCCGGCATTGACCACTGCCACACCGAAGCCCGGCTCGCCCACATGGACCCACCGGTGCGCACACACCTCGTAGCGGGCTTCGTCCCAGCTGGTGTTGGCGTGCACCGGGCGGCGCACGTGGCCGAACTGCGTCTCGTAGGAGGCCTCATCGGCGGCGAGGTCGAGCGGGAAGGCGAGCTTCAGGAGTCGCTGACGCTCGTGCCACTGCACCTGGGTGTTGATCCGCAGGGCAGCGCCGTCCGCGGTCAGCCCGATGTGCTGTTCGGCGGTACTCTGCCCGAAGCGGAAGCGGAGCGTGACCTGCTTCTCGCACATCACCACCTCCTCGGCGGCCAGATCCTGCGGGTTCCGCAGGGCAGCGCGATCGAGATCCCAGGCATCCCAGCGCGCCGGTGCATCCACGTGGAGCTGCAGGACGGCTGTGCGCCGGCCCTCCGGCACCAGATTCCGGCCGGTGCGCCGGTCCCGGACCGCGGTCAGGGCGCCATCGGGCGCCACCTCGATCTCGAGCGCGGCGGAGCGGAGCCGCGCGCCTCCTTCGGGAGTCGCGGAGAGTTCCTGACCGGCGGAGGGCTCAGGGCTGGGCCCTCCTCCGCCCGCGGAGAGCCCGTGCCGGGCGAAGGGGGCCGGATTGAAGGCCAGGTCCTCGGTGCCGCTGCCAGCCAGCGCCTGGAGCGCCCCGGTGATCAGCTCCTCGAGCCGGGCGCCGGCTCGCCGGTGCGCAGCCTCGGTCTCGCGATGCACCCAGGCGATGGCCGTACCGGGGAGGATGTCGTGGAACTGGGCGAGCAGCGCGATGCGCCACAGCTCGTCGAGCTCGTCATAGGGGTACGGGACGCCGGCGCGGAGGTGGGCAGTGGCGCACCACAGCTCGGCCTCCACCAGGAGAGCCTCCACCCGGCGGTTGCCGCGCTTGGTGCGGGCCTGCGAAGTGTAGATGCCCCGGTGGAACTCCAAGTACATCTCCCCCAGCCACACAGGCGGATCGGCGTACTCAGCCTGGACCTGGGTGAAGAACTCCTCGGGGGTGCCGAGCGCCACGCGCGCCGAGCCCTCCAGATCGGACTGGAGCCGGGCGTCACGGACCATCTCGCGGGTGGGTCCTCCGCCGCCATCGCCGTAGCCGATGGGCATCAGGGACGCCGAGGCGCCGCCGTGGTCGGCGAAGTTGCGCACGCTGCGCGCGAGTTCGGTGGGACGCATGTCGCCGCTGTAGGTGTTGTTGGGCGGGAAGTGCGTGAGGATCCGGCTGCCGTCCGTTCCCTCCCAGGTGAAGGTGTGGTGCGGCATGGTGTTCGCGTCGTTCCAGCACATCTTCTGGGTGAAGAACCAGCGCAGGCCGGCCTGGCGCAGCAGCTGCGGCAAGGAGGCCGGGTAGCCGAAGGAGTCGGGGAGCCAGCCCACCTCGCTGCGCCGGCCGAACTCCTCGAGGAAGAACCGCGCCCCGTACAGCAGCTGACGGGCCAGGGACTCCCCCGAGGGCATGGTGACGTCGGATTCGACCCACATGTTGCCCACCGGGATGAAGCGGCCTTCGCGCACCCGCTCACGCACGCGGGCATAGAGCTCGGGGTCGCCCTCCTTGACCCAGGCGAAGTGCTGGGCGGAGGAGCACGTGAAGGTGATCTCGGGATCCTCGTCCATCAGCTGCAGGACATTGGCGAAGGTCCGGGTGACCTTGCGGACCGTCTCGCGGGAGGGCCAGAGCCAGGCGGAGTCGATGTGGGCGTGGCCGGTGGCCAGGATGCGGTGGGACGAGGCGTCGGCCGGGCTCGCGAGCAGCGGCCCGAGTGCCTCGCGGACGGCCGGTGCGCTCGCCGCGATCGCGCTGGGGTCCAGGCGGTCGAGTGCCCGGTCGAGACCGACGAGGAGTTGCGCGCGGCGCGGGGTGGCCGCGGGGAGCTCGGCGGTCAGCCCGGTGAGCACGGTCAGTTCCCGGATGAGCAGTTCGACCGTCTCATCGATGAGCTGTAGTTCGATCCGTCCCAGACGATAGAGCGGGACCGCGCCGGCGGTCTCCTTGGTGCCCATCGGCGTGGGCGCGTAGGCGGTGGGGTGCTTGAAGTCGTTCGCGCCGGCGAAGTCGGGGTTTCCGGCCGCCTCCGCGAAGTAGACGAACCTCTGCCCCGCCGTGGCGTCCACCGGCACGTGGTGATTGCGCGGTTCCAGTCCCTTGACCGCGATGCCCTGCGCCGACCGCACCAGGCCTTCGGCCTGGAATCCGGGCTTGATGTCATCGAAACCGAGATCGACGGACAGCTCGATGCGTCGCGCTGCCTCCCCGGCGCCCTGAGCCGCTTCCGGCCAGCTCGCGGGCACCTCGCCCTCGAGGCGGAACCACGTGGTGCTCCACGGCGCGCCCCACGGCTCGCCGCGGCCGGCTTCGGAGAAGACGGCGCGCTCGCGCATGTGCGCGAAGGACACCGGTTCGCCGGCACCGGCTGCGCCGGGCTCGGGTGGCACATCCCACCGGGAGACCCGGATCGCGCGGGAGTCGGCGACCAGGGCACGGGGGAGATAGTCGCCGAGGAGGCGCTGGGCCCGCGCCAGGATCAGCTCAGGCTGGAGATGCACCGAATCAGTCCTTGAGTCCCGCGCTGAGATTGGACGAGGTGATGTACCGCTGGAAGACCAGGTAGATCACCACGAGCGGGATCATCGAGATGACCGAGGCCGCCAACAGGATCGACCAGTCGATGTTCTCCGCACCGATCAGGGTGCGCAGAGCGATCTGCAGAGTGAAGCGGTCCGGGTCGGAGAGAATGATCAACGGGAAAATGTAGTCGTTCCAGCGCCACTGGAAGGAGATCACCGCCAGGGTGAGCAGGATGGGCTTGGCCAGCGGGATCATGATCCGGAAGAAGATCGACAGTTCCCGGGCACCATCGATCCGGGCCGCGTCGATCAGCTCGTCGGGCACCGAGACGAAGAACTGCCGGAACATGAACACACCCGTGGGCGTCACGATCGACGGCATGATCACGCCCCACAGCGAGTTGTACATGCCCAGGTCGCGCACCACGACGAACATCGGGTTCAGCATGATCTCGCCCGGAAGCATGGTCATGGTGAGGATGCACAGGCCGAACACCGCGAGCCAGGGGTTCTTGTACTTCGCCAGGGCGTAGCCGGCGGCCGCGCACAGGAAGACCGTCAGGAAGGTGGTCACGGAGGCCACGATGAGGGTGTTGGTGAAGTACTGGACGAAGTCCAGTCGCTCCCAAGCGCGCTGGTAGCCGTCGAGCGACCATTCTCGTGGGAAGAAAGTCAGCGGGAAGCTGAAGAGCTCGCCCGGGTGCTTCACCGAGGAGAGGAGGAACCACAGCAGGGGGAAGCCCATCAGGGTGACCAGCACCCACAGGGTGGCCGTGGGCAGCACCGAGCGACGGAAGGTCAGCCACCGCGAGATGACCCGCCGGGGCGGGGCGGCCTTCGCGCTCGCAGACCCGGATCGCGGGCGGTTCGTCACGTCGGTCACCATGCCTTCGCCTTTCCTCGGCGGCTCACCATCAGCTGGATGAAGGCCAGAGCGAGCAGCACGACCAGGAAGATCATTGAGGCGGCACTGGCATAGCCCATGGCAGCCCGCTCGAACCCGGTCTCGTAGATGTACTGGATCATCAGCCGGTTCGCCGTCCCGGGACCACCCCCGTTGAGGGCCTGGATCATGGCGAACTCCTTCATCTGCCCGAGGGTGAGCAGCAGGATGACCAGGACCGAGGTCGGTGCGATCGAGGGCAGGGTGATGCTCCGGAACTTCCGCCACGGCCCTGCGCCGTCGAGTTCGGCAGCCTCGTAGAGCGAGATGGGCACGTTGCTGAGCGCGGCGATGAAGAGCAGCATGTTGAAGGCGGCGCCGGCCCAGGCCGAGGCGAAGACCACCACCGCCAGCGAGAGGTCGGCGTTCGTCGACCAGGAGAGCCGCTCCCCACCGAGGCTGGTGATCATGTAGTTTACGAAGCCGAAGTTCTCGCCGAACATCCAGCGCCAGATGACGCCGGTGACGATCGGGGAGACCAGCCACGGCAGGAAGAAGATGATCCTGGCCGGGGTCTTGCCGCGAGCCCGCGGGTTGGTGATGGTCACCGCCATGGCGAGGGCGAGGGCGTAGCCCAGCGGCACGGAGAAGAGCGCATAGACCATCGTGCGCCCGAGTGCCCGGTAGAACTCCGGGTCACCGATCAACCCTCGGTAGTTCTCCAGCCCCACGAAGTCCCAGTCGCCGTAGCCCCGGTAATCGGTCAGGGAGTACGCCAATCCGAGAACCCCGGGCCAGAAGAAGAACAGCGCGAACAGGATGGCGGCGCCGGCGATGAGGATCGCGGGTGCGAGGCGATACTTGGGGCGCCGCCGCCGCCGGCCCGAAACCTCCTTACGGAGTTCCGGGCCGGCGGAGGGGGCGCTCGTGAGTGTGGTCATCGGCTACGGCTCCCGAGATCGGAAAGGCTCAGCCTTCCCGGGTCTCCGTGGTGACGGTCAGGATGTTCTCGATGGCCTCATCGAGAGTGATTTCGTCGTTCAGGTACCGCACGGTCTCGTCCTGCAGCGGCTCCGAGTCCACGGCGGTGCCGAGGTAGTTCGAGCGCATGTGCTTGATGTGCTGCAGCTCGAACAGACCCGAGGAGGCGGCGATCTCGCCGTTGTAGATCTCGAAGGCGTAGGCGTTGTCGCCGTAGTCGATGTCGAGCCCCTCCATCGGCGGCAGGCAGCGGGACATTTCGCAGTAGATCTCGTAGTTCTCCGCAGAGTAGAACCACTCGGCGAAGTCCAGGGTCTCCTCCTCGACTCCCGTACCGTCGAAGGCCACGAAGGCCGAGGCCTGCCCGTAGTTGGTGGCGCGGACCGGCTGCTGGGGCATCGGCACCGACATCCACTCGAACTCGGTCACGGTCTCCTCGAAGTCCGCGATCTGCCAGGAACCGGAGTAGTAGGCAGCCACGCGGCCGGACTTGAAGGTGGCGCTGGGGTCATCCCCGGCGGTCCACACCGAGCGGGGCATGAAGCCCGAGTCGTGCATGTCGTAGAAGTACTCCAGCGCCGTGGCGGTCTCCGGTGAGGTGACGGCCTCGCCGTCCTCGAGCC
This sequence comes from Bogoriella caseilytica, assembly GCF_003752405.1. Lineage (NCBI taxonomy): Bacteria > Bacillati > Actinomycetota > Actinomycetes > Allobogoriellales > Allobogoriellaceae > Allobogoriella > Allobogoriella caseilytica. Next base: position 1,671,512 of record NZ_RKHK01000001.1, on the reverse strand, counting down.
AGACGCTCTTGCTACCGAACTGGTGCAGGAAGGCACGCAGTCGGTGGGCCGAGGAGTCCATCACCAGGCCGAACTCGGCATCGGTGCTGTCCACGACCTCGGTGGCTGCGTCGACGAACTCGTCCCAGCTCCACTCCTCCTCGAGCGTGGTGGGGAACTCGACCCCAGCCTCTTCCCAGAGGTCGACGTTGACGAACATGCCGACCGCGGTCAGGGTCGACGGCAGTGACTTGATCAGCCCGTCATTGGGGTCTTCGAGGTTGAGCTCGGGGTAGAAGCCCGCACTCTCGCTGATCTCGGTGAGATCGAGCATCTGATCCGTCCACACGGGATCGATGTTCGGGGAGAAGGCCATCGCGGGCAGGTCTTCCGCCTGCGCGCTGTTGCGCAACCGTGTGCGCAGATCTGCGTTGGGGACCTCGACGACGTCGATCTGGACGCCGGTCTCCTCCTCGTACAGATCTGCCATGTGCTGGAGCGCGCCGCCCTGCTGGCCGTCGCCGGACTGGACGATGCTCAAGCTCACGTCGCCGGAGTCAGCGCCGTTCGAGCAGGCGGCCAGGCCCAGCAGCGCCGCAGCAGCGGCTGCGGTAGTGAGACGGGTAGTGCGGGTTCTCATCATTGGGACTCCTTCACAGAACCGGGGCGAGACACCCTCGGTGGTCCTTTCGTATCAGTGCGAGTGGTAACTCTCCAGTCCATATGCCGTGTTGAGACCGAATAGTTACCGTGCTGAAACAGGCGCCCCACGCGGTGGCCCTGTCTACCCCTTGAGTGGAGAGCGGCCACCATGATTACATACTGGCCTGATCAGAAAGTCTCGCGGTCATGGCAGAGTGGCGGCGAGCGGCGCCACCACAGGCGGTGCGCGACACCAGAGAGGGCCGAGGATGACCACAGCCAGCGCAGGCGATCGAGCCGGCGCGATGACGGCTACCACCCGCACGGTCACCCACATCAACCGGACCGCAATTCTCGACGCGCTCCAGGACCACGGGCCCCTCTCGCGCGCTCAGCTGCGCGAGATCACCGGTTTGGGATCGGCCACCGTCCAGCGGCTGTGCGCGGGCCTGCTCGAGGAGGGATTCATCGCCCAGGAAGGCGTGCAGAGCGCCTCGGTCGGGCGTCCCTCCCACCTGTTCCGGTACTCAGGCGAAGGCCGGATCATCGCCGCGCTCGACATCACCGACTCCGCGGTGCGGGCGGTCCTGGTCAATCTCGACGGCAAGACCGTGGAGGAGTTCTCGCAACAACTGGCCCGCGACGACGGCTCGATCGACGCCGATGCCCGGCTGGACGGCACCCTGTCCGCCATCGATGAGCTGATCGCCCGGGCCAAGCACCGCAAACAACCCTGCCTCGCGATCGGAATCAGCGCTCCGGGGCTGGTGAGCAGCGAGGGCGTGGTGAGCAACTCCGTGGAACTTGGCTGGCAGGCCCTCCCCCTGGGCTCGATCGTCCGATCCCGTTACGACATCCCGGTCCTCATCGAGAACGATGCCAACGCCGTGGCCTTCGCCGAATGGGCCCTGGGCAATGGCGGCGCAACCTCCAGCCTGGTCTCCTACGTCTTCGGCGTCGGTATCGGAGCCGGGCTGATCAGCGAGGGACGCTTGGTCCGCGGCCACCACGCTGCGGCCGGCGAGATCGGCTACCTCCTGCCCCACCGGGAGGCTCTCCAGCGCTTCTACCCCGATCAGGGCGCCTTCGAAGCCACCATCTTCGAGCTCGGGCGCTCCCACAGTTCCACCCGGCGCAGCACGATCGCGGAGCACATCGACGCCATGGCGGACGACCCCTCGCCCGAGGCCGAGGAACTCTATGACTACCTCGCCCTGTCGATCGCGGCGATCTCCACCGTGATCGCGCCGGACCGCCTCGTCTTCGCCGGGCACGTCCCCCAGCGGGCGGACCGGATGATCGAACGCATCGGGCAGCGCCTTCTGGGGCGCATCCCGCACCCCCCGGAGTTGTCCACCACCACCCTCGGGGAGAAGGCCGCCCTGGTGGGTGTGGCCGAGCTCGCCATGCGCAAGGCCAAGGGATCGGCCTACCTTGCCTGAGGCGATCCACCTGCCTGCCAGCCGCGACCAGGTTCGGCATGCCGGGATCGACGTGGGCGGGACCAAGACACATCTGGCGTGGAGCGGGCCGGGCCTGGGCGAACACGAGGTGATCGTGCCCACGCGCCAGTGGGCCCGCACGTCCGCCTTGCAGGATCCCGCCAATCTGGTGCATCTGGCAGCCCTGGTCCGCAACCTCGCCGGCGATCTCCGCGGGGCCAGCGTGGTGGTCGGGCTCCACGGCGGCGACACGGCCGAACAGCGCGAGGCCGCACGGCGCAGCCTGTCCGGACATCTCGCCGCCGAGGTCGACGTCGTCAATGACGCGCAGCTCCTCGGGCCGGCCGCCGGAGTTGGCCCCTGCATCAGCGTGATCGCGGGCACCGGCGCCATCGTGGTGGGGGTCGATTCCACCGGCGGGATCCTCACTGCCGATGGCTACGGCTGGCTGATCAGTGACCTGGGCAGCGCGCCCGCCATCGCGCGTGACGCCGTGATCCGGGTGCTTCGCCACGCCGATCGTCATCACCCCCAGGCCGCGCTGGCCGACCCCCTGGGCCGGGCACTGAGCGAGGCACTGGGGGCGGGCGACACCTTCGAGCTCGCGGCCAGCTTCTCCGAGCAGCCCAGTGCCGCCGAGTGGGGGGCACTCGCACCGGTGGTCTTCGATGCCGCCCTGGCGGGTTCCGTTCTCGCACACGAGGTGATCGACCGCTCCGGCCATGCCCTGGCCGACGGCGTGCACGCGGTCCTGCAGCGCGGCGCCGTGGCCACCTCGGTGGTGGCCGCCGGCGGCGTCATCACGAATCAACCGCTGCTCGAACAGAGCCTGCGCCGCGCCCTCGAGTCGAAGGAACCGCGCCTGCCGCTGCACGTCCTGCGCGAGCCCCCCGTCCGGGGCGCACTCGCCCTGGCCAAGCGCCTCTGACGCCTCAGCCAGGCACCTCAACCCGCCAGGCGCGCCCCAGCGGCGCGGAGCTGCTGTTCGTCCAGCCGGCCGTCGGCCACCAGAGAGCGATAGCTGCGGTGCACGCTGGCGCCCCCGGGCACCGTCACCGGCGTCTCCCAGGCGAGAGCGGCCCCCACGCCGGGGTAGTCGCTCACCCGCACGAACCAACGGTCCGCATCAGCGCCATCGCCGCCTGTGGGACGGGCCAGCACGAGGGTGAAGTCCGACTCGGCGCGTGCCGTCCACGCGATCCACGGATCGGCCGAACCGTGCGTCTGCGTCTCGCCCCGCGAGGTGGCGGTACGCACCTCGACGTCGGTGCAGGCCGGGAGCCGCCAGAAGAAGCCGCCGTAGCCGCCGCCCTCCCGGCCATTCGACCCCGGCGAACCCAGCGTCAGCGGCGCCTCACCGGCGGCCGTGATCTCGCTGTCGAACTCCAGCTCCCACCCTTCGGGTGCTGGCTGCCAGCGCAGGGCGCGACGTTCGGTGGCCAGCAGTTCGCCGTCGCCGCGGCGCCAGGCCAGGCGCTGGAGGGCGCTGCCACCCGCGGCGCTCTCATGCGGCTCCTCGAGCCAGCCCTCGTGGGTGATCCGGCCGTGGTCCTCCAGCCAGCGGTAGCCGCGGTCGCGGACGTAGGTGGCCCCGCCCCAGAGGTTCGCGCCGCAGACGTCCTGCACGGCCATGCTCACCCCCGCATGCCAGGTGTGATCCTCCGGCGCCACATCGGTGACCCCGGTGCCACCCAGGGTGCGCAACGGGTGCAGGTGCGGGCGGGGGCCGTCCAGCGCCGCGGTGCCCGCGCCGTCGACGTACGTGGCCACCGCCCGGCCGGCGATCTGGAGTTCGGCGAGCACGCCCTGCTCCGGTGCCCAGGGCGCGCCGAGCGCCGTGAAGGTCCGCAGTTCCCGGGCCACGCGTGCACACCACTGCTCCACATCGCGCACCTGCACGAAGACCTCACCCGGGGCCTGCAGCCGGCTGAGGTGCCGCGGCTCGATGGGCGCCGGATCCTCGGCCCGGCGCACCGCCTCGAGGACCCGCATGAAGGCGCCGGAGGCCTCTAGCGGGGACAATAACGCCGCTCCCTCGCGGACATGCGCCACGAGATTGCCCAGCAGGCTGGTCACCTCGGTGTTCCACGAGCGCGTCCCGGAGCGCCCCGCCACCTCAACCCGCCCGGCCGTGTACCAGTAGGTCACCGTGCCGGCGCTGCCGTGCACCACCACATAGGGTTCTGCGGTCTCGGTGGCACAAACGGTCAGGCCCGCGGCCACCGGCAGCCCTTTGGCGGTGAGGAGGCGAAGCGAGGAGGTGTCATCGGCCTCGATCTCGTGGGCGTGGAAGAGCTCCACCTCGATGGTGGCGACATCCTCGGCGCGGCGCGCCCCAGCCAGGCGCAGTGCGGCCTGGATGGCGTGCGCGAAAGGGTTGGTGACCGCACCGTCGACGATGTCCACCCCGTCCATGCGCCGGCGCCCGGCCCAGGCGGCGCGCTCGTAGTAGGCGGTCGATCGCACCCAGGTCCCGCAGGCACCGACGCCCCGGAGCTCGCCGATCTCCCCGTCCGAGATCAACTCCTCGATGTCGGCGTAGGCCGAGGAGCCCTCGTCCTGGAAGCCGATCTGCACCGAGCGGCCGGTCTCCTCGGCTACTGCGAGCAGACGCTCGAAGTCGGACTGCGAGGCGGCCACCGGCTTCTCCAGCAGCACATCGCACCCGGCGCGCAGGGCTTCCTCCGCGAGGGGACGGTGCGTGGGGATCGGCGTCGCGATGGTGACGATGTCCGGCCGCTGCGCGGCCAGCAGGTCGGCCAACGCGCGATAGTGCGGGACTCCGGCCGCCAGCTCTGCGGCGTCGCCGTCCAGGGGAGCCGGATCGGCGACCGCACTCAGCCGGGCGCCCGGGATCCGCGTGATGTCGGCCAGATGGCGGCGTCCGTAGCCTCGGGCTCCCACCACCGCGACGGTGACTTCCTGGTGTTCGGCATCCGCAGTCATGGCGGAAACGCTAGCTGAGCCGGGTCGCGATGCTGTGCGGCGTCCGGCTCCCGGGCCGCCCCGGCAACCCTGGGAATCGCCCGCTCGTCGGCGCGGTCCCCGTGCCGCTGGAGGCTGCGGCGCGGCCACCTGGCCGACCTCGCGCTGCGGGTGGCCACCACGCTCGTTGACACTGCCTCCGCACACTGGGTAACTTGGACAGAAAGCGCTTTCCGATTCGCACCCAGCCCCCGCCTCGAGGGAGAGACGATGTCCACCCGCACGCTCCGCATCGCCATGAACGGCGTCACCGGCCGCATGGGCTACCGCCAGCACCTGGTCCGTTCGCTCCTGCCCATCCGCGACGCCGGCGGCATCGAACTCGAGGACGGCTCCCGCCTCCAGGTCGAGCTGGTCCTGGTGGGCCGCCGCGAGGGCAAGCTCGCCGAGCTGGCCGCACTGCATGACATCGAGGAGTGGACCACCGACGTAGAGAAGGCCATCGCCGTGTGCGACGTCTACTTCGACGCCCAGGTCACCTCACGCCGCCCCGCCGCGCTGCGCGCCGCCATGGCAGCGGGCAAGCACATCTACACCGAGAAGCCCACCGCCGAGACGCTGGACGAGGCCATCGAGCTCGCACGCCTGGCGGAGAAGTCCGGGGTGACCGTCGGCGTGGTGCACGACAAGCTCTACCTCCCCGGCCTGGTCAAACTGCGCCGCCTAGTGGAGGAGGGCTTCTTCGGACGCATCCTCTCGCTGCGCGGGGAGTTCGGCTACTGGGTCCTCGAGGGCGATCACCAGCCGGCCCAGCGCCCCAGCTGGAACTACCGCAAGGAGGACGGCGGCGGCATCGCCGTGGACATGTTCTGCCACTGGAACTATGTCCTCGAAGGCATCCTCGGCCGGGTGGACACGGTCACCGCGAAGACCGTGACCCACATCCCCACGCGCTGGGACGAGGCCGGCAAGGAGTACACCGCCACCGCGGACGACGCCGCTTACGGCACCTTCGAGATCACCACCCCCGGCGGGGATCCGGTCATCGCGCAGATCAACTCCTCCTGGACGGTGCGCGTGCACCGCGACGAGCTGGTCGAGTTCCAGGTGGACGGCACCCACGGCTCGGCTGTGGCCGGCCTGCGCAACTGCGTGGCCCAGCAGCGCGCCCACACCCCGAAGCCGGTGTGGAATCCCGACTTGCCGGCCACCGAGCCCTTCCGCGAGCAGTGGATGGACGTGCCGGCGAACGGCGAGCTGGACAACGGATTCAAGGTGCAGTGGGAAGAGTTCCTGCGCGACGTCGCCGCAGGCCGCCAGCACCGCTTCGGTCTGCTCTCCGCCGCCCGCGGCGTCCAGCTCGCCGAGCTCGGGCTGGCCTCCTCCGAGCAGGGCCGCACGCTGCCCGTGCCCGAGATCTCCCTGTGAGCCGAGGGTGAGCACCGAACCCGGCGCAGCGGCACCTGATCTGTCCCGGCTCTCACTGAACACCGCGACCACCAAGGCCTGGACCCTGGAACAGGCCGTCGAGGGCGCAGTGGCGGCCGGGATCCCGGCCGTGGGGCTCTGGCGCGACAGCGTGGCGGAGGCCGGCCTGGAGCGGGCCGCGCAGTTGGTCAGCAGCGCCGGACTGCGCGTCTCCTCCCTGTGCCGCGGCGGGTTCCTCACCGCCGCCGACGACGCCGGCATCGCCGCCGCCCGGGAGGACAACAAGGCCGCCATCGTGGAGGCCGCCACCCTGGGCACGCGGGAACTGATCATGGTGGTCGGGGGCCTGCCGGCAGCCACCGGCCCGAACGCGCCGGCTGCGCCGGAGGGCGATCGCGACCTGGTCGCCGCACGCCAGCGGGTCTCGGAGCGGATCGCAGAGCTCGTGCCCTTCGCCGCCGAACACCATGTGCGGCTGGTGCTCGAGCCGTTGCACCCGATTTTCGCTGCCGACCGGGCGGTGCTCTCCACATTGGGCCAATGCCTCACCCTGGCCGAGCCCTTCCCGGCCGAGACCGTGGGCGTGGTGGTCGACACCTACCACGTGTGGTGGGACCCCGACCTGGAGGCACTCATCCACCATGCGGCGCGAACCGGGCGGCTCGCCTCGTATCAGGTGTGTGACTGGTCGCTGCCGATCCAGGCGAACCCCCTGCTCTCGCGTGGCTTCATGGGCGATGGCTTCGTGGACTTCTCTGCCATCACTTCCTGGGTGCGCGAGGCCGGCTACGCCGGTGACGTCGAGGTGGAGATCTTCAATCAGGAGATCTGGGACGCCCCGGGCGAGCAGACCCTGCAGACCATGATCGATCGCTACCGCCAGCTGGTGGCTCCGCACCTCTGACCACCTGGCCGAGCGCGCCACATACGCGCCGTCGCGCCACTTGTGGGGGCCTGTGAGTGGCGGGTTCCCGGGCGACTGGCGCGATCGGTGGGAGGGCGTGGCAGAGTCCATGACATGAAGCTGCTGCTGCCGACGAACATCCCGCTGGATCCCGAGCTGCCCGGTGGGGTCACCGCCGTTCCCTACGATCCGGCCAAGCCGGTTCCGCAGGAGCATCTCGACGCCGAAGCGCTGGTGGCCTGGGCCAACGACAAGAGCGCACTCGCCGAGTCGACGTCCCAGATGTCACGGCTGCGCTGGATCCAGGCCCTCTCGGCCGGAGTGGACCACACCCTGAACCCGGACATGCCGGACGGCGTGGTCATCACCTCCGGTGTAGGCCTACACGACACGACCGTGGCCGAGCACGCCCTCACTCTCACTCTCGCCCTCGTGCGCAGGCTACCGGCCTCGGCCCGGGCTCAGGCCGAGCGCCGATGGGACCGCGCCCTCGGCGGCGTGCAACCGCTGCACCCGCCCGGCCCCGTGACCACCCTGCTCGGAGCGCGCGTGCTCATCTGGGGTTTCGGCTCCATCGGCCAGACCCTGGCGCCGATGCTGGCGGGCTTGGGCGCCGAGGTCACCGGAGTGGCCCGGTCCGCCGGAGAACGTTCCGGCTTCCGGGTCATCGCCGACACCGAGCTCGACCAGGCGCTGTCCGAGGCCGACGTCCTGGTGATGATCCTGCCCAGCACGCCCCAGACCGAGAAGGCCCTCGACGCGCGCCGCCTGGCGCTGCTGCAAGATGCCTACGTGGTCAATGTGGGGCGGGGAAGCACGGCCGACGAGGGCGCCATCGCCACCGCTCTGCAGGACGGTTCGCTGCCCGGCATGGCCACCGACGTCACCGAGACGGAACCACTGCCGGCGGAGTCTTCGCTGTGGGAGGCACCGAACCTGATCCTCACCCCGCATGCCGCCGGGGGCCGGCCCGTGGGCGCCGACGCGCTGATCGCATCCAACGTGCGTGCCCTGCTCGCCGGGAAGGAGATGCGCAACGTCGTCGCCGGCTGAGCAGCCAGAGGAGGCCGCGCAGAACCATCGGGCCCTGCACGGCCGCCCCAGCGTCGCCCCTATGGAGCCGGCCAAGTCGCCGGCCCCAGCAGCAGGCCGTGATCAGTTCGAGTTCTGGCGGCGCCTCCAGACGATGACGCCAAGACCAGCAGCCACGAGCAGCACAGCTGCGGCGATCAGCCACGCGACCTCGGATCCGGTCGCAGGCATCCGGCCGTCGCCGCCCGCCGCGCCGTCGTCGCCAGGGCCGTCGCCGCCCGCCGCGCCGTCGTCGCCAGGGCCGTCGTCACCCGAGCTGTCATCGCCGGGGCCGTCGTCACCCACGTCGGTCTGCGCGATCACCTCGAAGGTCACGCTCTGGTCCACGTAGCCGTCCGCGGACAAGGTGAAGGCATGCGAGCCCAACTCGGCGTCGGCCGGGATCTGCCAGGTGAAGGCGACGTTGCCGTCGGCGTCGGCCACCTCCGTTCCCAGATCGATCTGTGGCGACGAGTTCATAGAGCCCTGAACCTCGGTACCGGGCTCCAAGCCTGACCCCGAGCCGGTCTGGATTTCCAGGCGCTCGATGACCTCATGCCCCACCTCGATTCCGAACTCCTCCTCGGGTTGCTCGCCGTCATCCTCGGCGTCGGCAATCCAGACGGTGAGGTCACGCATGCGGCCGGTGTTGTCGAAGGAGCCGAATCCGATCCGGCCCGAGTCGAAGGTGGTGTCGGTCGCGGTCATCAGCGGCCGATCCAGCCCGTCGACCCACACCGCGATCTCGCCGGTGCCGGCGCAGTGCACCAGCCGGACATGGTGGTACTCCTCGTCCGTGACGGCCGGCGGGGCACCGAACTCACCGTTCCACTGGTCGTCGATCCGTTCCCGGTCGGCATTGTTCACGCGATAGATGCCGTTGTGCGGGTAGATCGTGTTGTCCTGGGACAGGTGCGCGTAGTAGTACTCCGTGTCCGACTGGTGCCCGAAGACCAGGATGACATCCCGGTTGTTCACCGAGGCCGGCGTATCGAGGCGCACTTCGGCCTCGAACTGCACCGAGCCCGGGACGTCCCGCTCGAGCAGGGCGTACTCGAAGGGGCGCCGGATGCCATCGCCCGGGTTGTCCCCGTCCTCAGCGAGGATGATCTCCTCACCGGGGAACTCCCACTTCTCCGGGGTGCGCGGCAGCCAGTTCTCGCCGTCCATCAGGTCGGTCACCGGCTCACCGAGCGAACACTGCGGAATCTGCGGCTCTGCCGGCTCCTCCGCACCGAAGATGGCGAACTGCTCGGCCATCTGCTCCGGCGTCACCGCGACGTCCAGGAACATCAGGTCATCCATCCGGCCGTGGAAGGGGTTCGATTCCGAGGTGTTCTGCGGATAGCTCCCCCCGATCTTGATCCCGGCCGGATCCGTCGGTGACGTCGGCCCAGCACCCCAGGGGTTGGACGCCGTGTAGCTGCCCTCGAGCGGCTCACCGTTCATGAACAGCTGCATCTCACCTTGGGCGAAGTCGAAGGTCGCCGCCAGGTGGACCCACTCGCCCTGCTCCAGGATCTCCTCCCAGGGCATGTCAGCCGCGTAGGTCCACGAGCCGGCACCGTCGATCCGGCGCCCGAGTGCGACGAGCTTGAGCTCGCCGTCCACCTGGATCACCTCGAGCAGCGCGCGCACCCCGTGACCGTTGGAGTCACCGCTGAGCACGCCGGCGAGCCCGACTGCGTTGTACGGATTGCCGGAGTTGTTCTGGCCTGGGTTCGGGCCGGTGGGCTTGAACCAGCCCATGACCGTGGTCGCGTCGACGCCGGCGAGCGCACTCAGCGAGTCCACGCCGTCGGGGTCGTAGATCCCGGCCTTCCAGTCATCGTTCGACGCCTGCCCCGGGCTCATCTGCTGGGTTTGCAGGGCTCGACCGGCGCCCGGATAGGCGGGATCGGCCACGCGCATCTCCACGCCGCCGTTGATCAGTTCGATCTCGGTGCCGGAGATGCCCCGGTCGGCCTCGAAGGTGGCGGCGCCGTCGACCGGGTGGTCGAAGTCGTAGTGCGCCACCACATGACCCGCAAGTTCCGGATGCACGATCGGGGACTCAGCACCCACATGGCGCGCCCCGGTCACGGTCCAGATCTTCCCGTTCGCCTTGGAGACCAGGTAGAGCTCGCCGTCGGCGTCGGAGCCGAAACGCAGGTCCACGCGGGTGTCTCCGACGAGCTCGGCGAAGCTGGTCTCGACCCCCTCGTGGAAGACCCGGAGGTGCTCGATGGTCGCCAGATCCTCGATATCGCCGTCGTTGCGGACCATCTCGTCCACGTTGGTGGCGTAGACCCAGCCGCGGACCAGGTCGGAGAAGATGTACTTGCCGCGCAGTTCCTCGATCTCGCCGCGGTAGACGAAGCCGCCGTTGACGGCCACGCCGGCGTCACCGGTCTGTCCCGGGTCACGGGTGTGGTCGTAGGCCGCCACCGGGTACGTGAAGCCGAACTCTGAGTCGTTCTCCGGCAAGGGGTAGATCTGCCGGCCCTCGGCGACGAAGGGGCCCTCACGAACGGACCAACCGAAGTCGTCACCAGGCTGCACCTCGTAGATGGACTCGACCTGCCACTCGCCGATGTTCGCCAGATACATGGCGTTCTCACCCTCGGGGTCCCAGCTGATCCGATGCGGGTCACGAGCGCCCACTGCGTAGGTCTCCGGCAACGCGCCCTCGACGTCGAGGAAGGGATTGTCCTGGGGGATGCCGTACTGGCCGTTGGCGCTGTCGTCACCGAGCGGATCGACGCGGAAGATCGATCCTTGCGGCGTGGCCGGGTTCCGCGGATTGTCGTTGTCGACGCCGTTACCGCCGTCGCCGACGAGGATGTAGAGCATGCCGTAGTCCGGATCGCCAGGCCCGGCCGTGCGGTTGAAGTCCATCTGCTGCACGGTGTGCACGCGCCCGGCGAAGGGAACCCGCATGAGCTCGCGCCGGGTGCCCTCGAAGGCATTCGCCGCGGGGTCCGCCGCCGTCCACTCGGTGACCACGCTGTGGAAGGCCGTGGTGCCGAAGGCCGGGAAGTCCGGTTCGTACTCCTGGAGCGCGCCACCGGCTTCGGTGTGCACGGTGTAGAACAGGCCGTTCTCGGCGAACTCGGGATGGAAGGTGGCCGATCCGAGGCCGGTGCCCAGGCCGGCGTGATTGTGATAGTGCTCGATGAACTCGTCGCGCACGTTCACGTACGGGAAGTACTCCCCGGTGTCCTTGTCGACCAGATACAGGATCTCGTTGTTGTCCGGCACCATCAGGCGACCCGATCCGTCCGGGACCTCGTCCAGGTGGGTGATGCGGTTGTGGCGCACCAGTCTCTGGTCCTGAGTGGCCGGGGTGGTCTGGGACTCCGGGAGCTGGGCGAGTTCGGTGACCTCGATGCCCAGGGTGGACAGCTGCGGATCGGGCAGCGGGTTGAGCAGCGGTTGGTTCTCGTTGCCCGCGTAGGAGCAATCGGCCGGATTACCGGTCGGGATGCTCAGGTTCTCGCCGGTGGTGTCCACGGCGACGTCGTCGAGCAGGAGCCGGCCTTGGCTGTTCGCGCCGTTGATCCAGAAGAAGCGGTCCAGTGCGCCGCTGACGCTCTGGCGGAAACCGAAGTCTGCGACGGTGTCCTCGGGCAGGCGGGTGAGTTCCTCGTAGGGGCCGCCCTGGCTGTAGACGCTCACCCGGTCGTTGTCGTTGTCGGCCACGAGCCAGACGCACTGCCAGGCGTCCCGGCCCCACATACCCACCGGGCGGAACTGGCCGCCGTCGCGGACGAGCATGACGTCATTGTTCTGGTTGTTCACATAGGCCCGGCTATGCGCGTAGTCGCTGGGCTCGGCGACATTGGTGACGCCGAAGGAGGTGTCCACCGAGCCGATGCGCATGAACCGGAAAAACACGGTCCCGATCTCGCCGGCTTCGATCGCGGGGATCTCCCGCCGAATGTACTGGGCGCCGCCGACCATCTCGGCGACCTGGTTGTTGGCGTTGAGCGGATCGGCGATCACGGTGGCGGCGGAGGTCCCGCTCCAGCCGTCCTGACCGTGCAGGCCGGAGCGTTCGTAGGTTTCGAAGGTCAGGAGTTCGGTGAACTCGTCCCCGTCGGCGCGTGCCGGGCCGGCGAGGAGGGCCGCGCTCACAGCGATGGCCGAAGCGGCCAGCATGGCGATGAGCGTTCGACCCGATGTGCGAATTGTCGTCATTGTCAATCCCATCGGTAAGCGCTTTCTGATGCGCTCTTCGACCATATGGGCGTGACGCCGGGCATACAACCCTACGAAGGTGCTGGAATAGTCCGTCCGAATTACTGCGCCGCAGCCGCTGTCGACTCCCGGAGAAGGACCGGACAGGGCAGCACCTCAGTGGCCACCGGCGCCTCCGGGTCAGCCAGGCGCCGGGTGAGCAGGTCCGCCGCGAGCACTCCAAGGTCGTCACCATGGGCGGAGACGGTACTGAGCGCCGGCGAGACCATCCCCTCCTCCAGGGCGTCGTCGAAGCCGGCGACGCTCAGGTCTGCCGGGACCCCGACCCCGAGTTCGCTGGCCTTGGTGAGCAGACCCCAGGCCAGGAGGTCGTTGAAGGCCAGCGCCGCGGTGACGCCACTGGCCAGCACCATCTCCGCGGCAGCCCGCCCTGCCGCGAAGGTCGGCGCCTCTGTGCTCCACGTGACGAGATCGAGGCCGTGCGCTGCTGCCGCAGAGTCCAGCCCGGCTCGCTTGACCTCCCCGGATCGCGACGCACTCGGGCCGTCGAGATAACCCACGCGCTGGTGACCGAGTCCGGCGATGGCGGTGAGCAGTTCCGCCATCCCGTGCGCCGCGTCGATGCTGACCGAGTCCACGCCGTCCGCCTGCCGGTTCGTGACCACCACCGGCAGCTTGCCGGCGAGTTCCTTGACGTCAGACTCGGACATCCGCGACGAGACGAGGATGAGACCGTCGACCTGCTGGGAGAGCCGCCGGGCAAGCTCCTTCTCCCGGCCCGGCATCTCCTGGGAGTCAGCCAGCACGATGCCAAAGTCTCGCTGCTGCACGCTTCGCGTGATTCCGGCGAGCACCCGGGAGAAGAGGGGGTTGGCCACGTCCGGGACAAGCACACCCAGGGTGCCGTGCCGGCCGGTGGCCAGGCCGCGGGCGGCATGACTGGGATGGAAGTCCAGGTCGGCAGCGGCCTGGAGCACCCGCTCTCGCGTGCGGTCGTGCACGCGCGGGCCGCCGTTCAACGCGCGCGAGACCGTCGCGATGGAGACGCCGGCGACTTGTGCGACGTCGTGAATCGTGGCCATGGGGTGCCCTCTCGATGGGGATACCGGAGCATTATGCTAGTGGAAGCGTTTCCGCGGTGCGTTGGTGCCGCGAGCCAACCGAGGAGAGCGCATGCCCACCGCCAGCCCACTGTTGCGCCTACGGCCCGACGACGACGTCGCGATCGCCACGCGAGATCTGCACCGAGGCGAGGAGTTCGCCCTCAGCGACAGCAGCACACTCGTCGTCGCCAGCACGGTGCCACGAGCACACAAGATCGCCCTCCGGGCGCTCGGCCGGGGATCGGCGGTGCGCAAGTACGGCCAGGTCATCGGCGTCACCACCCGCGACATCGCCGTCGGCCAGCCGGTGCACAGTCACAACCTGGCCTTCGAGCCCGGGTCCCGCGACTACGAGTTCGGGGTCGACCGGCCGGCGATCCCCACCACCATGACCGGGCGCACCTTCGACGGCTACGTGCGCGGGGATGGGCGCGTGGGCACACGCAATGCCATCGGCGTGATCACCTCGGTGAACTGCTCGGCCTCCTCGGCCCGGCTCATTGCTGGCCAGTTCCGCGGACTCGGCTCCGCAGACACCGAGCACGTCGACGGCGTGATGGCGCTGACCCACGGCTCCGGTTGTGGGCTCGTGCCCGGCTCGGAGGGTGGCGACACCCTGCTGCGCACCCTGCGCGGCTACGCCCGCCACCCGAACTTCGGCGGGCTGCTGGTTCTCGGCCTGGGATGCGAGATGGTTCCCGTCGCCGCGCTGGTCGAAGATCTGAACCTGCCGCCGGACACCGTGGTGGAGACCCTCAATGTGCAGGACCTCGGCGGGATCCGCGCGACGGTGCGGGTCGGCAGCGAGCGCATTCGCGCGATGATGCCCCGGGTGGCACGTGCCCGGCGCGAACCGGTTGACATCTCCCATCTTGTTCTGGGGCTCAACTGCGGCGGCTCGGACGGCTACTCCGGAATCAGCGCGAACCCCGCACTGGGCTACGCCTCGGACCTCCTCGTGGGCGCAGGCGGCACCTCGGTGCTGGCCGAGACCCCGGAGATCTTCGGCGCGGAGCACCTGCTCACCCGGCGGGCCGCCACCCCAGAGGTAGGTCAGGCGCTGCTGGAGCGGCTGGCGTGGTGGCAGGACTACGCCACCGCCGGTGGCGGCACCCTGGACAACAACCCCTCCCCCGGGAACAAGGCCGGCGGCCTGACCACCATCCTGGAGAAGTCACTCGGCGCCGTCGCCAAGGCCGGATCGGCCGAGCTGCGAGCGGTCTACCGGTATGCCGAGCAGATCACCCAGCGGGGCCTGGGCTTCATGGACACCCCGGGCTACGATCCGGTCTCGGTCACCGGGCTGGTGGCGGGCGGGGCGAACCTCATCTGCTTCACCACCGGCCGCGGCTCCGTGCTGGGTTCCAAGCCGGCCCCCACCGTGAAGGTCGCCACGAACACTCCGATGTATGAGCGCATGCACGAGGACATGGATCTCGATGCCGGCCGGATCGTGGATGGCGGGGCCACCGTGGAGGAGGTCGGCGAGGAGCTCTTCGAGCTACTCGTCGACGTCGCCTCCGGCCGGCGCCGCAGCGTGAGCGAGGAACTGGACCTGGGGCAGGACGAGTTCCAGCCTTGGCAGCTGGGCGCCGTCACCTAGGACTCACGCCAGGTCAGTGACCTGCTCACGCACGGCCGAGCGGAAGCGCTCGTCGCCGGCGAGCGCCGGGGGGAAGATCTGTTCCAGGTCGAGCAGGCGGTCGGCGAGCGCCGCGCCGCTTGCCGCGCCTGCGACGGCGGCGCCGAGCACCTCGGCCTGTGGGTCATCGAGAACCAGGGGTGAGGAGCCATCGGCGGCTCGGGCCACGAACACCATCCAGGCCGCCACTGCGCGTGCTGTCCGCTCGGGAATCGCCCCTGCGGTGAGCCGGTCGGCGGCGGTGCCGAGCAGACGCACGGGCAGTTTCTGGGAGCCGTCCATGGCCACTTGCTGCGTCGTGTGACCCAGTGCCGGGTTGGCGAAGCGTTCCAGCACGGAGTCGCGATACTGCCCGAGGTCGACGCCCGGAGGCGGCGTGAGGGTGGGGATGACATCGTGATCGATGAAGGCACTCACCTCAGCACCCAGTCCCGCATCGGTCACGGCCTCGGCGATTGTGGCGTGGCCGAGCAAAGCGCCGCGATAAGCCAGGTAGGAGTGGGTACCGTTGAGAATGCGGAGCTTGGCTTCCTCGAAGGGGGCAACATCGCTCGTGAGCGTGGCGCCCGCCCGTTCCCATGCTGGCCGAGGGCCGGCGAAGGAGTCCTCGATCACCCATTGCCGGTAGGGCTCCGCGACAACCAGGCCTTCGTCCTGCAGTCCACTGATCGCTTCGGCGGCCGCACGCTCGGCGGCGGTGGTCGCCGGCACGATGCGGTCGACCATGGTGGCCGGGAAGGTCACGTGGTCGGCGACCCAGGCCGCCGCGCCGTCGGCGCCCGCCGCCAGGAGGAACTCGGAGACCAGACGGCCCACCATCGGGCCGTTGTGCACGATGTTGTCGCAGCAGACCACGCTCATCGGCGTCGCCGCGCCGTGAGCGCGCCGGGCCAGGCCGCGGGCCAGCATGCCGATCGGGCTTCCTGCTGCGGTCTCCACTGCCGTGCCGGTGCGCCGTTCCTCGCGCAGTGCAGCGAGATCAGCCTGCACGCCCTCGTCGCGGAGGTCGAGGCGATCACCGCTGCGGCGGTACCCCTTCTCGGTCACGGTGAGCGTCACCAGGTGGGTGGTGGGAGCCGCGAGGCGGGCCAGGACCTCACCTGTCTGCTCACCGGGGAAGGAGACCGCCCGCACGGCGCCCACGATCCGCAGGCTCCGCTCGGGCTCTCCGGCACCATCCAGACCACAGGTCAGGACTCCGTAGAGGCCGTCCTGCGGATCGAGCTGCTCGGCAACGCGGGCCGAGCGCTGGGTGACGGCATGGATGCCCCAGCCGCTCTCACCTGCTGCGGCCATGGCGTCCTCGGTGAACACCGCCTGATGGGCTCGGTGGAAGGCCCCGACACCCAGGTGCACCGAGCCGGTGCTCATGGCGCGGGGGTCGAGCGCGGGACGACGCGCGGCCGGACGGGCTTGGTCCAGCGTGGCGAACGAGAGACGGGACGTCATGACACACCCTTCGGGGTCGGACGGGACCGGACCGCGGCCCGGAATGTGCGGAAACGCTTACATCCTAGGTGTCACACCTGAATGATGTGGCAGTTTCCGTGTGTTTCCGGAGCGCTCAGTCGTCGACGACGACGGCCATGACCGCCGGCGGGCGGCGGTAGCTGCGCTGGAGGTGACGGGAGACGGCGTCGACGATCACGGACTCGAGCTTGCTCAGATCATCGATCTTCTTGGTCTGCGGGCGCGCCAGGGCTTTCTCCACCGCTGCGACCACGCCCTCGAAGGCCTTCTTGTCCCGCACGAAACCGCGGGTGAGGATCTCCAGCGGCTCCGTGAGGCTGTTGTTCTCGTCCACGACGGCCAGCACCGTGAGGACTCCGCCCTCCCGCAGCACCCGGCGCTCCTCGAGGATGCGCTCGGTCGCCTTGCCCACGGCCTGACCCTCGACATAGACCAGGTCTGCCGGGACCTGCCCGGCAATGGTGACCTGACGGTCAGCCAGGTCGACGGCAACCCCGTCACGTACGACGACGACGTTCTGCTCCGGGACCCCGGTGCGGCGGGCAAGCTCTGCATTGGCCTGCAGGTGCTTGGACTCCCCATGCACAGGCATGACGTTGCGGGGGCGGATCAGGTTGTAGCAGTAGACGAGCTCACCGGCGCTGGCATGGCCGGAGACGTGCACCTTGGCGTTGCCCTTGTGCACCACAGTGGCGCCCAGGTCGATGAGCTTGTTGATGATGCTGTAGATCGCGTTCTCGTTGCCCGGGATGAGCGAGCTGGCGAGCAGCACGGTGTCACCCTCGGCAAGCTTGATCTCGTGGCCGTTGTTCGCCATCCGGGCCAGCGCGGCCATCGGCTCACCCTGTGAGCCGGTACAGACCAGCGTGACCTTGTGATCCGGCAGATCACCCAGCTTCTTGAAGTCCACCAGCAACCCTCGCTTGATGGTGAGGTAGCCGAGATCGCGCGCGATCTTCATGTTGCGCACCATCGACCGGCCCACGAAGGCCACCTTGCGCCCACTGGCCTCGGCCGCGTCGAGCACCTGCTGAATGCGGTGCACATGGCTGGCAAAGCTCGAGACGATGACGCGGCGCGGAGCATTCGCGAAGACCCCCTCGATCGCGGGCGTGAGGTCACGCTCGGACATCATGAAGCCAGGAACCTCGGCGTTCGTGGAGTCCACGAGGAACAGGTCGACGCCCTCCTCACCCAGCCGGGCGAAGTGACGCAGATCAGTGATCCGGTCATCGAGAGGGAACTGGTCCATCTTGAAGTCACCGGTGTGCAGGACCAGCCCGGCCTTGGTGCGGATCGCGACCGCCAGCCCATCCGGGATGGAGTGGTTCACCGCAACGAACTCCAGGCCGAAAGGGCCGCTCCGGTGCTGCTCGCCGGCCTTGACCTGAACCGTGCGCGGCTTGATCCGGTGCTCCTTGAGCTTGGCGGTGAGGAAGGCCAGGGTGAGCTCGGAGCCGATCACCGGGATGTCCGGCCGTTCCTTGAGCAAGTAGGGCACACCGCCGATGTGGTCCTCGTGCCCGTGCGTGAGCACCACCGCCACGACGTCGTCGAGCCGGTCACGGATGGCGGTGAAGTCGGGCAGGATGACATCGACACCCGGCTGGGTTTCCTCGGGGAACAGCACGCCGCAGTCGACGATGAGCAGTTTGCCGTCGTACTCGAAGACGGTCATGTTCCGCCCGACTTCACCGAGCCCTCCGAGTGGAGTCACCCGCAGGGCACCACGTGCCAAGGGGGCAGGAGCAGAGAGGTCATTCGGCAACAGCACGCAGTCGTCCTTTTGTTGATTCAGTGGGGAGAGGTCGCTCAGGGGCGATGATCCTGGGGTGGTATTGCGCCCCGCAACGAGTAAGACACTACTGCCACGTCACAGTTGATCACCGATCCGAGCGGAGAACCGATCACCACGTGCTGGACGCCGGCGACTGGTAGGTTCGGGTGGAAACGCTTCCATCTCGGGACGTCCCGCCGTCCGGATCGCAATGAGGAGAGCCATGAGCTGGAGCCTGCACCCTGAGCGCGCACTGCCGTCCGGCGAGTTACGGCCGATTTCACGCGAGATCTACCACGCGATCGCCGACCTCCCCCTGGTCTCCATGCATGGTCACGTGGATGTGCGCGCCTTCGCCGAGGACGCGGCCTTCCCGGATCCGGCCCAGCTCCTGGTGGTCCCGGACCACTACCTGGTGCGCATGCTCGTCTCGCAGGGCGTGCCGCTCCCCGCGCTGGGCATCCCCCCGATGGACGGCGCGGGCCCGGCAGGCGCACCGCTGGAGACCGACCCGCGGGCGATCTGGCGGCGCTTCTGCAGCCACTGGGCGCTCTTCCGCGGAACACCTACGCGGTATTGGCTGGAACACGAGCTCATCGAGATCTTCGGCGTGACCGAGGAGCCGTCGGCGGAGAGCGCAGACCGCATCTTCGACGAGATCGCGGCAGCACTGGAGCGCCCGGACTTCCGGCCACGGGCGCTCTTCCAGCGCTTCAACCTCGAGATCCTCGCGACCACCGACGGCGCCACCGACGATCTCGCGGCCCACCGCTCCCTGGCCAGACAGGGATGGGGAGAGCGGATCGTGCCCACCTTCCGGCCGGACCCGCTCCTTCACGTCAACCGGCCGGATTGGGCAGGCCAGCTCGCCGCGCTCTCGCAGATCACCGGCGTGGACGCGCATTCCTACGAGGGCTACCTCTCCGCCCTGCGCCAGCGACGCCGGGACTTCCGCGACGCCGGGGCTCGCGCCACCGATCACGGGCACCTGCTGGCCGACACCACGGAGCTGAGCGCGGAGGAGGCCACCCGCATCTTTGCGGCCGCGCTCAGTGGCAAGGTCACGGCACAGGAGGCGCAGGCTTTCAGCGGGCACATGCTCTTCGAGATGGCGCGGATGTCCTGCGAGGACGGATTGGTCATGCAACTGCATCCGGGCTCCCTGCGCGACCACGACCGCGCCGTGGCGCGCCGCTACGGGCACGACAAGGGCTTCGACATTCCCATCCACACCGAATACACCCGGGCCTTGCGTCCCGTGCTGGAGGCCTTCGGCCACCATCGCGGCTTCCGGTTCATCGTGTTCACGCTGGACGAGACTGCCTACTCACGTGAGCTCGCCCCCCTCGCCGGGGCCTACCCGGCCATGCGCCTGGGAGCACCCTGGTGGTTCCTCGACTCGCCGGAGGGCATGCGGCGCTTCCGCGAATCCGCCACCGAGACCGCCGGCTTCTACAACACCACAGGCTTCGTCGATGACACCCGGGCCTATGCCTCGATCCCCGCGCGGCATGATCTCGCGCGACGCATCGACGCCGGGTTCCTGGCCCGGCTCGTGGCCGAGCACCGGATGGGGCTGGACGAGGCCATCGAGACCGCCATCGATCTGAGCTACCACCTGCCGAAGGCGGCCTACCCGGCGCTCCCGCACTAGCCGGGCGCGGCGGGTCGTTGGCTGAGGCACCGCCGGGTCATACGACCAGGTTCAGGCGAGCCTCGCGGGGAAACCTCCGGTGGCGACTGGCCCCCAACGCTCGATGCTCACCCGGATCAGCGATTTGCCCTGCGTCACCATGGCCTCGCGGTATTCGTCCCAATCGGGGTGCTCACCGGAGATCGAGCGGAAGTAGTCAACCAGCGGCTCGATGGATTCAGGGATATCCAGCACTTCGGCAGTGCCGTCCACCTGCACCCATGCGCCACCGAAGTCATCGGAGAGCACACAGAGGGAGGCGCGCGGATCACGCCGGAGATTCTTGATCTTCGCGCGCTCGGGGTACGTGGAGATCACCACCCGTCCTTCGGCATCGAGGCCGCAGGCCACCGGGCTCATCTGAGGGCCACCACTGGCCCGGTGGGTGAGCAGGATGGCGTGGTGGCGCTCGCGGAGAAAACTCTCGAGCTCTTCGCGGGAGGCCTGGGTGTTGGTTGCTATGGAGCGCGCCATGTTTCTCAGCCTACGATGCCCACTGCAGGTACGCGATGGTGCGAGCCAGCACCTGCGGTCGGCGAAGGCCGCAGTTCCAGCACTCATCCTGAGGGGGATCGCATGACTCGCGCACTGCGCTCGGACCAAGCCCGCCGCGGCTGGATCACTACGGCTGCATCTTTTCTGTCCGCGAGCGCCCTGGTGGCCTGCACGTCGGCTGGGGGGAGCAGCACAGGCGAGGGCTTGGCAACGGACCTCGCCTACCTGCCCGTTCCTGCTGAGGGCGACGCCGTCACCATCCAGGCCACCGATCTGGACCACGTCGCAGAGGTGACCGGGCATCCCAAGCCCGATCCGGAGGACGGTGCCGACGCCTTCCTCGACTGGGCCGTGGCGGTCGGGCCGAGCCAGGGGGGCCCGGTGACCACCGCACTGGGGCCGGACTCCCTGGGGTGGTCAGCCAATGCGGCATTCGCCGATGAGGTGCACGAAGCGCTGGGGGTATCTCTGCTCTCCGTCGACCGCTTCACGGAGGTCCTCAGCCCGCCGAACAGCGCCGCGGTGCTGCACGGGCCATACGACACCGAGCTGATCGACTCGGCGCTCGGTGGGCGCACCGAGGATGTCTGGCAGCTCGGAGATCCCGACGGAGGCCTCGACCCCGAAGCCGCCCGGCTCATTGCTCCCTCGGGCAGTGGGACCCTGATGGAGGTGGACGACCGCCTGCTGATCGCTCCTCGGCCGGAGCCGGTCACCAGCCTGCGCGACAACCAGGCGACCACCTTCGACGAGGATGCGCCGGCGGTCGCGACCGCCGAGGCTCTCGATGCCGAGCCCTGGTACAGCGCCACGTTGATCCCCGACCCGTACGGCCCGCCGGATCCCGCCATGTTGCTCGAGATGGACATCGAGGAGTTCGAGGCCGCGCTGGGCTACGAAGGGCTCCTTCCTTTTGCCTGGCTCGGGGTCGGCCTGGACCTCGACGGCGAGGCGCATCTCGTCCGGGCCGTCTACACCCACCTCGACGAGGACTCCGCCCACGCCAACGCCGAGCTTCTCGAAGCGATCGTGACCGGGGGCCGCACCCTGCAGGGGCAGCCCTACAGTGACCACTTCGAGCTACGCACCCTCGAGGTGGAGGGTGAGCAGGTGCTCATGACCCTCGAGCAGCTCGACGGCGCCCCGGGCGTGGCCCGGAGCATGCTGCAGCAGCGAGAGGGCCTGTTCTTCTACCGCTGAGGGAATCCTCTCCTGCGGAGCAGCTGGCGCGGCCGGGCGAGCCTCAGCCCTGCAGTGGCTTCAACCCTGCAACGCGGTGTCCACCACCTGCTTCGCCTCGGCCTGCACCCGGGCGAGGTGTTCGTCACCGCGGAAGGACTCGGCGTAGATCTTGTAGACGTCCTCGGTGCCCGAGGGGCGGGCAGCGAACCAGGCGTGATCGGTGGTGACCTTCAGCCCGCCGATGGCTTCGCCGTTGCCCGGCGCCTGGACCAGCTTCGCGGTGATCCCATCGCCGGCCAGCTCGGTGGCCTCGACGTCCTCCGGGCTGAGCTTGGCGAGCTTGGCCTTCTGGGCCCGGTCAGCGGGGGCATCCACGCGTGCATACGCGCTCGCACCGTGCTGCTCGACGAGTGCGCCGTGCAGCTGCGAGGGCGTGCGGCCAGTGACCGCGATGATCTCCGCCGCCAGCAGGGCCAGCAGGATGCCGTCCTTGTCCGTAGTCCACACCGTGCCGTCGGTGCGCAGGAAGGAGGCGCCCGCAGACTCCTCACCGCCGAAGACCACCGAACCATCGAGCAGGCCGGGCACGAAGTGCTTGAAGCCCACCGGCACCTCCAGGAGCGTGCGACCCTGAGCCGCGACCACCTTGTCGATCAGGCCGGAAGACACCAGGGTCTTGCCCACGGCGGCACCCGCCGGCCAGGAGCTGCGGTGGCCGAGCAGGTAGTCGATAGCCACAGCCAAGTAGTGGTTCGGGTTCATCAACCCGCCGTCCGGGGTGACGATGCCGTGGCGGTCGGCGTCGGCGTCGTTGCCGGTGGCGACGTCGAAGGGAGCGGCAGTACCGTCGCTGCCGGCCATGACCGTCCGCAGGGAGGCCATGGCGTGCGGGGAGGAGCAGTCCATACGGATCTTGCCGTCGCCGTCGAGAGTCATGAAGGACCAGCGCGGGTCGACCTGATCGTTGACCACCGTGAGGTCCAGGCTGTAGCGCTCGGCGATGGCGCCCCAGTACTCCACGGCTGCGCCGCCGAGCGGGTCGGCGCCGATGCGGACCCCGGCACCACGGATGGCCTCAAGGTCAAGCACCGAGACCAGGTCATCAATGTAGGCGGTGAGGAAGTCGTTCTTGCGCACGTGCTCCGCGGCCACCGCCTGCTCGAAGGACAGGCGATCGACGCTCTCGCCGGTCCGCAGGATCTCGTTCGCCCGGGCCGCGATCAGCGAGGTCGCCTCGGAACCGGCCGGGCCGCCGTGGGGCGGGTTGTACTTGAAGCCGCCGTCGCGCGGCGGGTTGTGCGAGGGCGTGACCACGATGCCGTCCGCGCGGCCCGGGCCCTCGATGCGCACTCCCCCGGTGGTTCCGGCGCCGTTGTCCCGCAGGATCGAATGCGAAATGGCCGGTGTGGGGGTGTAGGAGTCGCGCGCATCGATGCGAGTCTCCACGCCGGCCGCGGCGAGGACCTCGATGGCCGTGCGCCAGGCGGGCTCGGAGAGGGCGTGGGTGTCCCGGCCGAGGTAGAGCGGGCCATCGATACCCTCTGAACGGCGGTACTCCACGATGGCCGCCGTGGTGGCCACGATGTGCGCCTCGTTGAACGCGCCGTCCAGGCTCGAGCCGCGGTGCCCGGAGGTACCGAAGACGACCTGCTGGGCCGGATCGTCCAGATCGGGCGTGCGGTCGTAGTAGGCAGAGACCACCTGGTCGACGTCGATGAGGTCCTCGGGACGGGCCACCTGGCCTGCGCGCTCGTGCATGCTCTGATCCTGCCAGTCCCTTCCGCCGCGCGCAGGCCAATCCGCCCGATCCTGACGGGCAAGCTCTGGCGGCAGGAGAGCGGACCGCGGCGGCGGGTCGCGCACCGACGGATCACGCGCAATAGGCTGGGGTCATGGCCTTCTCTGCGACTCCCGGATCCGACCTTCCCGTCACTGACCTCGATACCGCGCAGCCCGTTCCTAACGGGTACGCACTCCTGGACGTGCGCGAGCAGGACGAGTGGGATGCCGGGCACGCCCCCGGCGCCATCCACATCCCCATGGGCGAGCTGCCCACGCGGATAGAGGAGCTACCCGAGCAGGACCTCCTGGTGGTCTGCCGCGCCGGCGGGCGCTCGGCGCGCTCGGTGCAGTGGCTGACCGCGAACGGCTACGACGCCTACAACATCGACGGCGGCATGAAGGGCTGGGCGCAGGCAGGCCTCCCGCTTGAGCGCGAGGACGGCGAGGAGCCCGAGATCATCTGAGCTCCTGGCGTTCGAGCGCACACGCCCCGTCGAGCTCGCACGACGTGGAAAGAACGGCCCTGGTTCTTTGCACGTTCAGGGTCCATGACAAGCGATTTATCAGGTCCGCAGGGTCTCCATCAAAGCCACGTTGATATACAGCACCTCTCGTCCGACAGGGACCGTCTCAAGCGCTCCAGCCCGCACAAGAGCTCTGAGCCACTTGGTCGCCGTGGGGCGAGACACGCCACACCGTTCCATCACGTCGCGCGTCCTGGCGTAGGGCTGTTCCATGACCACTGCCAGGAGGTCAGCGTTGACGGACCCCAAAGCCTCACGCATGACCCCGCCGATTCCGACCTGAACCTCACCTATGCGCTCGACGAGCCGACCGGTGCGAATCGATGTCTGCCGGACTCCCTCAAGCATGTAGAGGATCCAGTCCTCCCACGCAGCGGACGCAGTGACGTCGAGCAGGCGCCGGTAGTAGGCGTCCTTGGTCTCGATGATGTACCGAGAGAGGTAGAGCAGCGGCAACTGGAGGAGTCCAGCTGCACAGAGCATGAGGACATTCAGGATGCGCCCGGTACGGCCATTACCATCGGTGAAGGGATGGATGGCCTCGAACTGGTAATGGGCAACAGCCATGCGCACCAGGGGGTCGAGGGATGACTCCCCGTTGATGAATCTGGTCCAGTTCCGCAACAGGTCGTCGATCACGGTCGGGGAGGCGGGCGGGGTGTAGACACGTCGTCGTGACGAAGGATCACCGATGATCACCTCACGATCGCGAATCGGCGTCTCATGACCCCTGATGATCGAGCAGAGCCGGACTGCCGATTGCGCCGTGAGAGGACGTTGCCCAAGCTCACCGAAGCCAGCACGGAGAGCCGACCGGTACCGCAAGGCTTCTCTGGTGGCCGCTGACGCGTGAACGTCGGAGAGCGCAGCCGAGAAGAGCTCATCCGTCGTCGTCACGATGTTCTCGATCTCTGAACTGGCTTGCGCCTCCAAGAGCGGGATCGCGTTGATGAGAATAGTCGGATTGGGCAGCGCGCTCGCTCTAGCGTCGAACCGTGCCAGCGCGTCGCGGGCATCGATGGCGGCCTTCAAGACAGCGCGGGTCTCCAACTCGGCTGCCGGTGGCAGGGGAGGCAGGGCCTCGTAAGGCGCGTCAGGCGTCCAAGACATTGGCCCACCCTACAGGACGTGAAAAGAAACTGAGAAAAACTTGCCACGTCTTCGCGACATGACAAGACGATTGCCACGACTATTGCCACGACTGGTGGCGGGGTGCCGACGGGCGGCGCCCGGAAGGTCACCCCACGCGCAGCCACGCGGGCGGCTGCTCGCGGGGTTCGGGCAGCCGTAAGGGTCCGGCGCCCGGCGTGAGCGAGCCCAGGAGGCGCGGGCCGCGCGCGCCCGAGGCCGGCATGCTCGCGGGAAGGCCGTGCCAGGCGTACCAGCCGAGCAACGCCATGAGCAGCGCTTCCTTCTCCTGCTCCCCGACGCCGAGGTCCGCACTGCTCCGGACCTGCACGCTGGGTAGCGCGCGGCGCAGGCCGCTCATCAGCACGGGGTTCCTGGCGCCGCCGCCGGAGGCGTAGAGCTCACTGACCCCGGCGTCATGCAGGGCGCGGGCGACCGTGTGCACCGTGAGTTCCGCGAGGGTTGCCAGAAGGTCCTCGATAGGCAGCGCTTCGGTGTCGGTGCGCGCCAGGACCGCGCGCAGGTAGTCCAGGTGGAAGAGTTCTTTTCCGGTGCTCTTCGGCGGAGCCTGCCGGTAGTAAGGATCAGCCAGCAGCGACTCAAGTAACGGCGCGTGCACCGAGCCGGCTGCCGCCAGCGCGCCATCGGCGTCGTAGCCCTGAGGGTGGGCACCACGATCGCGCACCACGGCGTCCATCAGGGCATTGGCGGGGCCGGTGTCCCAGGCACGCACTCCCGCGTCCTCCACCACGGAGACGTTGGCGATTCCGCCGAGGTTCAGGGCGGCCGGCCGGGCGCCGGCCCGCACCCGGTCGGCGAGCAGCAGTTCGTCCAGCAACCCCACCAGGGGCGCGCCGTGCCCACCGGCGGCGATGTCCCGAGCGCGCACGTCGGCGAGGACCGGGGCGCCGGTGGCTTCAGCGATCCACGCCGGCTGGCCGAGCTGCAGGGTGCCGCGCGCCGCCGGGGTGCTCGGGGTTCCGGTGCTGCTTTCGGAGGCCGGTTCCACCCAGTGGAAGACGGTCTGGCCGTGGGAGGCCACCAGGTCCATGGGGCCGGCGCCTTCCACGGCGCGCGCAGCGAGCTCAGCGAAGGCCTGGCCGATCTGCGTGTCGAGCCGGGTGACCTCGGCCAGGGTGGTGGGGGCCGGCGGCAGGGCGGTGACGAGGCGATCCCGGAGCCCGGGTTCGTAGGCGGCTGACACATGAGTCACCACGCGTGCGATCAGGCCCTCGCCCTGCGGCGTGAACTCCACGACCGCGCCGTCGATGCCGTCATGGGAGGTGCCCGACATGAGGCCGAGGATCCGGACCGCCCCCTCAGGCTGATCTGCGGTGCTGCGCTGGTGGAGGTGTGCCGTAGGCCGCCCGGGACTCATCGCCCCGCCGCGTAGCCCTGGGCGCCGCGCGGATTGGCCGCCGCCTGCAGCAGACCGGTGGCGGGGTCACGCGTGACGGCGGAGAGCCGTCCCAGGGACCACTCGCCCGCACGGACCACCTGGTGCCCGCGTGCCTCGAGTTCAGCGATGACCTCACCGCCGAGTCGGTCTTCGACGACCGCGCCCGCCGGGGTCCACTGCCGCGGCCAGAAGGAGTTGACCAGGGAGGTGGTGTGCAGCGCGGGGGCGTCGATGGCCTCCTGAGGGCTGTACCCGCCGACGATGGTGCGCAGCAGGTAGAGCAGTTGCCACTGGTCCTGCTGGTCCCCGCCGGGCGAACCCAGAGCAGTCACCGCCTGGTCGTCCCGCAGCACCAGGGTGGGCGTCAGGGTGGTGCGCGGCCGGCGGCCCGGGGTGAGCGTGGACGCCGCGCCTTCCTCGAGCCAGGTCATCTGCAGGCGGGTGCCCAGGCAGAAACCGAGCTCGGGGATCGTCGGGTTCGACTGCAACCAGCCGCCGGACGGCGTCGCCGAGATCATGTTGCCCCAGCGGTCGACGATGTCGAGGTGGCAGGTGTCGCCGCGGCGTGCCCCGGTCGCCGGGTCGGTGACCGGGTCGCTCGGGTCCGTCTGGCTCGCCCCCGGCACGGTGGGCTCCCCGGTGCCGGCGGCACCTCCGGCGTGGTCAGAACGCAGGGGCGGGGCGAAAGCAGGAATGCCGTCGATGGCGCCGGGGCGCAGGACCGAGGACGCGTCGTCACCGATCAGGGTGCGGCGCTCGGCTGCGTACTCCTCGGAGAGCAGGGTGCGCAGGGCCGCTGCGGCGCGCTCGTCGTCGCCGTAGTAGGCGTCCCGGTCGGCCATGGCCAGCTTCTCTACCTCGAGGATGGTGTGGGCGCCCAGGGCCGTCGAGGGGTCCAGGCGGGCGTTGTCCAGGCCGTCGAGCATGGTCAGCATCTGCAGCAGTACCGGGCCCTGCCCCCAGGCGCCGGTCTTGGCGATGGTGTGACCGCGGAAGGTCGCGGTGGTGGCGGGTTCGTAGTCCGCCTCGAAGGCGGCCAGATCGGCCGCGGTGATGACGCCGGTATGGTCTTTGCCGTCGGAGTGGCGGTGCGGTTCGCGCGCTGCCCGCTCGATGGCCTCGGCGACGAATCCTTCCCGCCACGCGTTCCGGGCGGCCTCAATACGCGCCGTGCGGCCGGCGTCCTGACCGGAGACGTCACCGGCCTCGACCAGGCGCTCCAGGGTGCGGGCATAGGCCTCGTTGCGGATCAGCTCCCCCGGCTGAGGCGCGCGACCGCCGGGCATCCACAGCTCCCCGGACGTCGTCCAGTGCTCGGTGAAGAGCTCCCGCAGGCTCTCGATCTGAGCGCAGACGCGCTCGAGCACGGGGTGGCCGTCACGGGCGTAACCGATGGCCGGCTCGAGGACGTCGGCCAGCTCCCAAGTACCGTGATCGCGCAGCAACACCAGCCAGGCGTCGACGGCACCCGGCACGGCGGCGGCGAGCGCACCAGAACCGGGCACGAGGTCCAGGCCTTCGGAACGATAGTGCTCGATGGTGGCGCCGGCCGGTGCCGGCCCCTGACCGACCAGCACCGTGGGCTCGCCGGGCTGCTCCGCAGTGACGAAGACGCCGGTCATGTCACCGCCAGGGCCATTAAGGTGCGGTTCGACCACGTGCAGCACGAAGGCCGCGGCAGCTGCGGCGTCGAAGGCATTGCCTCCGCGCTCGAGGACGGACTGCGCCGTGCCGGTGGCCAGCCAGTGGGTCGTGGCCGACATCCCGAAGGTGCCGTGCAGCGTGGGCCGGGTGGTGAACGGTGCGGGCGGGGTGAATGCGGAAGAACCGGTCATGTTCCGACCCTATCCCCGGCCAACCCTGACCGATCCCGCGGCCCATCCCCGGCGATCCCGCGGCCCATCCCGCGGCCCATCCCCGGCGATCCCGCGGCCCATCCCCGGCGATCCCGCGGCCCATCTCCGGCGATTGTGGTCAGTATGTGTCGCTTCAGAAGCGATCTGCGGCCTCCATTCCGACGCGAAGTCACCACAAACGCCGGAGGGGTGAAGACGCCAAACGCGGGAGGGGTGAGGACGCCGGGTCGTCCGATGATGCCGCGCTGCCAAGATGCGCTGGCCCGGCATTCCCCCGAGACTGGCGGCTACTTGAGTCGTGCGACGGAAGCGTTGCACCTGAAAGGAGTGTGCGACATGGGTATTGGCATCGGCATCTTCCTCATCGCGCTGGGCGCGATCCTGACCTTCGCGGTCTCCGACCCCATTCAGGGTGTGGACGTCACGATGATCGGCTACATCTGCATGGGTGTGGGTGCGCTCGCCCTGGTGATCGCGCTGATCATCAATGCACAGCGCTCCAATACTTCACACACCCAGCGCGTGGAGCGCACCCCGGCCGACCCCCGCAACGACCCGCCCCCGGCGGCCTGAGCGAGAAGCCCGTCCGGCTCGGCACGGACGGGCGCATGACCGGTCCGTAGACAGAATCCTGCTGCTCCTTCGCGCCGCGTAAGGTCTTGCCGAGGACCAGGTGTCGGCCGGCCCACGACGCCGGCCCGCCACCACGAGCGCGAAGGAGCAGCATGGTCGAGCGGCAGGTACCCCGGCCCACCGAGGTCTTTGAGCTCTTGAAGCTCAAGAGGCCCGATCTCAACGCCCGGCGCCGCCGGCTCTCGGCTGCGCTCACGATCGCCGACCTGCGCGCCATCGCCAAGCGACGGACCCCCGCGGCGGCCTTCGACTACACCGACGGCGCAGCGGAGAGCGAGCTGTCGCTCAGCCGCGCCCGCCAGGCCTTCGAGGATGTCGAGTTCCATCCCGACGTGCTCCGGCCAGCCGAGGACGTGGACACCGGCGTCCACGTACTCGGGGGCCACAGCGCCCTTCCTTTCGGCATCGCGCCCACCGGATTCACCCGGCTCATGCAGACCGAAGGGGAGACCGCCGGAGCCGGGGCCGCCGCGGCTGCCGGCATCCCCTTCACTCTCTCCACCCTGGGTACCACCTCGATCGAGGCAGTCAAGGCGGCGAACCCCGCGGGGCGGAACTGGTTCCAGCTCTACGTCATGCGCGATCGCGAGATCTCCTACGAGCTCACCCGCCGGGCAGCGGCCGCCGGCTTCGACACGCTCTTCTTCACCGTCGACACCCCGGTGGCCGGAGCCAGGCTGCGCGACAAGCGCAACGGCTTCTCCATCCCGCCACAGATCTCGTTGAAGACCATCGCGAACGCGATACCGCGCCCGTGGTGGTGGGTGGACTTTCTGACCACTCCGAAGCTGGAGTTCGCGTCCCTGACCACCACCGGCGGCACCGTGGGAGAGCTGCTCGACGCCGCGATGGACCCCACGATCAGCTACGCGGATCTGGAGGTCATCCGCAAGATCTGGCCCGGGAAGATCGTGGTCAAGGGGGTGCAGAATCTGCCCGATGCCGTGCGCCTGGTGGAGGCCGGCGTGGACGGCATCCTGCTCTCCAACCACGGTGGCCGCCAGCTCGATCGCGCCCCGGTGCCCTTCCATCTGCTGCCCGCCGTGGCGCGGGAGGTGGGCCAGGACGCCGCTGTCATGGTCGACACCGGCATCATGAACGGCGCCGACATCGTGGCCTCGGTGGCCCTAGGCGCCGACTTCACCCTGGTGGGCCGGGCCTACCTTTATGGCTTGATGGCCGGCGGGCGCGCCGGCGTGGACCGCGCCATCGCCATCCTGCGCGAAGAGATCGAGCGCACCATGAAGCTCCTGGGAGTCTCTTCCCTGGAGGAACTCGAGCCCCGCCACGTCACGCAACTGACCCGCTTGGTGCCGGTGCCGCAGCCAAGCTGAGGCTCCCTGCCGCACGCTGGGGCGCAGGCTCGGCGCCTCGCGCCCCAGCGGTCAGGACCTCACGCCTGGGCGAAGACCTGGCGCTGACGACCCAGCCCCTCGATCTCCACCTCGACGACGTCGCCGGCCTTGAGGTAGGGGAACCGGCCGGACAGGGCCACGCCCTCCGGCGTGCCGGTCAGGATCACATCGCCGGGCTCCAGCACCAGGTACTGGCTCAGGTGGTGCACGATCACCTCGACCGAGAAGATCAGGTCGGCGGTGGTGGAGTCCTGGCGGATCTCGCCGTTGACCCAGCTGCGCAGCCGCAGGTTGTTGCCGTCCACCTCATCGGCGGGCACCAGCCATGGCCCCAGTGGCGAGAAGCCGGGGGCGCACTTGCCCTTCGACCACTGTCCACCGGAGACCTCGAGCTGGAACTCCCGCTCGGAGAGGTCGTTGGCGCAGACGAATCCGGCGATGTGCTCGCGCGCCTCCTCCAGCGAGGAGAGGTAGGAGGCGCGGCGGCCGATGACCACGCCGAGCTCGACCTCCCAGTCGGTCTTGGTCGAACCACGGGGGATGAACGCCTCGTCATAGGGGCCGGCCACCGTGTTCGCCGTCTTGAGGAAGACCACCGGCTGTTCCGGGGGCGCCGCGCCCGATTCGGCGGCGTGGGCGGCGTAGTTCATCCCGATGCAGATCACCGCAGAGGGCCGGACCACCGGAGAACCGATGCGCTCACCCTCGATCGAGGCGGGCGGCAGCTCACCGGCTGCCAGCGCCTGGCGCACCCGGCCGATGCCGTCAGCCGCCAGGAAGGCGCCATCGAGGTCAGCGGTCAGATCGCCGAGTTCGTAGACAGTGCCGGCCTCCTCGACCACCGGGCGCTCGCTCCCGGGCTCGCCGATTCTCAGGAAATGCATGGACGTCCTCCTTGGATCGTCAGGGGTGTGATCAGTTCTCGGAGCGCCACGGCTCAGGGCAGCCGGCCCTGGTCGGGCACCAACTCGTCGAGCTCGGCCCACAACTCGGCCGGCACCTCGGCAGCGAGCTGAGCCACGGTGTCGCGGATGCTGTCCACCCGGCCGGCACCGGTCACCACCTCGGTGACCGCAGAATGACGGCTCGGGAACTGCAAGGCTGCAGCCCGGAGGCTCACACCGTGGCGCTCGCACGCGGCGGCCATACGCTGGGCGGCCTCGACGATCCACTCCGGCGCCGGCGCATAGTTGAAGGGCGCCCCGGGCTGGGGGTCCACGAGCAGACCGGAGTTGAGCACGCCGGCCGCCAGCACATCGACGCCGTGCTCGGCACAGGCGGCCAGGAGGCCGGCCTCCGCCCGGCGATCCAGCAGCGAGTATCGCCCGGCGATGAGCACGGTGTCCGCGCCCGCCTCCCGCACGAAACGTTCGGCCACATCGGCGTAGTTGGTGCCCACGCCCCAGCCGCTGAGGAGCCCTTCGTCCCGCAGGGCGGTCAGGGCCGGCCCGGCCTCGCCCAGGGCCTGGGGCATGTGGTCCTCCGGGTCATGGACGAGCAGCACGTCCACCCGGTCGAGGCCGAGGCGTTCCAGCGACTCGTCCAGGGAGCGGCGCACCCCGGCAGCGGAGTAGTCCAAGCGGCGGGACCGCCGGGGGGCACCGAAGAAGCCCGCGGCGCCGTCCTTGGCGGCGGGATCGTCATAGAGCAGCCGGCCCACCTTGGTGGAGAGGGTGAACTCCTCCCGCGCCTTGGTGCGCAGGAAGGCGCCGAGGTACTCCTCGGACTGCCCCGCGCCGTAGTGCGGCGCCGTGTCGAAGCTGCGGACTCCGAGCTCCCAGGCGGTGTGCAGCGCAGCGTGCGCCTCCTCCTCGGTGATGGGGCGGTAGAGCCCGCCCATGCTGGCGCAGCCGAGGATCATGACGCCCCTCCGGGCAGCGTCCAGACCACCGGCAAGGACGCACCGGCACCATCGTCGGAGTAGTCGTGCACGACCTCGAGCATCTCGCCCATGCGCGCCTGCCAGGCGACATTGACCGGCAAGTGCTCCAGCTCGCTGAGCAGGGTGGCGTAGTCCGCGCAATCGATCATGTGGAAGAGGTCCTGTCCGCTGCGCCAGATGGTCCACTCCCTCACCCCGGCACCGCGGATGGCCTGCATGAGTTCCTCGGGCACCTCCCGGTGTGCAGCCTCGTACTCCTCTTCCCGCCCCGCCTGGATCCGGGTGTGTAACGCCACGCGCATCGCGCTCCTCCTTCGGGTACTGCCCCGTTGTTCTTGCCAGTATTGGCTTCTGCCGAACATACTCTCAGAAAGATCGGAGGTTTAGCGGCGCATCTCGCCGCTCGACACCGCAGCTCCAGGCCATGCGGCGACAACCGGTGCCTCTTCCGGCACAGACCTCCGATGTTCCAGTCCTGCGACCCACCCACCGACCAAGGACGGCCCGTGCGTACACCCGCATACTTGACCGATCACTCCCCCGGCTACGGCGCCCTGCCGCCGCGCGCCCGGCTCGACTCCAACGCCCCCGAGCTGGACCTCACGGGCACCTGGGACTTCCGCCTGCACCAGGTGGCCGAGCCCGGCATGGCACCGTGGGAGGACGACGACGCCGCCCCCTGGGACTCTCTGGAGCTGCCCTGCCACTGGGTGCTGGCCGGCGACGGCGCCTACGGCCGGCCCGCCTACACCAACGTGGTCTACCCCTTCCCGGTGGAGCCGCCCTTCGTGCCGGACGCCAACCCCACCGGCGATCATCGCCGTACCTTCACCCTCCCCGACGCCTGGCAGAGCGCGGAACGCCTGCTCCTGCGCTTCGACGGCGTCGAATCGGCGTACCGGGTCTGGCTCAACGGCACGGAGATCGGCGTCGGCAAGGGGTCGCGCCTGGTGCACGAGTTCGACGTCACCGACGCCGTGGCGCCCGGCGAGAACGTGCTGGCCGTCCGGGTGCACCAGTGGTCCGATGCCACCTACCTCGAGGATCAGGACCAATGGTGGCTGCCCGGGATCTTCCGCGACATCACCCTGCTGGCCCGACCGGCCGCGGGAATCCATGACCTCTGGCTGCGCGCCGGCTACGACCACGTCACCGGGCGCGGCAGCCTCGTCGCCGAGGTGGACGCCGCGGCGGCGGCCTTCCCGCTCCGCCTGCGCATTCCCGAGCTCGGCGTCGACGTCACCTGGGCAAGCTCCGAGGAGATCGCCCCGCTGACGTTCCCCGCAGTGGAGCCCTGGACGGCCGAGACCCCGCGCCGATACGGCGTCGAGCTGCACAGCCAGGGCGAGCAGGTCCGCGTACACACCGGATTCCGGACCGTGAGCATCGAGGGCGACCAGTTCCTCGTCAACGGGCGCAAGGTCATGTTCCGCGGGGTGAACCGCCACGAGATCGAGGCCAGTCGCGGCCGGGTCTTCGACCGGGCGCACGCCCGCGAGGATCTCCTGGAGATGAAGCGGCACAACGTCAACGCGATCCGCACCTCGCACTATCCTCCCCACCCCGGCGTGCTCGACCTGGCCGACGAGCTCGGCTTCTGGGTGATCGACGAGTGCGACCTGGAGACCCACGGCTTCTACCTCGAGGGCTGGGAACACACCCCGCCGAACGCGCCCGCGGACGATCCGCGCTGGCGCGAAGCCCACCTGGACCGCATCACCCGCACGGTGGAACGCGACAAGAACCACCCCTGCGTCGTCATCTGGTCCCTCGGCAACGAGACAGGCACGGGTCAGAACATGGCCGCCATGGCCCACTGGGTGCACAGCCGCGACCCCGAGCGCCCGGTGCACTACGAGGGCGACTACTGGGGCGAGTACACCGACATCTACTCCCGGATGTACACGCAGGTCACCGAGCTGAAGGCCATCGGCGGCGACACCGGCGACATCGCCTACGTCAGCCCTGGCGCTGCGGACCGGCTCCGCGCGAAGCCCTTCCTGCTGTGCGAATACATCCACGCCATGGGCAACGGCCCCGGTGGGATCGCCGATTACGACGCGGTCCTGCGCGCCTACCCGCGACTGCACGGCGGCTTCGTGTGGGAGTGGCGCGACCACGGCCTGCTGACCACCACCGAGGACGGCACGTCCTTCTACGGCTACGGCGGTGACTTCGGTGAGGAACTGCACGACGGCAACTTCGTCACCGACGGCCTCCTGCTCTCGGACGGCACGCCATCACCGGGCCTGAAGGAGTTCGCCGCCGTCGTGGCACCCGTGGTGGCCGTGCTGCACGGAGAGGGCGAGGACACCGTGGTCACGGTGACGAACGACCGGCACACCGCGGACACCTCGGACCTGCAGGTGCGCTGGATCGTTCTCGCCGACGGCGAAGAGCACGCCAGTGGGCTGGTCGACCTCGCCGCAGTACCGGCCGGGGAGCGCGCCAAGGTGGCTCTGCCCGAGGAACTGCGCGCCGCGCTCAGGTCCGCCGGGGAGACGCTGGGCGTGGGTACTGAGGAGATCTGGCTGACCCTGCAGGTCGAGCAGGCCGGGCCGACCGAATGGGCACCGGCCGGGCACGTGATCTCCGCGCGCCAGCGCGACCTGAGCGACTCGGCGCTGACCGGCCGCAGCGCTCGTGTTCCGGCGGCCGCGGCTCTGCCCCGGACGGGTCGCGCCGAGCCGGTGATCGAGGAGCAGGAGATCGTGCTGGGCCCGGGACGCTTCGATGCCCGGACCGGTGCCCTGAACTCCCTGGGCGGGGTGCGCGTCAGCGGCCCCGCACCGGAGCTGTGGCGCGCCCCCACCGACAACGACCGTGGTGGCGAATCGGCCGAGTACGAGGACGTGCCGGTGGGGCAGGAATCCCGCGCGCGCGGGGAGTCGGTGGCCGAGCGCTGGGAGCGCCAGGGGCTGAACCGCTTGCACCACCGGGTGCTCGGCGTGCGTGCTGAGGCCGACCGTCTCGTGGTGCGCTGGCGGAGCGCTGCCGCGGCGTCCACTCTGGCCATCGAAACCGTCTTCACCTACCTCGTCACTGGGCAGGGCGAGCTGGGGCTGCACGTGTCCATCAGTGCCGACGGCCGCTGGCCGGGGACCTGGCCCCGGGTGGGCGTACGCCTGACCCTGCCGGCCGAGTTAAGCGAGGCGACCTGGCACGGCACCGGCCCCGAGGAGTCCTACCCGGACACCGACACCGCCGCACTGGTGGGCCGGTACCGGCGGGCCATCGACGAGCTCGGCGTGGAGTATGCCAAGCCGCAGGAAACGGGTCACCGTCCAGAGCTGCGCGAGCTCGAACTCGCCGGCGGAGGCACCACGGTGGGGGTGCGCAGCTTCGCGGGCGGCCTGGGAGCGGCCGGCAGCGCCGTGCACGTGGGACGCCCGGGCTTCACGGTCAGCCGCCACACCGCCCAGGAGCTCACCGCGGCCACGCATCCGCACACGCTGCCGCCCTCGAGCGGAGTGCACCTGTACCTGGATGCGGCGCAGTACGGGATCGGCACGGGTTCCTGCGGGCCAGGCGTCCTGCCGAGCCACCAGCTGGTGCCGGGGAGCTACGCCTTCGCCGTCGCGCTCCGAGCGCAGGGCTGACCGCTCGCGAGGGCCGGGGCGTGGCCGTCAGGTGACGGCCACGCCCTCGTCGTCCGATGCGAGAGGTTCGTGGGGCGGGGGGCCACCCTCCGGCGCCTCACCATCGGCAGCCGAGAGCCGCCAGGGGGAGCCGCTCATCCCGGTGATGGCACTCATCACCGCCGCGACCGGGCGGGACTCAAGCAAATCGCGCGGAACCACCAGGTAGATCTCCCGGCTGGAGGGCGGCGTCACCGGGCGCACCACCGCGCCGGCGGGCAGCACGGTGCTCTCCAGGGCCAGCCGGGGCAGGATCGCCACGCCGAGGCCGGCGGCGACCATGGCAACCACTGCGCCGAAGTTGTCTGTCTCGAAGGCGATGTTCGGCTCGAAGCCCAGATGCTGGCAGGCGTGGATCACGTGATGCCGGCAGCGCGGGCATCCGGCAATCCACTCGTCGTCCTCCAGGGCGGAGAGCTCGACCAGCTGCTGGGCCGCCAGGGGGTGCCCCGCCGGGAGGACAAGAAGCATCTCGTCCACGAAGCGGGGCAGGGCGATCAGCCCGCGGCCGGCGAGCGCCGCGGCATCCATGGGCTCACCCGGATAGCTGGGGACCAAGGCCAGATCGGCCTCGCCGTCGAGCACCTGCCGGGTCGCCTCCTTGGGCTCGGCCTCGGCATAGCTCACCGCCACCCCGGGCGCAGTGCGCCGGAGCTCGCCGAAGATCGTGGGGATCAGCGTGGACGACGCGGTGGCGAAGGCCACCATGCGGACCTTCCCTGACCGGAGCGACTGCAAGCCGGCGAGTTCCTGTCCTGCGGCATCGAGGGCGCGGAGGATCTCCGGCGCGGCACGGGCGACCACCTCACCAGCCTCAGACAGCCGCACCTGACGCCCGGTGCGGATCACCAGGGAGATGCCCAACCTGGCCTCGGCGCGCTGGAGGTGCTGACTCACCGCCGGCTGGCTGGAGCCGAGCAGGCGCGCGGCGGCCGTGATCGAACCGGTCTCCTCCAGCGCGTGGATGATCCGGATCGAGTGCAGGTCGATCTCGGGTTGCCCACCGGGCACGGTCATGGCCACCACCTCATGCTACGGCCGCCTCAGCACGCGACGCCTGGCAAGGGCACCCCTCGGCATCGCGGCCGTGGTGGCCATCCACACAGCGGTCCACCATCCGTCCGCATCCCCATAACTCTCCGTTATGGAGTACATTGCAAGCCGTGCCTGCCGGGCGGGCCTTTTATCTCAAAGGACGCCGGGAGGAAATCCAATCGAAATGTCGCGGCGTTAGTTTTGCGACGGACTCGCAGGTTCTCACACGAACCACAGCCCAGACAATGGGAATGGCTTCATCAGGAGGTTGAAGAATGCACGGGTTTACTGATCTTTCAGCCGCGCGCCGCACCGGTCATCGCGCGGTCGTCCTGCTGGCCGCGGGGAGCCTGCTCACTCTGGCCGCCTGCTCCGAGGATGCCGAAGACTACCCGACCGGTTCGCTGGAGATGATGATCCCCTGGACCGCCGGCGGGGGCTCCGACCTGTCCTCCCGGCTCTTCGCGAGCCACCTCGAGGATCACCTGGGTGTCTCCATCACCCCCGCCAACGAGCCCGGCGCCAACGGCTCCCTGGGCTGGGGCAGTCTCGCCCAGGACTCCAACGACGGCTACAACATCGGGCTGCTCACCTACGACGTGCTCAGCAACGAGGTTCTCGACCCGCAGGCACCGGCCATCGAGGACTTCGACATCCTCGGCCAGTACGAGGAACAGGCATTGTTCTTCTACGTCCGCTCCGACAGCGAGTACGAGAGCGCCGAGGACCTCGAGGGCAGCTCGCTGATGATCGGCACCTCCGGCATGGGGGGCATCGACCACCAGGCACCGGCGGAACTGGAAGGCGAGCTCGGCGTCGAGTGGCAGTACACCCCCTTCGACGGACACGCCGATGGGCTGACGAACCTGCTGGGCGGAAACATCGACGCGTTCGTCTTCACCCCGA
Source organism: Bogoriella caseilytica (assembly GCF_003752405.1). Taxonomy (NCBI): domain Bacteria; kingdom Bacillati; phylum Actinomycetota; class Actinomycetes; order Allobogoriellales; family Allobogoriellaceae; genus Allobogoriella; species Allobogoriella caseilytica. The sequence continues at coordinate 1,633,442 of NZ_RKHK01000001.1, read as the reverse complement.
ACATCGCCGCGGAGTACGTGGAGTCCGGCGATCTGCGCATCCTCGGCACCTTTGCCGAAGAGCGGGTGGAGGAGTACCCCGACGTGCCCACCTTCGCCGAGCTGGGCTACGAGGTCGCCCCCATCGCCTCCTTCCGTGGCATCGCCGCGCCCGCCGGTCTCGACGAGGACGTCCGCGCGACCCTGGTCGAGGCGATCGCCGCGACCGCCGAGGACGAGGAGTACCTCGAAGCCGCCGAACAGGCCGGCAACACGCCGTTCTACCGCTCCGGAGAGGACTTCGAGGCGTACATGAACGATCTGCGCCCGGTGATCGAGGGGCTCCTGACCGACATGGGCTTGGCCGAGAACTGACCGACCAGCCCACCGCTCCGAGAGTGCTGATGAACGAGACCCTGCTCAAGCTTGCCCTTCCCGGGGTGCTCTTCGTCTTCGCGATCGGAATCATCGTGCAGGCGTTCCAGATGACCGGACCACTGGTCGAGTCGGATGGGCACATCTACCCGATCGTGGTGGCGAGCCTGCTGGCCGTGGGTTCCCTCTCCTCCATGGTGGTGGCGGTCCGTGAACCGTCCACCGCCGTCGATGCGGAGGTAGTGGCTCCCGTGCCGGCGGAGGGGCGGGAGAGGGCGGCACAGGAGAGCGGCCCCGTGGCCACCGAGCAGGAGACCGCCACCGAGGACGCCAGCCAGGACCGCGGTGCCAGCACCCGGGTCCTCGCGGTGCTCGGCGCCAGCACTCTCTACCCCGTGATCATGCCGCTGATCGGTTTCCACCTGGCCACCGTGCTGTACGCCACCGCGCTGAGCCTGCTGCTGCAGGACCGCTCGTGGAAGGGAGCCGGCCTCGGGCTGGCGGCCGGGGTGGGCGTGACCGTCTTCTGCCACCTCGTCTTCATCGAGGTCCTCAACGCCCGCCTGCCCTCGGGGTCGGTGTTCTAGATGGATCTGCTCGCCATCCTCTCGGCGGTGTTCACCCCCGCGAGCCTGATGTGGATCCTCATCGGCGCCCTGGCCGGCATCGTGGTGGGTGTTATCCCGGGCCTGACCGCCACCGTGGCCATCGCGCTGCTGGTGCCGATGACCCTGGACCTCGATCCGCTGCACTCGATGCTCATGCTCACCGGCATCTTCGCCGGAAGCATGTACTCCAACTCCATCACCTCGATCACGCTACGCACCCCCGGTAACCCCTCGGGTGCGGTGACGATCATCGACGGCTACCCCCTGGCGCTGAAGGGGCAGGCCGGCCGCGCCATCGGCCTGGCCGCCTACGCCAGCGCCGTCGGCGGGGTCTTCTCGGTGCTGGTGCTGTGGCTGTTCTCCCCGATGCTGGCCTCGGTGGCGCTGCGCTTCTCGCCGGTGGAGTACTTCGCTGTCGGGATCCTCGGGCTGACCACGGCCGTGGCCATCAGCGGCGGATCCCGCGCCCGGGCACTGACCGCCGTCACCTTCGGTCTGGTGGTGGGCGTGATCGGCACCGATCCGTTGACCAACCTGCCGCGCTTCACCTTCGGGCAGTCTGAGCTGCGGCTCGGGGTGCCCTTCCTCGCCGCGATCATCGGCGTCTTCGCCATGGCCGAGGTGCTGCGCCTGGCCGGGGTCCCCGGCCGCAAGACCCGGGTGGTGTCCTCCATCGGGCGGGTGATGCCCACCCGCCCGGACATGCGCCGCACCCTCCGCCCGGTGCTGCGTGGTTCCGTGCTCGGCACGATCGTGGGCATCCTGCCCGGCGGGGGCGGATCCATGGCCTCCTACCTCGCCTACGGTGACGCCAAGCGGAAGTCCAAGCACCCCGAGGAGTTCGGTAAGGGGTCCATCGAGGGCGTGGCGGCCCCCGATGCCGCCAACAGCGGCATGACGGGCGGGGCCATGGTGCCGCTGCTGACGCTGGGCATCCCCGGCGACGCCACCACCGCAGTCATGCTGGGCGCCCTGATCATCCAGGGCATCAATCCCGGGCCGCGCCTCTTCGAGAGCTCCGGTTCCGACCTGGTGTACCCGCTCTTCGCCGGCATGCTGCTGGCGAACGTGGCCATGGTGATCATGGGCCTGGCACTGGCCAAGCCGCTGGCCAGCGTGGCGCTCCTGCCCCGCACTGTCCTGCTGCCAGCCATCGCGACCCTGTCCTTCACCGGCGCCTTCATCGCCACCGGTCAGACCTACCTGCTGTGGATCACCCTGATCTTCGGGGTGATCGGCTACCTGATGGTGCGGTACGACTACCCGGTGGCAGCGCTGGCCCTCGGGCTCATCCTCGGGCCCATCCTGGAGTCCAACCTGCGCCGCGGGCTGATGCTCAACAACGACGACCCCACCGTCTTCCTCACCCGGCCGATCTCAGCGGGCATCCTCGGTCTCGCCGTGCTGCTGCTGGCGCTGTCGCTGTTCAGCACGTGGCGGGCCAAGCGCCGCGCCGCGCAACAGTCCAGCATTCCGGCGTGAGCGCGGGCTCCGCAGGAGGCTCGCCGGCATCGGCCGGTGCCCAGGTGGTCGCCATCGCCGTGGCCACTGCGGTGGCCACACTCGGCGTGGCTCCGGTGTTCACGCTGGGCGCTGCCGCGGTGTTCATGCAGGAGTCGATCGACTTCGGCCCGGCGGATCTGGGGCTCTCCGTCGCACTGTTCTACGTGGTCGCCGCCTTCCTCGGTCCGAGCATCGGTGGCCTGGTGGGGCGGTGGGGCTCGCGGCGGCCCATGGCGGTGGCGGCCGCGGCGTGCGTCGTGTTCATGGCCGCGGTGGCGCTGGCACCCTCGCGAAGCATGGTCCTGCTGCTGATGCCGGTGGCGGGCATTGCGAACAGCATGGCGCAGCTCGGCGCTAACGTGCACCTCTCCGGCGCGGTGGGCCGCTCCCGACAGGGCGTGGCCTTCGGCGTTCGCCGCTCCTCCCTGCCTCTGGCCTCCGCACTGGCCGGGGCCGCGGTCCCGGCGGTCGCACTGACCGCGGGCTGGCGCTACCTCTTCGCGGTCTTCGCCGGGCTCGCCGCACTGGCGCTGGCCGGAGTACTGAGCGAACGCCGCAAGGTGCACCCGCCGGCCGGCGGCGAAGCATCCCTGAGCGCGAACCAGCGCCGGGAGCTGCGGTTGCTGGCGGTGGCGAACATCCTCGGGATGGGCGCAGCCACCGCGATGGCCACCTTCCTCATTCTCTTCCTCACCGCCGAGCACACCTCCGCCGCGACCGCGGGCACCATGGGGCTGCTCGGCGGCCTGAGCTCGGTGCTGGCCCGCGTCCTGCTGGGCGTAAGTGCTGATCGCTGGCGATTGCCGATGCTCCCCTTGATCTCGGTGATGATCCTCGGCGGAGCCACCGCGCTGAGCATCTTCGCCCTGGCCGGGGCGACCTGGCTGGTGCTGGCCGCAGTCATCCTCGGTTACGCGGTGGGCTGGGGCTGGACCGGCCTGATCGACCTGTACGTGGTGCGGAACAACCCCGAGGCACCCGGCCGGGCCACCGGGGTGACGTACGGCGGCGCCGCTTTCGGTGCCGGGATCGGCCCACTGGTGGTGGGCTGGATCATCGACGGCGCGGGGTACACCACGGCATGGTGGGTCTGTGCCGCTGCCTTCGCCCTGGCCGCCGTCCTGGCCCTGGCCACCCGATGGAGGAGAACATGATGACCGACCACACCGCCCCCGGCCCGCGACCGGTGCTGACACCGAGTGACGTCCGCTTCGACCACGCCGTGATCGGGGTGCGCGACCTCGACAGGGCCACGGCGGCGCTGGTGGCTGCCGGCCTCCGGCATTGCGGGGGCGGGGAGCACACCGGCCGCGGCACCGCCAACAGCCTCTTCGCGCTCGCCGAGGGGTACCTCGAACTCCTGACGGTCACCGATGCCGAACTCGCCCGGGCCCACTCACCCAACCGGGCCCAGGTGGCCGATGCCCTGGCCGACGCCGCCGTCGCACCGCTCGGTTTCGCCCTCCAGGTTCCCGACGTCGCGCAAGCCGGCGCTGCCCTTGAGGCCGCCGGGCAGGCCGTGACCGGCCCGGTGGACATGCAACGGCAGAACCCCGACGGCGCGGTCCTCACCTGGCGCAATCTCTACGTGGGGCCCACCCAGTGGCGGACCCCCTTTCCTTTCCTCATCACCTGGGACACTCCGAACGACGTCGTCTCCGGGCCGGAGGAACCCGCCCTGCAGTGCCTGGACCTCGCCGGGACCGACGACGCGGTGCTGCGCACCTACGCGCTGCTGGGCGCCGACACGGCCGCGGAGGGGATGCTGCTGGCCGGCGTCCAGGTGCGGTGGTCGGCCGCGGGCACGGGGCTGGAGGGGATCCACCTCACCGGACGCCCGCCTGCCGGACCGATCGGCGCCGGGCTCGATTCATTCCTACACTGGACATGAATTGCAGCAATCACATCACCAGACGTGATGAACACTATTCGCGGGCCACCGGAAGATTCACGCCCGCGAAATACTGCGAATGTAGAATGTGAATTGATTCGCACCACGAAGGGATTCCTACTGTGCCGGACACCATGAAGGCGCTCGTTCTCAGCGAGCACGGCGACCTCGATCAGCTCACGGTGGTCGACGACCACCCCCGCCCACAGCTCGCTGCCGGGCACGTGGTGCTCAAGGTCACCGCGAGCTCGTACAACTACCACGACCTCTTCACCGTCAACGGGATGCCAGGCATCAAGGTCCCGCTCCCGATCGTCCCCGGGCTCGACCTCGCCGGTGAGGTCACTGAGGTGGCCGAGGACGTGTCCGGTTGGCAGGCCGGCGACCGCGTACTGGTGCATCCGCGGCACCCGGAAAAGGGCCTGATGGGCGAGATGCTCGACGGCGGGATGGCCGAGTACGCCCTGGTCCACGCCTCCCAGCTCATCCGCATCCCCGAGGGCGTCACCGACGTGCAGGCCGCTGCCCTGCCGGTGGCCTACGGCACCGCGCACCGCATGATCATGGGCAAGGGCGAGGTCAAGGCGGGCGACAAGGTCCTCATCCTCGGCGCCTCCGGCGGAGTCGGCACCGCCTCGGTAGTGCTGTGCAAGAAGCTCGGCGCTCACGTGATCGCTGCCGCCGGCTCGGACGAGAAGTGCCAGGCCCTGCTGGAGATGGGCGCGGACGAGGTCATCAACTACCGCGAGGAGAACTTCCTCGACTGGGTCAAGGCCCACTACGGCAAGCCGCACCGCCTCAAGGGCACCGGCGGCGTCGACGTCGTCATCAACTTCACCGGTGGTGACACCTGGGCTCCCACGCTCCGCTCGGTCAAGCTGGGCGGCGCCATCCTGGTCTGCGGTGCGACCGCCGGCTACGACCCGAAGGAGGACCTGCGGTTCATCTGGTCCTTCGAGCTGCGGATCATCGGCTCCAACAGCTTCCGCACCGAGGACTTCGAGGCGCTGCTGGAGATGTGCGCCGCCGGAGAGATCGACCCGCCGGTCAGCCACGTCCTGCCGCTCAGCGAGTCCATCGAAGGATTGCGCAAGGTGCGGGATCGTGAAGTCCTGGGCAAGATCGTGATCGAGCCCTGGGCGGAGGTGGCCCGATGAGCGAGCAGGCACTGACCGCCGAGGCGCTCCAGGAGCGCCTGCGCAAGGCTCCCTTCCACGAGTGGCTGGGCCTGACCGTCACCGCTGTGAGCGAGGACAGCCTGGAACTGCAGGCCGCCTGGCGCCAGGAGTGGGCCAACTCCACCGGCATCACCCACGGCGGGGTGGTCGCCTCGTTGCTCGACCTCGCGGCGGACTGGTCGCTCGTGGCCACCCAGTCCGACCCAGCGCCCACCATCGACTTCACCATTCACTACCTGCGCCCCGCCAAGCCCGGCGACCTCACCGTGCGGGCGCACATCGTGCGCGCCGGCCGCTCGCTGACGGTGGCTGAGGCCGAGGTGCTGGACGCCGCCGGCAAGAAGATCGCCGTCGGCCGCGGCACCTACGCCTCTTTCGCGACTCAGAAGAAGGACTGAAGAAGCACCATGTCCGCCCGCACCACCACGGCCAACATCGCCGACCGCGTGGCCGGCGACCGCCCCGAGGCTCCCGCGCTGATCGCCGCGGGGGCCTCGGGCCGCCAGTGGAGCTACGCCGAGTTCGAGGCCGCCGTGCAGTCCCGCGCCGCGGACCTGCACGGCCGTGTCACGCGCGGGCAGGCCGTGGGCGTGCTGGCGGAGAACTCGCCCGAGTGGCTGGTGGCCTTCTACGCCATCCAGCGCATGGGGGCCGTGGCGGTGCCGATCAGTCCGAAACTCCCCACCGAGGGGGCCCGCGAACTCATCGCGGTCTCCGAGCTCTCGCTGCTGCTGGTCGACGGCCGCGAGCGGACCGGCGCCAGGATCGGCGACGTCGGCGTGCCGGTGGCCGACCTCGCGGCGCCGGTGGCACCGGCCACCTTCGAGACCGTGGCGGTGTCACCCGAGGACGACGCCATGGTGCTGTTCACCTCCGGCTCCACCGGCCTACCCAAGGGCGTGCGGCTCTCCCACCGCAGCCACTCCTGGGTGATCGATCAGCTCGCAGTGCCCACCGCTCCGGGTGCTGCGCGAGTGCTCATCGCGGCGCCGATGTATCACATGAACGCGCTGAGCAACTCCCAGCGCGCCCTGTACGCCGGCGCCACCGTGGTGGTGCTGAACCGCTTCGAGCCGGCCGCCTTCCTCGCCGCCGTCAGTGCGCACCGGATCACGCGGCTCTCCGGAGTGGCCCCCATGTTCGAACTGATCCTGCAGCGGCCCGAGCTCGTCGCAGCGCACGACCTCAACTCGGTGCAGGAGATCTATCTCGGCTCCGCCCCGGCCGCCTCAGGGCTCTTCCCGCGCCTGCGGCAGGCTTTCCCCGAGGCGCGGATCAAGCACGGTTTCGGTACCACCGAGTCCGGACCGGTGGTCTTCGGACCCCACCCGGAGGGCCTGCCCACTCCCGACGGCTCCGTGGGCGTGCCCCATCCGGCGGTGGAGGTCCGCTTGGTGGGCCCGGACGGCGCGGTCCGTCACGATCGCGGGGTGCTGGAGGTCCGTTCTCCGGCGCTGATGTCCGGCTACCACCACCGGCCCGATCTGGTCCCTCCGGTCACCGAGGACGGCTTCCACCACACCAAGGATGTCTTCGCCGTGGACGAGGACGGGTTCTACACCTTCCAGGGCCGCGAGGACGACATGTTCGTCTGCGGCGGCGAGAACGTCTACCCCCGCGCCGTCGAGCAGGTGCTCGAAGAGCACCGCGCCGTGCGCGAGGCCGTGGTCGTTCCCGTCCTGGATGCCGTCAAGGGATTCAAGCCGGTGGCCTTCGTGACGCTGCAGCCCGGGCAGCAGGCCGCTGAGGGCGAGTTGAAGCAGCATGTGCTCGACCACCTCGAGCCCTACGCCCATCCGCGCCGGGTCTGGATACTGGATGACATGCCGCTCACCGGCGTCAACAAGGCCGACCGCACCGGGCTGGCCCGCCGAGCGGCCGAACTCCTTGAGAGCTGATCAGAACATGGGGCAACGACGGGTCACCGAGCGGATGAGCGCTGACCGCGCGTGGGTGTCCGAGGCGGTACGGATCGTCCAGGCGGACGCCAATCGCAGCGCTGATACGCATCTGCGGGTCTTCCCCCTGCCTGCGCAGTGGGGGGTGGACCTCTACCTCAAGGACGAGTCGGTCCACCCCACCGGCTCCCTCAAGCACCGCCTTGCCCGCTCGCTGATCCTCTTCGGGCTGGTCAACGGCGACATTCACGCCGGCACCACCCTGGTGGAGGCCTCCTCGGGCTCGACCGCCGTCTCCGAGGCCTACTTCGCCCAGATGCTCGGATTGGACTTCGTCGCGGTGGTCCCAAGGAACACCTCCTCCGCCAAGCTCGCCCTCATCGAGCATCACGGCGGCACCTTCCACCTCGTGGACGATCCGGCGGACGTCTACGTCGAGGCGGAGCGACTCGGCGCCCAGCAGCACTGGTTTTTCCTCGACCAGTTCGGCCGGGCCTCCGACGTCACGGACTGGCGCGGGAACAACAGCATTGCCTCCTCCATCTTCGAGCAGATGGCACTGGAGCGGCACTGCGAGCCGGCATGGATCGTGGTCGGAGCGGGAACCGGCGGCACCAGCGCCACCATCGGCCGGTACTGCCGCTACGCCGGCACCGCCACCCGCCTGGCCGTGGCCGACCCCGAGGGCTCGGTCTACGCCGAGGCCTGGCGCACGGGACGGACGGATCTCACCGGGCCCGGTTCGGCCATCGAGGGGATCGGGCGCCCGCGAGTGGAGCCGTCCTTCGTGCCCAGCGTCATCGACCGCATCGAGAAGGTCACCAACGCCGAGTCAGTGGCCGCCATGCGCTTGTTGGCGGACGTCACCGGTGCCCGCGCCGGCGCCTCCACCGGCACGAACCTCGTGGCATGCTTCCGCATCATCGGCGAGATGCTCGCCCGCGGCGAACAGGGCAGCCTGGTCACCCTCATCTGCGACAACGGCGATCGCTACCTCGACAGCTACTACGACGAGGGTTGGCTGACCCGCCAGCGGATCGATCCCGGCCCGGCCCTGGAGAGCTTCCAGGACTTCTTACGCACCGGCCGGATCGAAGGCTCCCGCTAGCCCGCACCTGCCCAGGGCACTCCGGAGCACGTCGGCAGGTGCGGGTCAGCGGATGGTACGCGCCAGTCCCTACCTAGTGCGGTCGCTGCTGCGGGCGAGCAGTGCGTGGCGCAGTGGGTCGAGCCAGGCCAGGGAGTCGCGCAGGCCTCCCGGCCGTGCGGAGATCAACCACGCCTGCTGCTGCTCGGCGAGCAACACCTCGAGCCGGTCGGAGAGCTGCTGAGCCGCTGCCGGATCACCGGCTGGCTCCACGTACTCGCCGGCCGCGTCCACCTCGAGCACCCGTGAGGCCAGCAAATCCGCCGCGAAGATCGCCCAACGCACGGCCTGGCGGATCTCGGCGATTGCGAGGGGACCGTCGGCACTGGCCGGGCGGGCGCGGTCCAGGGCCTCCAGCGCGCCGGTGAGCACAGAGCGCGCGGCGGTGAGCTGTTCGGCGTCGGGGTACTGGTGCGGCTCCAGCGCACCGGCATGGCGCAGCACCTCGAAGAGCGGGCTGGCATTGCGCACCGGAGGCAAGTTGCTCGCCACCCGGCCCAGATCGACCAGCAGCTGCCCCAGCTCACCGGCGCTGTCCTCGAAGACACCGTCGAGCGCGGCGGCGATGTCGAGGTCCCGGTTGGCCCGGAGCGACCAGGAGACGGCGCCGGCGAAGAGGATCGGGCCATAGGTCACCGGGGGCGGGTCGTAGTGGCCGCGGTCGCCCCAGCAGGTGAGCAGGAAGCCCTCGCTGTCGTGGGCGGTGCCCACTTCGGCGGCGTCGAGGATGTTGCCCACCGCGTTGTCGAGCCGGCCGATCAACGACAGCCAGGTGCCGGTGCCCGGCGCCACCCAGAAGGGTTGGCCGGCATCGACCAGTGCCTGGGCCCGCGGGGCGAAGCCCATGATCTCGTCCGGGTCGGTGCCGTGGGCCAGGAGAGCGGTCCGTTCGCTCTCGCTCATCAGCGCTGCGACGGCGCGCATGTGCTCCGGGGAGTCGTACTGCCACACGATCGGCACGGTGCCCGCAGGGATACGGTCGATGACCTCGGGGTGAGCGGTGAGGATGTCCGCCCAGAACTCCACCGTGTACCCGGCCTCGGTCCACGGGCGGGCCACCTGGTCCACGTAGTCGAGGAAGACCGGCCCCAGCCCCTCAGCCTCCGCCCGGTCCTTGCTCACGCCGGTGCCGAGTTCCCAGGTCTCGTCCGCGCCGATGTTCAGACGGCGTGACCGCAAGTTTCCGGTGAGTTCAGTGAGGAGTTCGGTGACGAACTCGGCGTTCTCCGCGGTGGGCGCCAGGGTGGAGGGCGCCCGGATGAGGCCGGCGAAGCTCTGCGGCTCCACGTTCTCGGCGCGGGGCAGGTAGGTCTCGTGCGAGAGCCATCGCTCCCAGTGGCCGAAGGTGTTCTGGTTGGCCACCAGCTCGATGCCGCGAGCCAGGCACTGGCCCTCCAGCCAGTGCAGATCCCCCGGGGTGATCGGCGAGGCGTCCCGCCAGACCTCCTCATGACCGGCGTAGGCGAAGGTGTGCTCGGTGTACAGCTCGAGCTGGTTGTACCGGGCCAGCGCCAGGATCTCCACCAACCGCGCCAGCGCGCCTCGGGTGGGCACACGGTCGCGCGAGACGTCCAGCATGAAGCCTCGCCGGGCGAAGTCGGGCCAGTCCTCGACCACGACGGCGTGCTGACGGTCGGTGGGCTGGGCGCGCAGCTGGTCCAGGGTCTGCTGGGCGTAGCGCAGGCCGGCGGCGTCGGCGTAGCTGAGCCGAACCTGCCCCGGCCCGTACTCCAGCCGGTATCCCTGAGCGGGGAGCGCCGGATCGTGGTCGACGGTGATGGGCGCCTCCGTGGCCGGGGCGGGACCGCCGGTCACGGTGAGGTGACGGGGAGTGGGAAAGAGATGCATGGTCATCGCAGGTCCTTATCGGGAGGGCTGGGCGGGCCACTACCCAGGGTGTCACCGCCGGCCCTACCGGCCCGGGGGTTGTTCACTGACCGGGCGCGCGGACCCGCAGGCCATCCATGCCGCCGTCGACGGCCAGGGAGGTGCCGGTGGTCGACCCCGCATCCGGGGAGGCGAGATAGGCGACCGCGGCGGCCACCTCCTCGGCAGAGACCAGGCGGCCATGGGGCTGCCTGGCCTCCAGCGCGGCCCGCTCGGCGGCGGGCTCGGCAGCGCTGTCCAGCAACCGCCCCACCCAGGGTGTTTCCACGGTGCCGGGATTCACGCAGTTCACCCGCACGCCCTCACGGACGTGGTCAGCGGCCATGGCGAGGGTCAGGGAGTAGACGGCGCCTTTGGAAGCCGCGTACAGCGCCCGGCGCGGCAGCCCGGCACTGGCCGCGATGGAGCAGGTGTTCACGATCGCCGCATGCGAGGAGTGACGCAGGTAGGGCAACGCGGCCCGGGCCACGCGGACCATGCCGAGCACGTTGACGTCCAGCACCCGGAGCCACTCGGCGTCCTCGTTCTCCTCGATGGTGCCCTGGGCGCCGATGCCCGCGTTGTTGATCACGATGTCGATACCGCCGAAGTGCTCGGCGACGGCGCTGATCGCGGTGCGGACGGAGGTGTCGTCGGTGACGTCGGCGGTGAAGCCGGCGAGTGGCTCCTCGAGTCCGGCGTCAATGCTGGCGGGCAGGTCCAGCACGGCCACCTGGGCGCCCCGCCCGGCGAGCAGCCGGGCGGTGGCCAGGCCGATCCCCGAGGCGCCCCCGGTGACCACGGCGGTGAGGCCGGCGAAATCAGTCATCGTGCGGGCTCCTTCATGTCAGTCGTGGCCGTGGTCTGCGCGTCCTCACGCCAGATGATGCCGCTGGGGTAGGTGTGCTCCTCCACCGACTGGGCCCGGAGTTCCGCGCCCATTCCCGGCTCGGTGGGCGGCAGATAGCGCCCGCCGGCGATGCGCACCGGAGCAGTGAAGTGCTCGTGGAGGTGATCGACGTATTCCACGGCGCGGTCCTCCATGGACGCGGAGATCGCGACAAAATCGGCCATGGCCAGGTGCTGGACGAGTTCACACAGCCCCACTCCCCCGGCGTGGGGGAAGACGCGCACGCCGAACTTCCGAGCCAGCAACAGGATGGCGAGATTCTCATTGACCCCGCCCACGCGCGCGGCATCGATCTGGATCAGGTCCACGGCCTCGGCCTGGAACAGCTGCTTGAACATCACCCGGTTGTGGGTGTGCTCACCGGTGGACACCGGCGTGCTGATGGAGCGTCGGATCGCCGCATGGCCGAGAACGTCGTCCGGGCTGGTGGGCTCCTCGATCCAGGCGAGATCGTAGGAGGCGAGCGCGTTCATCCACTCCACTGCCTCGGCCACATCCCAGCGCTGGTTGGCGTCCACAGCGAGGTCTACGCCGGGCCCGACAGCGTCGCGGGCAATCTGCAGACGCCGGAGGTCGTCCTCCAGCGAGAGACCCACCTTGAGCTTGATGGTGCGGTACCCCTCCTCGACGGCCTCGCGGCACAGCCGAGCGAGCTTCTCATCCGAGTACCCCAGCCAACCCGGCGAGGTCGTGTAGGCGGGGTAGCCGCGGCTCTCCAGCTCAGACATCCGCTCGGCGCGCCCGGCGGCGGCCTCCTCGAGCATGGCGAGCGCTTCCTCCCGGGTGAGGGCATCGGAGAGGTAGCGCCAGTCCACGCAGTCCACGAGCTGTGCGGGATTCATCTCGGCGATAAAGCGCCACAGCGGCTGGCCGGCACGACGCGAGGCCAGATCCCAGGCGGCGTTGACCACGCCGCCGATGGCCATGTGCATCACGCCCTTCTCCGGGCCCAGCCAGCGCAGCTGGGAGTCCCCGGTCAGGTGCCGGGAGAAACCACCGAGGTCGGAGGTGAGTGCCTCGACGTCCATACCGACCACGTGCCCGGCGAGTGTCTGGAGGGCGGCGGTCTGCACGTCGTTGCCGCGCCCGATGGTGAAGACCAGCCCGTAGCCACATAGCGGCTCGCCACTGGCGGTCGGCTCGTCGGTGCGCAGCACCACATAGGCGGCCGAGTAGTCCGGATCAGGGTTCATCGCGTCCGAGCCGTCGAGGTGCCTCGAGGTCGGGAAGCGGACATCCCTGGTCTCCAGAGCGGTGATGGTCGCCATGTGCGGTGGTCCCTTCAGAGCCTGCCCCACGAGCAGGCCTTGCCGTCTGATCCTAGAAACATCCGATGTCTAAACATCCGATGTCTAGCACACGGAGCGGCACAGGCGCCAGTGGCACCCCCGGAGCCAGATCAGGCGGCTGGTGCCAGGCGGTAGATCCGGTGGGCGTTCTCGTGACCGATGGCCCGCCGCTCCCTCTCACTCAGCTCAGCCAGAAGGCTGACCTGGGCACCCATGATGTCGGCGTACTCGCCGGCGAGAGTGGAGACCGGCCAGTCACTGCCGAGCATGAGGCGGCCGGTGCCGAAGGACTCCAGTGCATGGTCGAGATACGGGCGCCACTCCTGCGCCTCGGCCGTGATCGTCGCCAGACCAGAAAACTTGGCAGCCACCTGCGGATGCGCGGCTACCTGCCGAATCTGCGCTCTCCACAGCGCAGCCTCCTCACTCCCCCACCCGGCAGTGATCGGCGGTTTGCCCAGATGGTCGAGCACGATCGGCAGACCGGGATGACGCTTCGCGACCTCGGGAAGCTGTGCGAGGAGATCGGGGCGTTCCGCCACGGCGTCAAAAGCCAGTCCCTGCGCTTCGAGCACTGCCATACCGGCAGCGACGTCGGAGCGCAGCATCCAGCGATCGTCGGGTTCATCGTGGATGAGGTGGCGCACCCCCACGAGTTCGGTGGCCGGCCGCCGGTCGATCTCCCGTTCCACCGCTGCGGCATCAGCCAGGGGTAGCCATCCCACGACGGCCACCTCCACAGGCTCAGCGGACACGGGGGAGGCGCCGCCGTGGCCTGCGGCGGGAAGCCGGGCTTCGCGGGCGACCCGCAGCAGCTCGTCGGTCTCGGCAAGCTGATCAGAGGCCTGGACCAGCACCACGCGCTCCACACCTGCTGCGCAGAGCTGCGGCTGCACTTCGGCCCAGGTGTGCGTGCGGCGCAGCGGCCCCGAGGTCAGCCACGGATAACTCACGCCATAGGGGCCGCCACGCAGGTCCCAGACATGGAGATGCGTGTCGGTGAGGGGGGCGGCAGACCCCGGCGTACTCTGCGGCTCCGGCATGATCGTGCTCCTTGAGGTGGATTGCTCCCACCTATAATGGCCCAAGACCTCCGATGTTTCGTCTCGCCAGCGACGTGCCATCCTGCTCACCTGAACCGCACACCATTTCGCCGCCGATGAGGAGATGCCATGGCCGTGACCGATGACGCCATCGCGGCCATCAAGGCCATGATCCGCTCCGGCGAGCTGCAACCGGGGGATCGCCTGCCCCGTGAAGCCGATCTCGCCGCCGCCGTCGGGGTCTCTCGCAACTCCTTGCGCGAGGCCGTGCGCGCCCTCAGCCTGGTGCGGATCCTGGACGTCCGCCAGGGCGATGGCACCTACGTCTCGGAGATGAGTCCGGAGAACCTCATCGAGGCCCTGAACTTCCTGCTGGAGTTCCGCCAGGACGCCGGGGTGATCGAGTTCTTCGAGGTCCGGCGGATTCTCGAACCGGCGGCGGCCGCGCTCGCGGCACGCACCATGACCGAAGCATCGGTGCGTGACCTACGCGCGCTGATCGAGGAGTCCAGCTCGGCCACCGATGTCACGGATCTGGTGAGCCACGACGTCACCTTCCACGCAGCCGTGGCGCGCGGCGCCGGCAACTCCGTCCTGGCCTCCATCATCGAATCCATCTCCATGCCCACGGCCCGGGCGCGGATCTGGCGCGGCCTCACCGAGGACGATGCGGTGGCCCGCACCCTCGCTGAACATCAAGCGATCGTGGATGCCATCGCCGCCGGTGATGACCAGCTTGCCTCCGCACGCACGCTCTCCCACGTCTCCGGGGTGCTGGCGTGGCTGCGCCGCGCCGAGGACGGCGGCGGGACCGTCAGTTCGTGAGCCGCCGCTCCTCGGCCGCGTGGCGTTCGTCGACCACCTCGGGCAGGAGGGTGGCCAGAGCGTAGCCGTCTCGGCCCCGCACCGTCGGCACCCCGTGCTCGGCCGAGGCGTTGCGGATCGCGGGCGGCTGCTCGATGGCCTCGGGCGTGCCGTGGGCGAGCACCTGCTCGGTGGGGGTCAGCTCACGGATCGCGACCGCCGTCACTTTCCGAGGGTGCTCCCGCGCAATCTCGTCGTAAACCATGGGGTCGTGCTGGCCGTCATCGCCCACGAGCACCCAGCGGATCTCAGGGAAGGTGATCATGAGGTTCCGGAGCTGGACGCGTTTGTGCTCCACTCCGCTGCGAAAGAGCCCGGTGGGAGTGGGGCCCCAGTTGGTCATGAGCATCGGACCCTCGGGGTAGCCGTGCTGGCGCATGAAACGGCGCAGGGTGGGGACCGTGTTCCAGGCCCCGGTGGAGAGATAGAAGATCGGGGCGCCGTCCTCCTCCTCGAGCAGTCGCTGGTAGAGCGAGGCCATGCCCGGCACGGCGTTGCGCGCGGAGGTGAAGCGCACGAAGGTGTTCCAGGCTGCGATGAAGACACGCGGCAGCATGGTCACCACGATCGTGTCATCGATGTCGGAAACGATGCCGGTGCGCACGGCGGGATCCACCACCAGCACTTTGGCGGTCACCGGCCGGGCGGCGAGCGCCTCGATCTGCACCTCCTGCCATCCCGGCTCCAGCCCGTGGTCGCGCACCAGGACGTCGATGTAGCCCGAGCGGTCGGTGGTGGTGCGGATCGACTGGCCCCCGGCATGAACTATGACGGGCAGGTAGCCCACCTGGGCGGTGAAGAAGGATCGCCAGCCGCGCTGGGCTTCGGCAGCGACCTCGGCGGGCCGAGTGGGCATCCGCGCGTGATCGTCCTCGAGGTCGTCGAAGAAGTCCGGCCCGTCCGGATCGGCCATGATGACGCGCCCGAAGACGTGCAGGCTGCGATGCGAGCCATATCCGCTCAGGCCCACGATGCGGGGAACCCAACCGCGGCGCCGTAGGTAGACCACGCTCCGGCGATTGATCGAGCCCTCGAGGGCACGGGCGGCGCGCGCGATTCCCATAGGCACCACGCTAGGGCATCACGGCCCGACGGCGACTCGGCAGCCGCGATCCTCCCGGCGTGGCCGCGATTGCGCCGCCCAACCACCGCCCATCGCGCCGGCTACTCGCGGTGCCCGCCGGCGTTTCGGAA